>CAYQCT010000013.1:27711-37223 GCA_964416015.1 uncultured Tepidisphaerales bacterium
AAGGCCAAGCGGCCCGACCCTTTGGCGACGCCGACGCCAGGCAAACGGACGAGCCTCGCAGGCGAACGGGCGGCCGAGCGGCAGATGCAGTCGCTCGTGCTCGACCTCGAAAAGCTCTCGCGCGAGATCGGCAGCCAGCTCGACACGAAGGCGGCGAAGCTCGAAGCGTTGCTCGCACGGGCCGAGGCCGCATCGTCTCGACTTGAATCCGCCGGCTTTATCGAGGCTGCCGACCGCCCCGCCGCTGCCCTGGCCGGCGAACTCGCCGACGCCGTCGCCGCCGGCAAGAGCGGCCCGGCCGAAAGCGGCCTGGCGGCGCTTGACCACCACCACGCCATCTACGACATGGCCGACGCCGGCGAATCCGCCGAGGTCATCAGCCGCAAAGTCGACCGCCCCACCGGCGAAGTCGAGCTGATCCTCGCCCTCCGCGGCAGCTGAATCGTGTACCATCCGGCGTGCCCGTCGCCGTCGCTGCACCCGCCCCGCCCCGCCGTCGGCTGCTGGGCAGTTTGGACTGGACGATCGCGGACTACTACGATGATGACGTTCGCCAGAGTCTGGGCGATCGCCGGACGGAAATCGCTGACGGTATCCTGATTGACTTGCCGTCGCAGGGCCTGCAGACCGTCCGCCCGCTCAGTCGCCTTCGCCGGCTGGTGGAGGCGCACCTGCTCGCAGAGCGTATCGAAGCGACGGTGCACACGGAGGTCGATCTTCTCCTTCGCGACGATCGCGTGCCCCGGCCGGACGCCCTGCTCCTGACCGCCGAGCAGGAGCGACAGCAGGCGACGGAAGAGGCGAGTCGTCCGACATCACGTAGCGGCTATCACCCGGTCTACGTAACGCCGGCGCTCATCATCGAGTCGATCAGCGTCGGCACGGAACAGCACGATCGGCGGACGAAGCGTGCGTGGTACGCCGAGGCGGGTGTGCCGCACTACTGGCTACTGTCGCACGCGGACCGGTCGCTGATCTGCCTGCGGCTCGTTGGGTCCGACTACGTCGAGGCTGCTCAGGGCGCCGCTCCTGAGGAAATCGAAGTGCCGTGGAACGGGTTTCTGAAGATCCCGTTGGCGCGTCTCTTCGTGTGACCGGCAATTCGCGTCGAGGCAATTCTGGAGCCGACTTACCCGCCGCCGGCGGCGGGCTTCTCGTAGCCGTGCAATTCGGCCCCGGCGGCGTTGGCGGGGTTCGTGTGCGGGACGTCGAAGTCGATCGACGGGTCCGTGTAGTCGTGCGGGTCGTCCGGCAGCGTGTCGAGGAAGTCGCTGATCGAATCGGCGGTGATGTCCTCGTGCAGGACGTCGTTCACGAGCGCGACCGGGGCCGTGCCGCAGGAGCCGAGGCATTCGAGGGCGACAAGGGTAAACCGGCCGTCGTCGGTGGTCTCGCCGACGTCGAGCAGGTCCATCTTGCCGAGCAGGCGTTCGATGATGGCGTTGCTGCCGACGATTTCGCAGGCGAGGCTGCGGCAGATGGCGACAAGGTACTTGCCCTTGGGCCGCAGCCAGTACTCTTCGTAGAACGTGGCTGTGTCGAAGACTTCGGCCGGGGCGACTTCGAGGAACTCGCCGATCTCGCGGAGGGCTTGCGGGTCGATGTGGCCGTACTCGTGCTGGACGAGGTGCAAGGCCGGCAGCAGGCAGGCCCGCTTGGTCGGGTAGCGCGGAAAGTAGACGTCAGCGATGTGCTGCTTGAGGTCGTCCGTCAGCAGCGGCTGCCCGGCGTCAAGGCGGGCACGGCGGGGATCTTCGGCAATCCAGGCCATGTGGCGGCGAGTGTAGCGACGGCCGGGCGCGGCACGTCAGGAACGCGAGAGTCGCTTGTCGTACGTGGCGTGCGGACCGATCCAGAACCAGCGTAGCTCATCGCCCTTCCGCACGGCGAGAGCCCGGTAGTCTTTGCCGCAGCGGGCCGACCAGAAGCGCCCGACCCGCTTGAATCGCAGGCTCGGATGGTCCGGCGCTCGACGAAGACGCTGGAAGTTGCGTCTTGCCCGTTCCTGCTCCTCCGGCGGCAAGCGACCGAAATACTGCCAGAAGCTGGGTACGGCGCGATGTTTCAAGTGGCCGAGAATGGAGCTTTCGTGGGAGCTGACTCCTGGACGGCTTCCTCTGCTCGCCGCTTCAGGCCCTCGAAAAGGTCCTCGAGTTCCTCGGGATCAGTTTCCAGCGCCTCGTCCGCCAGGTGGTCGAGGCGACCCGCCTCGACGTCCTCCTCGAATTGACGATCCCACGCCTGCCAATCCAGCTCCCGAAGCCAGTGCAGAAGTGCACTACGGTCCGCGTCATCGAGCGAGTGGATCAACGTCTGGATCTCGGTCAGCGACATGCAACGATCCTACACGCACGTGCCCGAGAACCGCTATCGTGACTGCGACTGATGCAACGGGACATCCGCGACGGCAAGCTCTGCTCGCGACGCTGCCCTACCGATCCAGCTCCGCCGCGATGACGTTGATGCTGCCGAGCACCGCCACGACATCGCTGATGCTGTGGCCCTCGATCTGCTTCGGAAACGTCTGGTAATTCACGAAGATCGGCGGCCGCGTCCGGACTCGCCAAGGGACGTTCGTGCCGTCGCTGACGATGTAGTAACCGAGCTCGCCATTGGCGGACTCAATGCGGCCGTAGGCCTCGCCGCGCGGGGCCTCGAAGCCGCGGTTAGTCATGATCAGCTCGAAGTGCTGGATCAGGCCTTCGATGCTGCCGTAGACCTGATCCTTCGGCGGCAGCACTTCCTTGCCCTCCGGGCTCTCGTTCACGGGACCGGTCGGGATCTTGTCGATGAGCTGGCGAATGATCTGGGCCGACTGCTTGATCTCTTCACAGCGGACGAGGAACCGCGCGTAGACGTCGCCGATGTCGGTCGTCGGGACCTTGAACTCCGGTGCTTCCGCCCCTTCGCCGTCCCAGTTGTCGGCGAAGCAGAGGTACGGCTCCTCCTTCCGCAGGTCCCGCTTCACGCCGCTGGCCCGTGCCATCGGGCCGGTGACGCCCCACGCAACGGCCTCGTCCTGGCTCAGGTAGCCGATGCCGCGGGTTCGCTCGACGAAGATCCGGTTGCGGTTCAGCAGCTTCTCCATGTCGCCGACGGCCTCGGGCAGGCTCTCGTTGATGAACTTCTTCATCATATTGACGAACGTCGACTCGTCCGGCAGGTCCTGGTTCAGGCCACCGACCCGGCACCAGCCGGTGTGGTACCGCTGACCGCTCAGGTACTCGACGATGTCGTAGATGAATTCCCGCTGGTTGAAGCCGTACAGGAAGCTCGTGAATGCGCCTAAGTCCAAACCCACGGCGGCGACGCAAAGCAGGTGACTCTGGATCCGCCCGAGCTCGCCGGCAATCGTCCGCAACGCCTTGCACCGCGGCGTCAGCTCGATCCCCATCAGTCGCTCGGCCGCGTCGAACCAGGCCAACTCGTTGTAGATCGGGGCCGAGTAGTCCATCCGATCGACGATCGTGACGTACTGGTTGTAGTTGAGGTGCTCGCCGAGCTTCTCGAAGCCCGAGTGCAGGTAGCCGATGTGTGGCGTGCACTTGACGACGCGTTCGCCGTCGAGTTCGAGGACGAGGCGGCGCGCGGTATGCGTCGCCGGGTGCTGGGGGCCGAAGTTGAGCGTCCAGCGGTTGGAGCCGGTGCCCAAGTCCTCGCCGTCAGGGGCAAGGTCGCGCGGCAGGAGTTCGGGCGGAGCTTCTTCGAGCGTGTAGGGCATGACAGTGCGGGCGGAGGAGAGCAGACGACGCTGCCGAAGCGGGCGGCGTCTCTGAGATAGTAGTCGCGTCCGCCCCGCCGCTGCCGGTCGTGTGGCTTCAGTTCCAGCAGCAAAGCGCGCTAGATTGGTAGGTAAATGTTTGGTCGTTGGTGCGGTGAGGAGCCTTGTTGTTGCGGGGAATGCTCAGGCCGCCTAGGTTCGGAGTATGGCGAAGACAAAGGCGAAGGAAGGTCGTAGCCGGCTTGGGCGTGGGCTGAGTGACCTGCTGCAGGTCGACGAGGCGGAGCCGGAGAAGGTGGAGGACGCGGTAGCTCCATCACCTGTGGTCGCGGGCGGCCGGTCGATGGACGTGGCGGTGGACCGCATCTCGCCGAATCCCCATCAGCCGCGGAAGGCGATGGGGCCTGCGGCATTGGCGGAGCTGGCGGCGAGCTTGAAGTCGAACGGCGTCATTCAGCCCCTGGTCGTCCGCCCGGCCGCGGGAGACCGGTTCGAGTTGATCGCCGGCGAGCGTCGTCTTCGGGCGGCGAAACTGGCGGAGCTGAAGACGGTGCCGGTGGTCGTGCGAGACGTGAAGAGCGACGCGCAAGCGGAGATGGCGTTGGTCGAGAACGTGCAGCGAGAGGACTTGAACCCGGTGGATCGTGCAGAGGCGTATCGGGAGCTGATGGGCCAGCTCAAGTTGTCGCAGCCGAAGCTGGCGGAGCGGCTGGGCGAGGACCGGAGCACGATCGCCAACCACGTTCGCTTGCTCGATCTGCCGCCGGCGGTGCTGGCGATGCTGCGAGACGGCCAGCTGTCGCTCGGCCACGCGAAGGTCTTGGCAGGGCTAGACGATCCGAACGAGCAGGAGCGAATTGCGAGGCTGGCGGTGCAAGGCGGCATGAGCGTGCGGGCGGTGGAGCGCCTGGTCGACGCTGCCAAGCCGCAAGACGCCGATGCCCCGCCGACGCGTTCCGCCGACGCCGGTCGGGTGGAATACTTGCGTCGCCTGAGCGACACGCTCGGCGGCCAGATCGGCAGCCGATGTACCATCGCCGCCGCCGGCCGAAACGGCTACAAGATGACGCTCCACGTCAAGAACGCGGAACAGTTCGACAAACTCATGGAGCGGCTAAACGTGAAGCTTGATTGATCTTGACGTACCTGTTCCACGTGGAACAGGTAGGCGACACTACTCGTTCCAGGCTGCTGTTCCACGTGGAACACGTGTCTACACACCATCCCTCGGCTCGCTCGTCACGCACCATGCCTTCGCCCAATCCGGATCAGAACAGCGTCATCGTCAAGCGTGCCCTGCTCAGCGTGAGCGACAAGACCGGGCTCGAGCCGTTCGCACGGGCCCTGGTGAACGAGTTCGGATGCGAGTTGCTCAGCACGGGCGGCACGGCGGAGGCTCTACGCAATGCTGGCCTGCCCGTGCGGGACGTCTCCGACATAACCCAGTCGCCGGAGATCATGGACGGCCGCGTGAAGACGCTCCACCCCCGAATCCACGGAGGCCTCCTGGCGCGGCTGCCGCAGGACGAGGCCGTGCTCGCTGGCCAGGGGATCGAGCCGATCGACCTGCTGTGCGTCAACCTTTACCCGTTCGCGGAGACGGTCGCGAAGCAAGGCGTGACAGACGCCGAAGCCGTTGAGAACATCGACATCGGCGGGCCCGCCATGATCCGGGCGGCAGCGAAGAATCATGAGCGTGTCACGGTGGTGATGCGGGCCGACGAGTACATGCCGCTGCTCGACGAGATGCGAGCCAACGGCGGGGCGACGACACATGCAACTCGCCGCAGGCTCGCGGGCGACGCATTCGGATACTGCAGCGACTACGACCGCCGAATCACGGACTACCTCCTCACGAAGCCGCCCAGCAGGGACACGCAATACACCCAGCTGCGTTCGGCAACGAGCCCTCTGGATGATCCCGGCGATGGCGTCAACGGCGAGTGGAAGCTCCGGCAGCCGCTGCGGTATGGAGAGAATCCGCACCAGCGCGCGGCGCTATTCATCCGCGTCGACGACACGGAGGAGAAGCAGGGCGAGGCGGGGACGGTTGCCGGTGCCCGGCAGCTGCACGGAAAGGAGCTCGGCTACATCAACTTGCTCGATGCGGACGCGGCATTATCGGTCGTGCGGGAGTTCGCGGAGCCGGCCTGCTGCATCGTCAAACATGCCACGCCCTGCGGCGTCGGCATCGGCGAGTCTCTTGCCATCGCTTTCGAGCACGCCCACGTCTCCGATCCGCTTGCGGCCTTCGGAGGCATCGTCGCGTTCAACCAGCCCGTCGATGCCGAAACGGCGGGGCGGCTGGCCGAAGGAAAGAAGTTCCTCGAGGTGATCCTCGCCCCGCGATTTGAGCCCGCTGCCTTGGCGGCTCTGCGGGAGCGGTGGACGAACGTCCGCCTACTCGAGACAGGGCCGCTCAGCGAGCCGGTGCGGGAAGACCGCCTCCTCTTTCACCCGATCAGCGGCGGCCTGCTACTTCAGGAGCGGGACCTGGTCGGGCTCGTGGACGAGGAGTGGAACGTGGTGAGCGAACGACAGCCGACGGACGACGAGCTGGCGGCGATGCGGTTCAATTGGCTGGCGTGCAAGCACGTCAAGAGCAACGCGATCGTCATCGGCGGCCGACAGGGCACCTACGGCATCGGCGGCGGTCAAGTTGATCGTGTCGCCGCTGCCAATCAGGCGATAGGCAAGGCCGGCGACAGAAGCGGCGGGGCGGTTGCCGCCAGCGACGCTTTTTTCCCGTTCTCTGACGGCCCGGAGGCCTTGCTCGACGCCGGCGTCACCGCCCTTGTCCAACCCGGCGGCAGCCGCAACGATCGGATGACGATCGACCTCGTCAACGAACGTGAGGCCGCCATGATCTTCACTGGCCGCCGGCACTTCCGGCACTGATCATGATGCGAGTTGTCCGCATTGCCCACTGTACACCGAACCCGATGGCCGAAAGCAACAATCTGCAAGATTGCAGATCTTTTTTGGGTCGCTTTGATTACCCGTTTATCCCGATTTACGTCGCTTGCAAGGCAGAGCAGCTTTAGCTACCGTGATGATGTTGACGCTTTGCGAGCCGGAGGAGGCTTGCCGTCCACGTTCCTCGCCCCGCCTTGATCTGGTGCGTCCGCGTCGTAGATGACGGTGCTGAGGGAGAGATGTCGGCTTCGGTGGGCGGCACGGTTCATCTGGAGACGGCACCGAAGGAATCATGTAGCGTCAGGCGAGCCGCTTCCTCGTTTGGAGTTTCTGTGGCTTTAGAAATCGCTTCGCGTGCGTCGTTCGAGACGCTCGAGTGTCGCCGCCTGCTCAGCGGCGACGGCTATCTGCCCGCCGACATCGGCTACGTTGATGTCACCGACTTCGGGGCGATCCCGAACGACGGCATCGACGACACGACCGCCATCCAGTCCGCGATCAATGAGGCGATCAACACGTCGCCGTCGCGTTACTCGCAGCCGAAGATGACGTTCTTCCCCGCCGGGACGTACGACGTCAGTGACACCCTGCAGAGCCGCGTCGCGACCGGCGGCTTCTCGTCGGGCTGGCGGTCGGGCATGATCCTTCGCGGCCAGGACGAGGGCACGACGATCCTCAAACTCGCCGATTCGGCCGCCGGGTTCACCGACGGCAGCGTGAGCAAGCCCGTCATCGAGACCGGGTCGGAGAATCCAACGGTCGGCTCGACCGGTGAAGGCAACCAGGCCTTCCGGCATTCGATCATGAACCTGATAGTCGATGTCGGCACCGGCAACGCCGGCGCGGTCGGCATCGACTACATCGCCAACAACCGTGGCACGATCGAGGACGTCACCATCCGCTCCAGCGACCCAAGTGGCGTCGGTGCCATCGGCATCGAGATGTTACGCGAGTGGCCCGGGCCCGCCCTCATCAACGACGTCACCATTGAGGGCTTCGACTACGGCATCCGGGCCGGCAACTCGCAGTACAGCATGACGATCGAGAACGTCACGCTCCGCGATCAAAACCTCGCCGCCATCCGCACCAGCAGCAACCCGCTGTACCTGCGGAACATCACCAGCGAGAACAGCGTCCCGGCACTGCAGGTCACCAGCAGCCGCGTCGTCACGCTCACCGACTCGACCCTCACCGGCGGCAGCAGCGGCAGCTCCGCGGTCGTCACGGCCGGCCGCGTCTTCCTGAACGACGTCACGATCGACGGCTACGGCAAGGCGGTCGACGTCACGACCTCGGCCAACAACGACCTGGCCATGAGCGGCTCGCCGACCGTCGTCGACGAGTGGGTCCAGAACTCGCCCAACAGCGAGTTCCCGTCGGCCTCGACGTCGCTCGACCTCGACGCACCGCAGTCACCACGCTTCCACTCGTCGAACCCGACCGATTGGGCGGACGTGACGGACTTCGGGGCAACGCCCGGCGGCGGCGGTGACGACCTGGCGGGCATCCAGGCGGCGATCGATTCGGGCAAGCCGGTCGTCTACCTGCCCAACGGCTCGTACTCGATCTCCGACACGCTGCTCGTCCGCGGTGACGCGAAGCTCATCATCGGCGGGCAGTCCTCCATCGGCCGGGCCAGCGGATTCCCGGCGGGTGAACCGCTCGTCGAGTACGTCGGCACCGCCGGCGAAGTCACGACGATGGAGCACGTCTGGCTCAGCGGTCGCGTCGACCATACCGGTGCCGGCAACTTCGCCATCCGCCACAGCGACTTCCGCGGCGGCGGCGGCTTCGTCAACCGCGGCAACGGCGCAGGCGACAGCTTCATCGACGACACGATCTTCGACAAAGCGACCACCGGCACTCGCCTGACCGTCGAGAACGGCGGCCGCGTCTTCGGCCGACAGGTCAATATCGAGTTCGCCGGCGGCCCGTACATCCTCAACGACGGCGGCACGCTATGGCTCCATGGCTACAAGACGGAAGGTCAGGACACGGTTCTTCGTACCCAAAACGGCGGCACGACCGAGCTCATCGGCGGGTTCATCTACCCGCTGCGCGCGCCGGATGCTGCCACGCCGATGATCGAAGTCATCGACTCGAGCTTCAGCGGCTCGTTCGAAAACAACTTCACGAATTTCCCGATCCTCGTCCAGGAAACCCGCAACGGCGTCACCAGCGACTTCACCTACAGCGAAGCACGCAAGCGCGGCAACCAAGGCCAGGTCCCGCTCTACATCGGCTACGAAGCCGGCGCCGCGACGCCGGACCTCACGGTCGACGTCGCCGGAATGCTGATGACGCTCCCGGATCCGATCGCTTACGGCAGCCAAGACGGGCAGGGCAGCGACGACACGTCGTTCGAGATCCTGTCCGGCGGCCAAGCGATCCGGCTGGAAGGCAATGCTTGGAAAGTGACGGACCTCAGCTACACCGTCACGGCCAATACGGTGCTGGAGGTGACGGTCGATGCCGTCGATGCCGGGGAGATCCTGGGGATCAGCCTCGACAACGACACGAACCCGACCAACAACGTCCGGGCCTTCCAGCTCGACGGCAGCGACACCGGCCCGGGCCAGCACACGGGCTGGAGCGTCTTCGCCGGCAACACCGGCACGGCCAACCCCGACGGCACCGTTACCTACGTCATCCCCGTCGGCGACTTCTTCACAGGCGGCGTCACCAAGCTCGGCTTCATCGCCGACGACGACGAAGGCACCGGCAGCAGCGACGTCACCTTCAGCGATATCTCGATCTACGAAGACACGGGCATCACCCCCCCGCCCACCGGCGGATCGGGCAGCCTGCCGTGGAGCGAAACCTTCGCCGGCCTGGCCGACGGAGCGACCAGCGACACCGGCACCACCGCCTGGTC
>CAYQCT010000014.1:0-285 GCA_964416015.1 uncultured Tepidisphaerales bacterium
GATGCTCAGCTTGCCGACGGCCTCGGGTTTTGCGCGCTCCATGCGGTACGGATGCACGATGTCGGCCCCCGTGAGTGCGGTGGGCACGGCGGATCCGGTGGCGGTCTCGGCCAGGGGCGGAGCGGGGGCGGGCGAAGGCGAAGGCGACTCTTCCACGGGGCGGCCACACTATCGTCGTCGACCGCAAGATGCCGCCTTCAGTGACGTTGCTCAACGCCCGATAGCCGGCCACGCCTCGAGACGCTCGGCCACGCGGGCGGCCAGCTCCGTCTCGCCCGCCGCCTC
>CAYQCT010000014.1:295-7239 GCA_964416015.1 uncultured Tepidisphaerales bacterium
CGAAGCAGCTCGTGCGACGCCCGCTCGTACGACGCCGCGTAGTTCGCCAGCGTCGCCATTTCCAGCGCCCGCGCCGGCTGATCCGTCTCGAGATACAGCCGCGCCGCCCGCGTGGCGAAACGGCCGTCTTCCGTCGAACGCCGCGCCAGCTCGGCTAGCGCATCCGCCGCCTCGGCCGGCCGATCCAGCTGCAGGTAGCACGCCGCCAGTCGCCGCAACGGCAGCTCGTCCAGCGGCCGAATCTCGCGCGCCGCCAGCAAACTCTCGACCGCCTTCGGATAGTCCCGCTCCCGCAACGCCGCCGTCGCCAGCTGCATCACCGCCGCGTACTGGCGCGTCGATGCCTCGTCGTGGCCCCATTCCGCGACGACCTCCCGCATGTGGCTTGCAAAGGCTCGATCGAATTGCTCCGGCGTCTGATCCAGAACCTCCGGCCACGCTTCCCGCTCCGTCAGGCCCGCGGCACACGCATCAAGTAGTTGCAGCAGAACTTCCTCGCCGTGCGTCTCGACGAGGTACTCGCAAACGAGCCACGACTGGGCGTACGCCAGCGTCCGGTCCGTCGGCTTCCGCGGCCGAACGAAGCCCCAGGTCAGCCCTTCGAGCGGGAACAGCTCGCCCTCGCGCGTCGCCTGCCCGATCAGATCCAGAAACACCTGCCGCGGCGGCGCCTGCTCGGCCCGGACGGCCAGGCCCTCCGTATACCAGTGCCAGATGCGGTTGTCGGTCATGCCGAGCGTCAGCGTGTGCACGTACTCGTGCCGCATGACCCGCTCCCAGTCGAACGCGCCCAGCGTGTCCTTGCCGCCACGCGGGGCAACGAGGGCAATCACCGGGCCGGTGCAAGCGCCGACCGTGCCGACGTACGGATCGCCAGCGACGCGGACGCTGAATCGGTCGTGCGTCGGGTAAATTTGGATGCTCGTCGGCACGGCCGGCGTGAACCCGCGGTAGTCCGCCGACAGCTCGGCGTGCATCGGGTCGAGCCGCTCGGCGACGACGGAGGCGACGACATCGACGGCCGGATGGGCATCGTCGCCGGCGTGGGCGTGACGCACCTCGAAGTGGCGCGTCGCGATCCGCGCGTAGCCCGCGATCTCCTCGAGAAGTTGCAGGTAGTTCTTGACCCGCGCGTCGAAGGGGTCGAGTCGGCGGGCCTCGCGAAGCGTCGCGATCGCCTCGGGCTCGAGGCCGGCCTGTGCGAGGACTTCGCCCAGCTCCTTCCGCGGATCGACCGCCCACGGCGCTCGGGCGACTGCCTCCCGCAACGCATCCGCCGCCCGTTCATACTGCCGGGTCACGGCAAGGAACTGTCCGACAGCCAAGTGGCCGCGATGGTCGTTGGGAGCGTCGGCATCAAGCCGGGCGAGCGTCGCCGCGGCGGCTTCGTCCTCGAGCCGCATCGCCTGCGCCGCCGCCTGCAACATCAGAGCTTCGCGGCTGTTCGCATTGCTCGCGAGCAGCCGACGAATGACAACCGGTGCCAGGTCCGGCCGGCGTTGCTTGAGCAAGGCACGGGCTTCGAGCACGTCCGCCTCCCGCGAGGCCGGATCGATCCGCCGCAGCTTCGCGACGACGGCCTCGACTTCTGCGAAGCCGAACCGGCTGAGCTGGATCTCGCCGAACAAGATCAACGCGGGCTGGTAGTGCGGGTTGAGGGCTAAAGCCGCCTCGACTTCTTCGACGGCCGCCGCCAGGTCGCTCCGCCGCCAAAGAAACGCCGCCGCCGCGGATCGTGCTTCGGCCGAGCGTCGGTCGTAGACGTCGTACGCCCGCACCAGCAGCCCAAGCACGTCATCATGCAGGCCCGGCTCGGCGGCGTACGTTCCGGACATCCGCGCGTGCCAGTCGTACGCCGTCGCAACGTCAACCGCACGCGACGCGTCCTCCTCGACCCGGTCCAGCAGATCCCGCTCGACGATCCGCCCGTACAGCTCACGAGCCGCCGCAAAATCGCCGGCGTCCCTCGCCAGATCCCCGGCCAGCCGTACCGACGCCACGTCTTCCGCGTCGACGAGCAACGCCCGCGCCTCGGCCAGTCGGCCCTGCTGCCGCAGTGCCCGCGCCTGAACGGTCAGTTCCTGCGTCGCCTCCCGTGCCGCAGCCGGATTTCCGAGCCGCAGCAACGCCTCGGCCCGCAGCCGCCCCGCCCGCTCGTCGTTCTCGTTTGCCAACGCCCAGACGACCCGACGGTACCGGCCGTCGCGCAAGTCCTGTTCCGCCTCGTCGATGGCATCGAAGTAGCTCGGAACCCGCCAAGACTCCGGCCGTTCCTCCGGCAACAGACGGGTCAGCATCCGCGTCGCCTGCTCCGCACCCGCCGCGGCGGAGACGAGGCCGAGGAAGCACAACACGAAGCTCGACGCCGGCAGCACGCGCATCGGGACATCCTACGACGCTCCAGCTCCGCAGTCGGCTGTCCGACACGGGAAGAATCCGCCGCCGCCGTACCGTCGCGACATGCAGACTCTGACTCTCGCGGAACTCGTCGGCAACGAGGACGCCTTCCCCGTCCTCAAGAACCGCGACTACTTCAACCACGCCGGCGTCAGCCCGATGCCCCGCTTCGTCGGCGACGCCGTTCGTGACTTTCTTGACCACTTTCAACAGCACGGCTTCGTGGGGTTCGACTTCAACCAGACGCTGCAGACCACACGCCAAGCGGCGGCAGACGCGATCGGTGCATCAGACGCTTCCGACATCGCCCTCGTCGCCAACACGAGTGAGGCCATCAGTCTGGTCGCCCTCGGCCTCGACCTGAAGCCGGGCGATGAGGTCGTGATCAACGCCGGCGAGTACCCGGCGAATGTGTATCCATGGCAGGAAGCATGCAATCGTGCCGGTGCAACACTCGTCGTCGTCCCGGAGACGGAGATCGATGGCCACGTCCTGGTGCGGGAGCAAGACCTCGAAGCGGCCTGCAACGAGCGGACGAAGCTGCTTGCCGTCTCGCACGTGCAATGGGGTACGGGCCAGCGGACCGACCTGCAACGCCTGGGAATCTTCTGTCGGGAGAACGACATCCTGTTCAGCGTCGACGCGATCCAATCCTGCGGCGTCGTTCCAATCGACGTCGAGCGGGAACATGTCGACTTTCTGCAGGCAGGCGGCCACAAATGGATGCTCGGCACGATGGGCTGCGGCATCCTCTACGTCCGCCGCGATCGCCTGCCGCAGCTCCGCCCGGCGACGGTCGGTTGGGGCAGCGTCGTCAACCCGTTTCGCTGGGAGGAGATCGACTACACCCTCCGCCCGGACGCCGGCCGGTACGAGTATGGCTCGCCCGCGCTGGCCAGCATCACCGCCGTCGGCGCCGGCCTCGGCACACTCGTCGGCCTCGGGATCGACGACGTTCATCAGTCTGTGGTAACGCTCTGCGACCGCCTGATTGCGCAGATCGAAGACAAGTACGTCGTTGCTACACCGACGCATGCATCCCGCTCCGGCTTCCTTTGCTTCCAACCGAAGCAAGGCGACGCGGAGCACGTCTACAAGACACTATCGAAGGAGCACGATACCGAACTCGCGTTCCGCTGCGGCAGGATCCGGTTTGCGCCGCACTTCTACAACACGAACGAGCAGGTCGATCGACTCGCAAAGCGGTTAATGCCGATGTAAGAGACTTCCAGTTTCGCTTTGATGCGACCGAGATCGCACGCACAGCATCCGGAGTAGGGTGGGCCCTGGCCCACCGTCTGCCTCTAGCCAGACGTGCGAATCCGGACGGTGGGCCGGGGCCCGCCCTACCAGGACTCGAACGGAACCTGGTTGACCTCGAACAGGCGATGATCGACGGCGTGGTCTTGGACCGCGGGTCCTACCGCCGCGCCCCGCTCGAGTGGCGGCGTTGCCGTTTGGCGTACTCGATGCTGAATCGCACCCACGGCTGCGCCTCGAGCCGGGCCTTGCTGATCATTTGGCCTGTGCCTTCGCAGATGCCGTAGGTGTTCGGCGTGGAGTCGTCGATCTTGCGGAGCGCGTGATCGATCTCGTCGAGCACCCGGCGGCCGCGGTCGGCGAGGTCGAGGGTGAACTCCTGCTCGTAGTTGTCCGTGCCGACGTCGGCCATGTGGACGGGCAGTGTGCTGAGGTTCGACTGTTCCGCACCGAGCGCCTCGCGTTCCATGTCCTCGACGTCGTTCATGACGCGGCGGCGGTGCGTGAGGAGCAGGTCGCGGAAGTGCTTGATTTCGCGGACGCCGAGCTTTGTCTTCGTCAGTCGCGGCGCGTCGTCGATATCGTCGTGCCGGGCGCCGTCGCTGCCGGGCTTGCCGGCGAGGAAGCTGAGGCCGGAGCCGACGCTGCCGGTCATGGGCTTGAGGTCGACCTTCGGAGACGCCGCGGCTCGTTGGGCAGCGGCGGCCTTCGACACGGCCGGCTTCTTCGACGGTGTCTTCGCCTTTGGCTTGGCGGCGGGCGTCGGCTCCTTGGCGGCCTGCTTCTTCGCCACCGGCTTCTCAGCGACCGGCTTCTTGGCAGGTGTCGACGTTGCCTTCACGACGCGGGCCTTGTCGGCCGGCTTCTTCGCCGCAGGCTTCTTGTCCGCGGCAGCTTTCGCCGCAGGCTTCTTGCTCGCGACCTTCTTCGCCGGCGTCTTTTCAACGGCCGGCTTCTTCGCAGATGCCTTCTTCGCGGCCGGCTTCTTCGCCGCCTTCGCCACCGGCTTCTTCGCGACGACCTTCTTCTGAGTTGCCGGCTTCTTCGCCACCGGAGTCTTGGCTGGTGCCTTCTTCGCCGGCACCTTCTTCGCGGGAGCTTTCTTCGCGGGGACCTTCTTGGCGGTCTTGCTCTTCTTCGCTGACGTTGTCGCGGTTTTCGCCAAGGTCGCCTCGCTGCCGGTTGTCGTAGATGCCGCTGTTGCAGGGCCGCCGACGCGTTCGGCGGCACCGGCACGGGGCAACAATCCCAGACGCCGGCGAAGTTGCACCCGCCGACGCCGATTCACCCGGCCGGCAGCGGGGCGGCCATGGTACGGAATCATCCACCGGAATCAACACCAGCCGACACTCGACACAACTTCCGCTGTCGCAACGCGATATCTACGCCGCCCGCATCGCCTTCAGCCGATCGACCACCTCTTCGACGTACGCCCGGACGCCGTCTTCTCCTCGCCGCAGGCCCTGCCGATGCCCGTGACGATCGAAGAACGCGATCGCTTTGGACGGATCGTACTGGTTCTTCGGGCCTCCGTCGCCAGTGTGATCGACGACGTCCGCCCCGCTGCCGCTGACCTCCGCCGCCATCTGCGGCGGCTGGCACCAGTGCAGGTACCGCTCGGCCAGGTTGTAGACCTCGCCCGCGACCTGCTCGTCCCCGACCGCCAGGGCCAACGCGTCCGCGACGTCGTGGACGTTGGTGATCTTCCCGCCGCCGGTCTTATCGACCCGCTCGCCACGCACGGCCGGCTCGATCAAGTTGAACCATTGGCTGTTCTCGAGCTTCGGCTCGACGCCGTAGACCGCGACCGGCCGCCAGATGCTGGTGTTCATGCCGTACTGGTGCCGGTAGGCCTTGAGGAAGGGCTCGACGGCCGCCTTGTACGCGCCGTAGGTGTTGCCGCTCCAGGTCGGGTGCGTCTCGGTGATGGTCGGCGTGGTGACGATCTCGTGGTTGACCGCACCGCTGCTGACGAACAGGAACTGACCGACCTTCGCCTGCCGGGCTGTCTCGAGGAGGTCGAGACTGCCCAGGACGTTGCTGCGGAAGTGGCCGAAGTTATCGCTGTCTTCGCCGGGGCGGGCGTTGCTCCAGTCGACGCTGTTGTGGATGACTGCATCGACGCCATCGCAGAGCCTGATCATAACCTCGCGGTCGTCCTGCGGCCCCTCAACGAACTCGCGGACGTCCTTTTCGATGTGGTCGCGTCGACTGGTGCGGCGGACCAACGCCCGCACGTCATGGCCCTGCCTCTTGAGCGCCCGCACGGTGTACGAGCCGATGAATCCGCTGGCACCGGTTAATGCGACGAGCATGTTGCAGCCTACTCCCACGCCGCGGCGGCGGCCTGCTGCTGGGTGTGCGGGCGCGGCAAGTCGTCCACCTCCTCGGCCTCCTTCGCCGCGACCTGCGGCAGCGTGATCGTGAACGTGCTGCCCCGCCCCGGCTCGCTTTCGAGGCGGACGACGCCGCCGAGCGCGCTGACGGCGTGTTTGACGATGCTCAGGCCGAGCCCGGTGCCGCGTCCGCTAGCCCGCGGGTTGGTGCGGGCGTTGGTGCCGGTGCGGGCCGGGTCAACCTGGTAGAAGCGTTCGAAGACGCGGGCGACATGCTCCGCCGGGATGCCGACGCCGGTGTCGCGGACGACGAACTCGACCTCGCTGTACGGCCGATCCGTCAATTGCCGCAGGACGTCCGCCGCATCGCCGCCGAGGCCGCGCCGGGCAACTTGCACCTCGACCCGGCCGCCGGTCGGCGTGTACTTGACGGCGTTCTCCGTGAGATTCTTCAACGCCAGCATCAGCAGGCCGCTGTCGGTGACGAAGGCCGCCGCGTCTTCCCCGGTTGGCGGGGACAAATGCAACGCGACGCCCTTCTCCCGCGCGGCCGGTCCGACGGCGGTCTCGAGCTCGCGAAGCAACGATGCCGGCGCGACCTCATCGAGAGTCGGACGTTGCTGGCCCGATTCGACGCGGCTGAGATCCATGAGGTCACGAAGTAGCTCCTCCATTCGCAGCAGGTGGCCGCCGAGAATGCTGAGGCACCGCCGCGCCGGCGGGCTAAGCGGTTCATCGTCGAGCACGTCGCTGAGCGTCTCGTGCGCTAGCTTGATGGCTGCAACCGGCGTGCGCAGCTCGTGGCCCGCGTTGGCGACGAAGTCGGCCTTCATGCGGAGGGCTTCGTCGAGCGTGCTGACGTCGCGTAGCACCACGAGCACGCCGCCGAGTCCCACGCGGAGGACGGCGAGGAGGGTCACGGTGACGACACCGAGGACCACGCCGAGGACG
>CAYQCT010000014.1:7249-14219 GCA_964416015.1 uncultured Tepidisphaerales bacterium
CAGCGCCTGATACACCGCGACGCGTCCGCTGCGGCCGAGGCGGAGCTCGCGGGCGAGTGGCAAGACGGGTCGACCGTCGGGTCGTGTGTCGGTCAAGCCGATCGTCGCGACGCGGTCGAAGAGTGCCAGCACCGCCGGCTCGCCGACGGCGGCTTCGAGCGGCTGGCCGAGTGCGCGGGACTTGGGCAGCTCGAACAGCTCGGCCGCCGGGGCATTGATCAAGATAAGCCGCCGCCGCGTGTCGGCTTGCAGGATCGGGTCGGGCAACGCGTCGACGAGGGCGTCAAGGTCGGCCTTTTGCCGCTCGAGCTGTGCCAGACGATGCCCAGCCTGTTTCGCGGCAGTCTCAAGAAGTCCTGCCAGCTCCTCCGCCTCCGGCAAAGGCGGCCCACCGCGTCCGACGAATCCCGGCACGCGTGTCAGCTCCGGCCGCGCCCGCCAGTCGCCGCCGGCGATGCGACGCGCGAATGGCAGAAGATCGCCGATGCTGCGTCGTGCTCGCACGCCGACCCGCCGACCCAGGACGAGCCCGATCGTAATGCCCGCGAGTAAGCCCATCAGAACGCCCGTCACGGCAGAGGTTGTATACGAACGGCGAGAGCTTCGCCCTACCGCACCGCGAGCTCATCAGCCGCAAATGTCAACCCAAGCGACGGCACCTCGACCGACTTTGCACCATCGGCGACTTCGCCGGCCACCCACGCCCGGTGCCCCGCCGCCTCGGCCGCGGCGACCGTTGCGTCGGCGTCGCCGGGCGCGACGTAGGCCGCGAAGCCGACGCCCATGTTGAAGGTCGCGTACATCTCACGCTCGGCGACCGGGCCGGCCTTGGCGATGTGGCGGAAGACCGGCGGCGGCGTGCCGGGCGTGTCAATGACGTACCGCACGGCCGCGGCGGGTCGCATGAGCTTCCGCCAGCCGTGGCCGGTGACGTGATTCAGGTATCGCGGTCGGACGCCGGCGTCGTGGAGGTTCTTGACGAAGCCGACGTAGATCGCGCTCGGCGTCAGCAACGCCCGGCCGAACGGCGTGCCGTCGCCGACGTCGGCGTCGTAGCCGCTGGTCTCGCCGATGCGTCGGCAGAGCGTCAGGCCGTTCGTGTGCACGCCGGTGCTGGCGAGGAAAACAATCGCATCGCCCGGCTCGACGTCGCCGCGGATGCGTTGGCCGGCAGGCATCCGTCCGATCGCGCTGCCGGCGAGGACGATCGCGTCCCGCTCGACGATGCCCGCCAGTGCCGGCGTCTCGCCGCCGCCCCAGGCCGCGCCCGCCCGGCGACAGCCTTCGGCAAACCCCGCCGCGAGTGCCTCGGCCCGCGCCGTGTTGTTAAACCAAGCCGCCTCCCCGACCGCCGCGTGCATCGCCACGACGGCCGGCAGGCAGCCGACGGTGATCAGGTCGTTGACGATCGTCGCGACGACGTCGATGCCGACGTGCTCATAAAGCAACGCATCGCCGACGGCATCGGCGACGAGGTTCTTGGTGCCCAGGCCTTCTTCGACGTGGGCGAGGAACGTGCCGTCGCCGGCGTCGACGAGGTAGGCCGACTCGCCGCGGGTGCCGTCGACTTCGCGAAGACCGTGTGCACCGAGCAGCGGCACCGTCGCGGCGGCCTCGCGTTGGCAGGCGCGTTTGAAGGCGTCGAGCGGGTCGTAATCGACGCCGGCGTCGGCGTAGGTGAGGCCGGGTTTCGCGTCGTCGGCCGATGCCATGGCCGATCAGGGTAGACTCGCCCGGATGGCCCGCCGGAGCTTCGACCACTGGCGGCACCGACTCGCGTTCAGCACGAACGCGTTCAAGAAGTCGTCGCTGCCCGACGCCGTCGACACGATCGCCCGCCTCGGCTACGGCGGCGTGGAGATCATGGCCGACCAGCCGCACATGACGCCCAGCGACCTGTCGACGAGCGAAGTGCTGAACCTGGCCGACGATGTCGCCGACCGCGGGCTGCGGGTGAGCAACGTGAACGCATTCACCGGCTTTTTCGCCGCCGATTATCCCTATGGCGAACCGGTCGGTGACACGTACCACCCGACGTGGATCGACACCGACCCCGACCGCGTGCGGCAGCGGGTCGAGCACACGAAGTCGAGCATGCGACTCGCCGCTGCCCTCGGATGTCTTACCGTCAGCATTCAGCCCGGCGGCCCGTCGGTCGCACACGATGTCTCACGCGACGAGCTCGAAGCCCGTTTTGCCGCGGCCTTGACATGGTGTCTGCCGCTGGCGCGGGAGCTGGATCTGCTGCTCTGCGTCGAGCCGGAGCCGGGTCTGTTGCTTGAAACAACGGCGGAGTATCTGGCGTGGAAGCAGGCGTTTTTCGCGGAGGAGCCGCGGATTTCGATGAACTACGACGTCGGCCACGCCTTCTGCGTCGGCGAAGATCCTGCCGCCGTCGCGCGGGATCTCGCCGGGCGATACGCCCACGTGCACATCGAGGACATCGCCGCGACGCGTGTCCACCAGCACCTCGGCCTCGGCGACGGCGCGATCGACTTCGCCCGCCTCTTTGCCGCCTTTGACGAAGTTGGATACGTCGGCTGGGTCACGGTCGAGCTCTACCCGTTCCTCGACGACGCCGCCGGCTCGGCGGAGCGGGCGATGCGATACCTGCAGAAGCTGCTGGGTTGACGCAAAACTACCGCAACACGCGGCCGTTCGGACGCTGATTGACGCGTTCGTAGCGGTAAACCGCCGGGTAGACCGCCTCGACCTCCGCGGCGGCAACCGTACGCGGCGGATGCCGTTCGTTGCGGGGTTGCAGACGGATCACACCGGGTGTTGCGGGATCGTCCGGATTCTCCTCGAAGAAGACACGTTTGAACGTCGTCTCGCCGCTGGCGAAGCGGACGAAGCAGTCGTCGCCGTGCAGCGGATCGGTCGACGGGCTGACGATCACGATGTCATTCTCGCGGTAGATCGGTTCCATGGAGTCGCCGAAGACGCGAAAGCCGAAGGCGTCCACGTCGTTCACGTCAGGGCAGCTGACGTGGGAGTCGGCGTGCTGCGGCGGGTAGTCCAGGTCCGTGAAGTCGCGCGGATAGCCGCAGCTGACCTTGTTGATGACAGGAACGGCCCGGACGGTGACTGTGCCGACGTCGGTCGATTCGCCGCGTGCCGAGGCGGCGGCGTCGACGAGGCGGCGGAGCAGGCCGCTGTCGTGTGCGGCGTCGAGACCTTCCTGGTGCACCTCACCGCTGCCGTCGCCGACGCGGCGGGCGAGGCTCAGCAACATCGTCCGCACGTCCCGCGGCGTCCGCGCCAGATGCGCGATTGCCACGAGCTCGCCCGGGGGAAAGTCGAGGGCGTGCTCGATCCGCCGGAGCTTGTCGTCGCTCGGCGGATTGTCGACGCGTCCGTTCTCGATCAGCGAGAGGTACGGCTTGCTGACGCCGCTGCGGGCGGCGACGGCGTCAAGCGTGAGGCCGCGCGATTTGCGTCGCTGGCGAATCCGCTCGCCCAGCGGCAGCGTGTCAGGCGTCGGGGCAGCATTGGGCGGCATCGCGGGTGCCGACGATACCGCCTGCTGCTCCACATCGCGACCGGCAGGACGTGCATTGCCTTCCGGCGTAGGCCGCGCGTACAAGCGGAGGTGTGACACTCGACGTTGCGACACCGCCGCCCGCGCAGCAGGCCGAAGCGTGGACGATCCGGCGGCTGCTCGAGGCGACGACGGCCTTCCTGCAGAAGCGGGACGTCGAGTCGCCGCGTCTGCATGCCGAGATGCTCTTGGGGCACGTCCTCGACCTGCAGCGGCTGGACCTGTACACGAAGCACGACACGGTGCCGACGCCGGACGAGCGGGCGAGGCTGCGCGACCTGACACGTCGGGCCGCTGAGCACGAGCCGGTGCAGTATCTGACCGGCAAAGCGCACTTCTACGGCCTCGAGCTGACGGTCGGCCCCGGCGTTCTGATCCCGCGGCCGGAGACGGAAACCATTGTCGACCTCGTCGTCGCCGACCTGCGTCGCGACGACCGGCGGGACGAACCGGTACGTCTGCTCGACGTCTGCACCGGCAGCGGCATCATCGCGTTGGCGTTGCTGAAGCAACTGCCGAAGGCGACGGCCGTCGCGACCGACGTTAGCGACGACGCGGCGGCGATGGCGACGAAGAACGCGGCGGAGCTGGAGCTTGCCGACCGCCTCGACGTGCGGACCGGCGACCTATTCGCGACAGTGACGGACGACGTGGTCTTCGATGTCATCACGGTCAACCCGCCGTACATCGCGTCCGGCGTCATGCCGGAGCTGGACCGCAACGTCCGCGACCACGAGCCGCACCTGGCCCTCGATGGAGGCGACGATGGGCTCGAGGTCGTCCGGCGAATTCTCGCCGATGCTCCACAACACCTCGCCGCCGGCGGGCGGCTGTACATGGAGATCGGCAGCGATCAGGGCCGGGCCGTGCTCGACCTCGCAGCGGCAACGCCTGGTCTCGTGGAGGAGGCCAAGCAGGACCGCGTGCTCGTCGCCAGCAAGTTTGCATAGTCGAAGACTTGCTTGCCGGGACGTCATCGGCATTGCATGTAAAGGGCATGCAGAAATTTGTGCCGCACGCCCTCGCCTCGATCCTTGCCGTTGCCGCGCCTGCGGTGGCGACACCTCTGGTCGCTAGCCCGCCGAACGCGTCGGCGTACGAGTATCTGGAACTGCTACAGAACGGCGGCTTCGACGCCGGGCTCGACCATTGGGAGCAGGACCTGACGGTGCTCCCGGCGTGGTCGGCGCAGAGCGGGCCAGCGGGCCTCTTCCCATTCGGACCGGCGGGCGACTCGTTCGCCACGCCGTGGACCGGCGGCGGGCACATCACGCCGCACTCGGTCTCGCTCTGGCAGTCGGCGGTCGTGCCGATGGGCTGGGACGAAGCAACGCTCGGCGGCGACGCATTCGCTGCGTGGGATGCCGTCGAGCTCGACGTGCTCTGGTACGACAACAGCGGCACGCTCCTTCGCCAGGACAGCCTCGGCCGCGTCGGCGACTCGGCCGGCGGCGTCGCAGCCTCGCCGGATCTGACGGTCGCGGTTCCCACGGCTGCGACGAGCGTGACCTTCATCGGCGAGGCCTTCCTCCTCGACGGCAACTGGATCGACGCCGGGTTCGACAACGCCTCGATCCGGCTCTCGCGGATGATTCCGGAGCCGACGACGGCGGCGGTCGTGTCGATGGCGACGCTGGTGTTGTTGCGTCGACGCCGCTGAAGAAGGTCGCGCCTCGTCGCGCCTTTCGTCCGCCAGACTCAACTGACTTGCAGGAGCACGACGTCGAAGAGCTGCCGTTCGTCGCTCCACCGGTGGGCGACGTCGAAGCCGGCGTCGGTGGCGAGGAGCTTGAACTCCTCGGGGCTGAACTTCTGACTGGTTTCGGTGCGGATGGCTTCGCCGCGACGGAAGAGCAGCGTCTCGCCGGCGACGCGTACCTCCTGGTCCTCGTCGGCAACGAGCCACATCTCGATGCGGCCGGCCTCGGGGACGTACGGCGCGTAGTGCCGCCAACGGGCGCGGTCAAAGGTGGCGTCGGCGGTCGCGTTGAGGCGGTCGAGGAGGTTCAGATTGAACGAGGCCGTGACGCCCGCGCTGTCGTTGTACGCCGCGTGCAGCAGGGCCGGGTCCTTCTTGCGGTCGTACCCGACGAGCAGGTAGCCGCTGCGGCCGAGCGTCGCGGCGACGCGACGCAGGAACGCAACGGCGTTGTGCGGCCAGAAGTTGCCGATCGTCCCGCCGGGGAAGAAGCCGACCCGCGGCCCGTTGCCCAGCCCGTCGGGCAAGGGCACGTCGAGCGTGTAATCCGCCAGCACCGGCCGCACGACCAGCTCCGGGTGCGATGTCGCCAGTTCCTCCGCGGCATTTTCCAGGTACCACCGGCTGATGTCGATCGGTACGTACGCGTGCGTGTCGATCGACTCCATCAGGTTCCGCACCTTGTGCGTGCTGCCGCTGCCGTACTCGACGATGACGGCGTTCTTGCCGACGAGGCCGGCGACGTCGTCGCGGCAGGTCTGCAACAGCGCCTGTTCCGTTCGCGTCTGGTAATACTCGGGCAGGTCGCAGATCTGCTCGAAGAAGTCGCTGCCGGCGTCGTCGTAGAGCAGCTTGCACGGCAGCTCCGATGGCGTCGCGTTCAGGCCCGCGAGCACTTGCCGACGCAAATCCTCGGCCGGCGGATGCAGGTCAAGGATCGGTACGGCAGCGGAGTCAGGCATGGAACAGGCGGCGGAGAAACGCAAAGGAGCAAAGGGGCGAAGTTCCGCAAAGAAGAAGAAAGGTGCAGAACCGGGCGCGTGCGGGGCGGCACTCTACGAGGCGGCCCTCTTCCTTCTCTTTTCATCTTTATCCGCCTCTGCGGGCCTTCGCTCCTTCGCTCTTTTGCGTTTCTCCGTCTTTCGCCAGCCGAACGCCTGAGAACTGCCAGCGGGCGTCCGGCGGGAAGAAGTTGCGGTAGGTCCGTCGGCTGTGCGACCGCGGCGTGACACACGAGCCGCCGCGGAGGACGAACTGATTGCACATGAATTTGCCGTTGTACTCGCCGAGTGCGCCGTCGGGCGCGGCGTAGCCGGGGTAGGCGTCGTACTGGCTGCGGGTCCATTCCCAGCAGTCGCCGTGCATCTGCCGCAATCCAGCGCCGGTCGCGACACCCGGGTGCAGGCAGCCAGTTTCCTGGAAATTCGCCCCGTCCGGCACCGCCGCCGGACAGGCATGCTCCCACTCGGCCTCCGTCGGCAGACGCAGGCCACGCCATTTCGCGTACGCGTCGGCCTCGAAGTAGCTCAGGTGGCACGCCGTCGCGTGGACGTCCAACGGCACGAGCCCGTGCAGCGTGAACTCGAACCAGTCGCCCGCTCCGTCGCGGTGCCAGTAAAGCGGGTGCGACCAGTTCGTCGGATCCGCCTGCACCAACGCCCAGCCGTCGCTGAGCCAGTGCCGGGCCTCGCGGTAGCCTGCGGCTTCGACGAAATCGAGAAACTCGCCGT
>CAYQCT010000014.1:14229-14887 GCA_964416015.1 uncultured Tepidisphaerales bacterium
CGGCCGATCGGCCAGCTCGTACGGCTGCAGATACACCTTGTGCCGTGGCTGCTCGTTGTCGTAGGCGAAGCCGTCGCTGGCGTGGCCGATCTCGACGACGCCGGGGTCGAACGCGTGGAACTCTATCGGCGTCGCCTTCGCCCGCTCCGGTGTCGCGTCGGCGTAGGCCGGGTAGAGCGGGTTGCAGGCGAAGACGTGCTTGACGTCCGTTACGAGTAGCTCCTGGTGCTGCTGTTCGTGATTCAGCCCGATCTCCATCAGCGGCGCGATCTCCGCAACCGCCCCGTCGTCCAGCTCGCCGAGCCAATCCGCCATCGCCTCGTCGACGTGGCGGCGATAGGTCAAGACGTCTTCGACCGTCGGCCGACTGAGCGTGCCGCGTTTGATGCGGCAATGGCGGTCGCCGACGGTGACGTAGTAACTGTTGAAGAGGTAAGCGAAGCGCTCATGAAACAGTTGATAATCAGCCGGGGCGTGCGTGTCGCCGGTCAGCAGGAACTCCTCGAAGAACCAGCTCGTGTGTCCGAGGTGCCATTTCGTCGGCGAGACGTCGGGCATCGTCTGGATGACCATGTCCTCGACCGCCAGCGGCGCGGCGAGGGCCATCGTCGCGTCGCGGACTTGACGGTACCGGGCGGCGAGCTTGGCCCCGGCCGAC
>CAYQCT010000014.1:14921-22528 GCA_964416015.1 uncultured Tepidisphaerales bacterium
GGGTCTCGACCGTCGGGTCGGCGGCGACGGTGCGGGTCGCGGACATCCCGTGATCCTAACAGGTGCCGCCCCCGCGCCGCAGCTTTCGAAACATGCGCGGGCCTAATCTTTACGGTCGTGGCCAAACGCAGCACGCCCCAGAAGCAGCCGGCGACCTTCGAAGAAGGCTTGCGTGAGCTCGAGGACATCGCCGGGCAAATGGAAGGCGGCGAGGTCGCACTCGACGAGTCGCTGCGCCTGTACGAGCGCGGCACGTTCCTAATTCGCCACTGCCAGCAGCGGCTTGATCAGGCGGAACGGCAGATCGAGGAGCTGTCGCGCGGCGATGACGGCAAGCTGGTCGCGACGCCGCAGAACGACGGGGCGGACGATGACGACTGATGCGGCGGAGGTGGGCGATTTGCTGCGACGGCACGGCGAGGCGACGGAGGCGTTCCTTCGCGACGAGCTCCCGCGGCGGACGAGTCTCGGCCAGGCACCGACACGGCTTCGCGAGGCAATCGACTACAGCCTGCTCGCCGGCGGCAAACGGTTGCGGCCGACGCTGGTGATCGAGTGCTGCGTGGCCTGCGGCGGCGACATCGAGACGGCCCTGCCGGCGGCGGCGGCGGTGGAATTGATTCACTGCTTCAGCCTGGTCCACGACGACCTGCCGGCGATGGACGATGACGACCTGCGTCGTGGTCGGCCGACGAATCACAAGGTATTCGGCGAAGCCGCGGCCGTCCTGGCGGGCGACGCAATGACGACGCTGGCCTTCGAGCTGCTGGCGGCGAGCTACGCGCCGGCCGTGGCGGGAAAATTGGTGCAGGAGCTGGCGGTCGCCACCGGCCCGGCCGGGATGATCGGCGGGCAGATGCTCGACATCGCCGCGGAAGGCAAGCAGATCAACCTCGCGGCGTTACGTGACCTGCACGGCAAGAAGACCGCCGCCCTCCTCGCCGGCAGCTGCGTCCTGGGCGGCCTCGTCGCCGGCGGGTCGCAGGAGTCGCTCACCGCCCTGCGCACCTTCGGCCACCACCTCGGCCTGGCCTTCCAAATCCGCGACGACGTCCTCGACGTTACGGCCACGCCCGAAGCGATGGGCAAGGCAACGGCCAAAGACGCCGCGGCGGGGAAGAACACGTACCCATCGCTTCTGGGCCTGGACGAGGCGGCGGAACTTGCAGAGCGAGAGGCGGCGAACGCATCAGATGTCGCTGCAAAGCTGTCGAGCGACACGCGACGCTTGGCAGTTCTGGCCCGTTTCGCAGCTGCCCGCGCAAGGTAGGTCAGGCAGCAGCCCGATCGAGCTCCGCCTTATCGACCTTTGGCTGCACGATCACTACGAAGTCTTTCGCATCGAGTACGACGTCGGCGTTGTCACCCGATCCGTCAATGTCGAAGTCGATGACAGCGCCGTGCTCTCCGTCACGTTCAAGTGGTTCCAGCACCGTCCCCGTGCGGCCGCGAACAAGCCCGTGTTCCGGTAGATCTCGCAGCAGCACCACCTCGTCGAGAAATCGTGCAGGCATGACGCATCATAACACTGATCAAGCGCCTTTGCGTGAAGGAATCCAACAGGACGTAAGCCGCGTGACGTGCTCGTTCTCGACGATCCAGTTGCTGCGCACTGTTGCGGTCCCGACATCCGTCGTCATCTTGAAGTCGATGCGATACCGCTCGCCGTAGCTGCTTCTGCCGCGATGCTCGGCTTCGCTGCGCACGGCGGCGTTCTGCAACGCCGACTGCAGGATCTGCCAGTTGCTTCTCGTGATTCCGAGGGCGGAGCCGAAGACAACTGCCTTGTGCCCGCCGCGATGATGCGCGCTGTCGAGGCAGTACCCGACGAGCTTCTCCCGCAGCACGATCGCTCTGTCTCCGCCAGGCAGCTTCATCGTGAGAGCCGACAGCGTATTGTCGTGCTTCCCGATGGCGCGCAAGCTCTACCTCGAAACCTTCGGCTGCCAGATGAACGTGCTCGACAGCGAGCTCGTCCTCGGCCAGCTCGTCGGCCAGGGGTATTCGCCGACGCAGGACGCGGACGAAGCCGACGTCGTCATCTACAACACCTGCAGCGTCCGCGAGCATGCGGAGCAGAAAGTCTTCAGCCGGCTCGGGATGTTGCGCGACGCGAAGCAGGATCGGCCGAACCTGGTCATCGGTGTCATCGGCTGCCTTGCGGAGCGAGACGGGCCGGCGATGTTCGAGCGGTTTCCGCACGTTGACCTGCTCTGCGGGCCGGGCGAGCTGGATCAGCTGCCGGCGATGGTGCAGAACGCCAGCGTCACGGCCGGGCCGCAGGTGGCGCTGATGGGGAGCAACGTCCGGCGGTCGTCCACGCGCGACGCCGGCGAGGACCGGCTGGAGAATCTCGACCTCGCCCGGGCCGTCTCGCCCGGAGACGGCGTGCGGCAGGCGTACGTTCGCATCACCCGCGGCTGCAACAAGTTCTGCACGTACTGCGTCGTCCCGTATACGCGTGGCCCAGAAGTCCACCGGCCGCCGCACAACATCGCCGATGAGGTCCGCCGCCTCGCCGACGCCGGGGCCGTCGAGGTGACGCTGCTCGGGCAGACGATCAATCACTATGCCTACGACCACGGCGACGGCCCCCACCGCCGAACAACAACCTTCGCCGACCTGCTCTACCAGGTCCACGAGGCCGCCCCGTCGCTCGCTCGGCTGCGGTTCGTCACGAGCTACCCGCGCGACTTCACCGACGAAGCCCTCGACGCAATGCGCGACTGCGATCGGATCTGCAACTACCTCCATGTCCCAGCCCAGCACGGCGACGACCGCGTGCTCAAGGCGATGAACCGCGGCTACACCGTTCAGCAATACGAAGACTTCATCGCCCGCGCGAAGCAGCGGATGCCGGACGTGAGCCTTGCGAGCGACTTCATCGTCGGCTTCCCGACGGAGACGGAGGACGAGTTTGCCAAGACGCACGGCCTGATCGAGCGGTGCGGGTTCAAGAACAGCTTCGTCTTCAAGTACTCGCCCCGGCCGGGCACGGTGGCGATCAAGAAGTTCGTCGACGATGTCTCCGAGGCCGATAAGAAGCGGCGGTGCAACGAATTGCTGGCGACACAGAACGCGGTGACGAAGCGGCTGAACCAGGAGATCGTGGGTCGGACGGTGGAATTGCTCGTCGAAGGTCAGAGCAAGCACGCGGCCAAGGCGTACCCGGCGAGCAACGTCACCCTCGGCAGCGGCTTCGACCGGCGGCCGACGGGTACGACGCAGCTCGTCGGCCGGACCCGCGGCGATCAGATCGTCGTCTACGACGGCCCGCCGACCCTCGCCGGCGGCCTCGTCGACGTCACCATCACCGCCGCCCGCGGCCTGACCTTGTTCGGCCAACGTCCCGCGGCGAAGATGTCGGCGTGAGCCTTATACCGAACTACGACACACAGCCGCACGATCGCACCCCGATCGAATTCTGGATCGGATTGAGCCTCCGGCTGCTCGGGTTCCTGCTCATCACGTATGCGATCTGGATGATCTTGAGGATCGTGTGCGAGTCCTTCTCCTTTTTGCTCGGCTCGCCACCGATGCAGCAGGTCGGCTTCCGATCGTTCGATATAGACCTCATCCGGATGGTATTTGCAGCTGCCGTCTACTCGGCTCCTTCGGCCCTCCTCGGAGCAGCGTTGTTCAGCTTTCACGACCGGCTCGCGGCGGTGCTGATGCCGCGAAAGTAGCCAAACGCATTGCCGCAGTCGTAGGTCGTGCTTCAGCACGACAGTCGAACTGCTCTCCAATGACGAGCAAAGATGCCACCGCCATGCCCGCACGCAACCGCCGACCGACTGACGAGCGGGTGATCCCGCGGTACAACCTGACGCTTGAGGAGCTGCCGGGCGAGTATGCGGTCTGTCGGCTGCCGGAGGGAGCGGAGGTGCCGACGGAGACGCCGGGAGCGATGCTGGCGACGCTGCGGTGCGACCGCGAACTGGGCGGGCCGACGATCTTGTGCGAGGCGAAGTTTGCCCCGCCGGAAGCCGAGGTGGATCAAGGCTGGCACGCGATTCGGCTCGAGGGCACGTTCGACTTCGGGGAGGTCGGCGTGCTGGTCAACGTTGTCGTGCCGCTGGCCCGGTCGGGCGTGCCGGTGGTGGTCGCGACGAGCTTTTCCACCGACTATGTCCTGGTCAAGACGCGGCGGTTCGACCGCATTCGACACGTCCTCGAGGAGGCCGGGCACGCGTTCTCGGCGTCTTGAGCGGCATCAGGTTCAGGTCCGATTAAGTCTGTCGCGACACCCACATCAGGGCTTGACGCGGACGGGGGCGCGCGGCGACCGTACGCGTCGATGCTCCCGGCAGCCCGTCCCGCCGTACCGCCTGCTCCCGTGCTCGACCGCATCCGGTCCCGGCACGAAGCCGGCCTCAGTGCCTCGCCGCTGCAGTCGTCGTCCGTCACCGCCGCCCGCATGCGGACGCCGGTCGCGTCGAAGGAGACGCGGCCGCAGCGCGAGCGGCCGCTGGTGCTGGTCGTGGACGACGAGCAGGATCTGGTCGAGCTCATCGGTCTGAACCTCGAACGCAACGGAATTGATGCCCTGCCGGCCGCGGACGGCGAGGCGGCGTTGAATCTGGCGCGACGTCATCGGCCGGACCTGATCCTGCTCGACCTGATGCTTCCCGGCCTCGACGGCACGGAAGTCGCCGGTCGGCTGCGGGAGGACGAGAAGCTCCGCAGCGTTCCGATCGTCATGCTGACGGCCAAGGGCGAGGAGAGCGACGAGCTGGTCGGCCTGACGCTCGGGGCCGATGACTACATCACCAAGCCGTTCAGCCCCAAGGTCTTGATGGCGCGGATCAAGGCCGTCCTGCGGCGGGCGCAGAACGCGCCCGTCGCTCCGCCTGAGCCCGCGGTGAAGGCGGACGACGACGCCCCCGGCCTGCTGACGGCCGGTCCGCTGGAGATGGACGTCGATCAGCACGAAGTCCGCGCCGCCGGCCGGCCGGTTCGGCTGACGCTGACGGAGTTCAAGCTGCTGCGGGCCCTCGTCGAAGGCCGCGGCCGCGTGCTGTCGCGGGATCGTCTGATGGACAAGGCGATGGGCACCGACGTCTTCGTGACCGATCGGGCGATCGACGTCCACGTCACCGCCATCCGCAAGAAGCTCGGCAACGCCAGCTGGCTCGTCCACACCGTTCGCGGCGTCGGCTATCGGCTCCGCGAGACGCCGCCGGGAGCGGACGACGAGTCGTAGGTCGTAGGAGCTCTGTAAGAATGTAGCAGCGGCGGCTCGCCGCTGCGTCTGGATCCTGGACCTTCTGCGAGAACAGGTGGCAGCGGCGAGCCGCCGCTGCTACGACCCGAGTTCTCGAACGGCACCTATCTGCCCGCACACTCGGCGTGCGGCTTCTGAGGTAGCCGCGGAGCTTGCTCCGCTCGTCAATCGGTCCGGTCGAGTGCGCGGAGCGAGCTCCGCGGCTACTTCCTGCTCACGAAAGTCCTGTTGCAGATCCTGCCACCGGTCACGACCGCTTGCGACCGCGGGCGGCGGGTTCTTCGACGAGGCGTTCGCTCAGGTCGGCGAACATTTGCGACAGTGCCGCCCGGTCGGTCTTCGCTTCGCCCAAACCGGCGAGACTTTCTTCGAGCGTGCTCAACGCCTGGTCGATCTCGCCGCGGGCGGTGGAAAGCTCGTCGCGAAGCGTTGCCAGATTCTCATCGGCGGCTTTGCCAAGATCCTCGTCCCGCTGCTGCGAAGCCGCGACGGCCTCGGCGAGGCGGTCGTCGGTCGCACGCAATCGTTCACGATGGTCGGCGTCGAGCTGCTTCAAATCCTCGGCCTGCTTGCGGGCGTCTTCGCGGGATTGCGCCGCCAAGTCCTTCTCGGCCTGCGTCGCGCGGTCGTGCTCTTCGCCGAGCTTCTCCGACAAATCAGAGACGGCGGCTTCGAGAGCTTCGGTAATCGTGTCGAGTCGGCCCGTCAAGTCTTCTCGCAGGCTCTCGATCTCGCTCGTGAAGCCGGCCTCGATCTCCTCGAGGCGGCGGTCGACGTCGCGGACCTGGTTGCCGAAGAGGATGTCGCGGACGCGGTCGAGCGAGTCGCCGGTGCCGTTGTTGGCGGCAAGTAAGGCCGCACGATCGCCGGCGTAATCCTCGGCCTCGGCGGTGCGGGAACTCGGACGGGCGACCTTGCCGTTCTTCTTTGCCATGGCGGTGCGTCTCCTACGCGGAAGGGAATCCTGGGGCGAGCAGGATAAGGACCGATAACACGCAGTGCAATCCCGCAACGCGTCCGCAACAGGCGCAGCCGGCGTATCCGATTCAAAAGGCTCGGCGGCCAGGCAGATTTTCACTATCGGCCCCAAGTGAACGGCACATCAGGTCGATAGGCGGCGCAGGAACAACGCCTACGACCCTTCCTGCCCCGTCCGATGAAGCCGATCACTTTCGAAGCCCTGGAACGTCGCCGCCTGCTCGCCGCAGCGATCGACTTCGACATCACCTCCTTCGCCGGCGGCGTCCTGAGCGACTTCGACCTGCACGGCAATGCCGACGAGGTGAGCGGGCGTATGCAGCTCACGCCGACGAGCCGTTACGCCCAGGGCACGATCTACACGAGCGACAAGCTCGACCTCGCTGCCGACACCGGCTTCCGCACGACCTTCAGCTTCCGCATGGGCGGCGGCGACGGACTTTCGGGCGGGTCAGGCATGGCCTTCCTGCTCTACGGCGGCGACGACACGAGCTACCTGCCTCAGTTCCCCGGCGGCAGCCTCGGCTACGCAGGCCTCTTCCCGTCGATTGCGATCGAGCTCGACAGCGCTCCCAGCTTCGGCGACCCGGCCGGCGATCACGTTGCCATCCACGCCAACGGCAACAGCAACGCCCCGATCAACGACAACGCCGAGGCCGTCCTCGGCTACGAACTGAACAACAACACGACCCGTCGCGCCTGGATCGACTACGACGGCACGAGCGATTTGCTCCGCGTCTACGTCGGCACCGGCGACGCCAACAACCGGCCGGCCGTGCCCGTGCTGAGCCAGACGATCGATCTCGCCGACGTCGCGGGTGACTCAGTGCATATCGGTATCGCCGCCGCGACCGGCTACGGCATCAACCGGCACGACGTGCGGTCGTGGCAGTTCGAGACGCTCGTCCCCGTCATCACGAACACGCCGCCCGTTGCCGGCAACGATACGGCCAACGTCACGCAGAACAGCGCTGCCGTCGCGTTGAACGTGCGGGCCAACGACACGGATGCAGACAACGACCCGCTGACGATCACGGCCGTCGGCGACGCCTCGCACGGCAGCGTCTCGACCAACGGCGACGTCGTCTTCTACCAGCCGACACTCGGCTACGCCGGCAGCGACAGCTTCACCTACACCGTCAGCGACGGTCGGGGCGGCAGCGACTCGGCCACCGTCGACGTCACCGTCACCCAGGCCACGGCCAGCGGCGTCTTCCGACTCGATGCGGCCCAGTACTTCGCCAACGAGGCCGACGGCTTCGTCGACCTGCTCGTCCGTCGCGACGGTGGCTCGGCGGGCACGGCGACGCTCGACTTCCTGACCGTCGACGGCACGGCGACGGCCGGCGACGACTACCAGCAGCGGGCCGGCGTGCTCCGCTTCGAGCCGGGCGAGACGCAGCAG
>CAYQCT010000014.1:22538-27620 GCA_964416015.1 uncultured Tepidisphaerales bacterium
ATCTTCCTCAACGACGACACGACCGCTGAGTCCGCCGAGAGCTTCTTCGTCAGCCTGGATGCCGTCACCGGTGCCGACCTGTCGGCCCCACGGACAGCCGAGATCACGATCAGCGACGACGACTCTGACGGCGCCCCGGCCGGTCTGCCGTGGGTCGAGGACTTCAACCTCAGCGACGGCACGACCGCCGACGGCGGCGTGACGGCGTGGAGCACGACCCGCTCGACCGACCGCGGCACCTTCGACGTCCGTGCCGGTCGGCTCGCGCTGTCCAACACCGGCCCGAACGCCATCGCCACCTGGACGACGGAGCCGATCGATATCACCGGCGCGACCGTCGACCTTTCCGCCGTCATCCGCAGTGCCGGCGACATGGAGTCCAGCGGCACGTGGATCGACTACATCGAGTTCGGCTACGTCCTCGACGGCGACGAGATCATCGTCACCCGACGCGATGGCAACTTCAACGGCAACACCGACCTCGTCCTCTCCGCCAACGGCCTCGTCGGCAGCGAGATCGAGCTGTTCCTCCGCGGCACGACGACGAGCACGAGCGAGACCTTCTTCCTCGACGACGTCGTTCTGACCGCAGGCGATGCCGCGTCGGGCGATGTGGCCCTCTACGCCCACGCCGAGACGTTCGACGGCGTCGATGCGAGCAACTGGACCGTCGCGACCAACGCCGACAATGTCAGCTTCGTCGAATGGTCCGGCAGCCCCGCCTACAACGCGCCGGCCGCGGGTGCGCCGTCGCTTCGCTTATCGGTCACCGCTCCGGAAGCTGGCCTGTACACGGTGCACCTCCGCAGCCGCAGCGACGACTACGAGAGCGACAGCGCCTGGTTCCGTATCGCCGGCAGCAACGTCGCCCAAAGCCGCAACATCACCCGCGACGACGGCTGGGTGAAGATGAACAACATCGCGCCGGCCAACGATTTCGACTGGGACCAGGTCTTCAACAACGACGCCGGCGACGCACCGGTCGCCTTCTGGCTGCCGGCGGGAACGCACCAGCTCCAGATCGTCGGCCGCGAGTCCGGCTTCGAGATGGACGGCGTGTTCATCACGAATACCAACGCCCTGCCGCAGGACAGCGGCCTCGCCGTGACGCCGCCGCCACCGCCTACGGGCACGGCGTACAACTACCGCGAAGTCGAGACGAACGCAGGCTTCCTAACCGACCTGGCCACCGCACCTGGCGCGGGCGACCGGATGTACGTCGCCGATCGTGGCGGCACGATCAAGGTCATGCAGGGCGAGACGCTCCTGTCGACGCCGTTCGTCGACTTCCGCGACGACGTCAACGGCACACGCGATCGCGGCCTGCTGGCGATCGAGCTGCACCCGGACTTCCCGAACACGCCCTACGTCTACGCCCTGTACACCTACGACCCGCCCGAAGCCGCGACCGGCACAGGCCTGGCCGCGCGTGACGCCAACGGCAACCGCGCGGGTCGGCTCGACCGCTTCGAAGCCGACCCGAACACGGACTACCTCACCGCGATCCCGAACAGCCAGACCACGATCCTGGGCAAACGCAGCACCTGGGCCAACATCAGCGGCCCCGACCAGGACTCGACCGGCCGGAGCAACTTCGGCATTCCCGCCAGCGGCACGCCGGAAGATCCCCGCAACAACGGCCAATACATCAACGACTTCATCGCCAGCGACAGCCAAAGCCACAGCGTCGGCGACATGCTGTTCGGCCCGGACGGCAACCTCTACGTGACCCTCGGCGACGCCACCAGCTACGGTGCCGTCGACCCGCGGACCTTCTACGTCCAGGACATCAACACGCTCCGCGGCAAGCTGCTCCGCATCGACCCCGACACCGGCGAGGGCCTGAACGACAACCCGTTCTGGACCGGCGACGGCGACGACAATGCCAGCCGCGTCTGGGCCCTGGGCCTCCGAAACCCGTTCACGATGAGCCTCGACGACGCCAACGGCGACCTGCTCATCGGCGACGTCGGCTGGAACAGCTTCGAAGAGATCAACCGCGCCCCGACCACCGGAGCCGGCGGACTGAACTTCGGCTGGCCCTACTACGAAGGCGGCAACGGCACGCAAAACCGGACCAACGGCTACAAGGACCGCGCCGAAGCCCAAGCCGTCTACGACGGCAGCGTCACGCCGGTCGGCACGCTGACGCCCTCGCTCTTCGCCCGCAGCCACAGCGACGGCGGCACGGCCTTCATGGCAGGTGAAGTCCTCCGCGGCGGTGCCTGGCCCGTCGCCGACCGCGGCGGCGTCCTGTTCACCGACTGGAACGACGGCGAAATCGAACTCCTCGTCGACGGCGACACGCGCGTCGTCGTCACCGGCGACACCCGCCTGGCCACCATGCGGGCGAGCAACGACGGCACCAGGATCTTCACCGCCGGCACCAGCGGCAGGATCGGCGTCATCGAGTACGTCTGACGCGATGCACGACGGCAAGAGCAGGCATCACAACGCCTCGAGATCCGCCCGCGTCGTGATCTTCCGATTCGCGACGTCCCCCGGCACGACGTGCACCGGATATCCGGCCAGCTCCAGAACGGCCGCGTCGTCCGTCGGCGTCGCGTCCTCCGGCAGCTTGGCCACCGCGTCGACGAGCCAATCCGTCCGCGCGACTTGCGGCGTCTGTACCGCGACCAGACGCTCCCGCGGCGGCGTTCGCACGATCCGGCCATCCTCGCTCACCTCCTTGATCGTGTCCGTCACCGGCACGCCCGGGACGGCCGCACCGTGGTGCATCGCCTGGTGGAAGACGCGGTCGATCACGTCCTGCGGCACGCTCGGCCGGGCGGCGTCGTGGATCGCGACGAACTCGGCATCGGCGAAGTCCGCCCGTACCGTTCGAAGGCCGCGGGCGACGCTCGCCGCCCGCGAGTTGCCGCCGCGGACGAGGTGCACGTCCGCCACACCCTGCACCGCCGCCTCGAACTCCTCACGTCGGCCCGGCGGATGAACGAGGACGACGCCGCGAACGTCGCTGCGTTGAACGAAGGCATCGATGCTTCGCCGCAGGACGGTCGTGCCGCCGACGTCGACGAGCAGCTTGTCGCCGCCGAACCGCGTGCCCTGCCCGCCGGCGGCGAGGATCACCACGAAGCGTCGCACGTCGGCCATCGGGTGAGCGTAGCCGCGCTCGAAGCTGCTTCAAAGCAGGTCCACCCGCAGCGTCCCGTCATGCTCGCCGGCCTCGAGCTTTCGCAGGACTTCCCGGGCCTGCGTCTCGTCCCGACACGGCACGAACAGCCGTCGGCCGCCGTCGTCGGAACTGGCGACGGCGAATGTGCCGTCCTTGCCACGCACGATCGCGAGCGGGCCGGGCTTCGGCGGAACCTGGTAGACCGGCATGCCGACAACCTACGGCCGATCCGGATCGTCGTCGTCCCAGTCGCCGCTGTCGTCCTCCGCAAAGTCCTCCGGCCGATCCTCGACGCCCGCCGCCGTGTAGTCGCCCTGCCGGTAGCGCCATAGCGCGATCGCAACCGCCACGAGCGTTACTGTCGCCAGAAGCCAGCCCATCAGGTCCCCAGCCCCAGATGAAAGTCCAACGGCTGGCCCGCCTGCACGATCATCACGACCGCGATCACCAGGCCGACGAGCAGGAACAACGCGACCACTGCCGCGACCGCAACAGCCTGCTTCATCGAACCCTGCCGCACCGGCGTTGCGGCGTCGTCCAGCAGTCGCTCGCTCTCGTCGCACGCCCGCACGAAGCCCGTCCGGTCGTCCAGCTTCGTGTAGCCGATCTCGTGCACCAGCTTGTTCCGCAGCGTCGCGACGAACCGCAACCGCTTGACCGCCTCCGGCGGCAAGGTCCGCTCCACGCTCGACACCATCTCGTGCAAACCGCGGCCCGTGGCGCCGAAGCCGTCTCGCAGGCGGCCTTCCAGTCGCTTGCTCCGGCGGATCGCGAGGTCGAGGTCGGACATCGGCGACGCGAGCGTACGCGACGTGCGACACATGCTCATAACGAACCTCGTGAAGGCCGACAAGCTCCGAAGGCGTCGCTACGCTTTGGCATGGCCGACTTCCTGGGCGAGGACGGCATCGGCGACGCCTACGACGCCGGCGACCAGATCGACGCTGTTCCGCTTTTTCCACTGCCGGGCGTCGTGCTCTTTCCCGGCGCGATCCTTCCGTTGCACGTCTTCGAGCGACGCTACCGGCAGATGACGCGGCACGCCCTCGACGGCGACTATGACGGTCGGCGGCTGCTGGGCATCTGTCGTGTCCGGGATGGGGCCGACCCGATGGACGACCAGCCGACGCTGTTCGAAGTCGGCTGCATCGGCGGCATCATCGACAGCCAGCAGCAGCCCGACGGCCGCTTCAACCTGCTCGTCCGCGGCCTACGCCGGATCCACGTGCGACGCGAGCACCCGCTCAACGATGCCACCCGCGGCCCCGGCGGCGAGGCGACCATGTACCGCCGCGCCGACCTTGAGATCGCGGACGAGAACAAGGCGTTCGAGATCGACCTGCGCGAGAGCCGCGACGCCCTCCGCGACGTCTGCCGCCGCCCGCCGCTCGTCGGCACGCCGATCGCGGAACATCTCGAACGCATGTTCAACAGCAGCGTCCCGACGGTCCGGCTCGCCGACGTGCTCGCCTTCGACCTGCTCGAAGACGTCGACGAGAAGCAAGCGTTGCTCGAAGAGACGGACGTCCGCGAGCGGGTCGAGATGCTGGCGACGCTGCTCGACCGGCAGTTTCCCGAGGCCGACAGCCTGCGGAAGCTCGGCAAGCGATTCCAGGCGGGCGACGAGGAGGAGTAGCCGATGCGACGCGTGGCGGTTCTCAACGTGGTCGGCCTGACGCCGTCGCTGATCGGGGAGCACACGCCGCACCTGCGTGCCTTCCGCGACGCCGGCCACCTCGCGACGATCCGGCCCGCCCTGCCAGCCGTCACCTGCTCGGCACAGACCGATTACCTCACCGGCACGACCGCCCGCGAGCACGGCATCGTCGGCAACGGCTGGTACTTCCGCGACACCCAGGAGGTCCGCCTCTGGCAACAGGCCGACGCGCTCGTGCAACGGCCGCGGATCTGGAACGAAGGCCGGCGGCGGGACGCACGCTTTACCT
>CAYQCT010000014.1:27630-34469 GCA_964416015.1 uncultured Tepidisphaerales bacterium
GTGCGAACCTGTTCTGGTGGTACGCGATGTACTGCGGCGCCGACTTCACCGTGACGCCGCGGCCGATGTATCCGGCGGACGGGCGAAAACTGCCGGACGTCTGGACGCATCCGTCTAACCTGCGAGACGCCTTGCAGGAGACGTTGGGGCAATTCCCTTTGTTTAAGTTCTGGGGGCCGTTCGCGAACATCGAGAGCAGTCGCTGGATCACATCGGCGGCGAAATGGGTCGAAAAGCGAGAGTCGCCGACGTTGTCACTCGTCTACTTACCGCACCTTGATTACGTTCTGCAAAAAGAGGGGCCGAAGTCGACGGCGACACTGCCAGAAGAATTGCAACAGATCGACGCACTCGTTGGCGAGCTCATCGACTTCTACAGCGGTCGCGGCGTCGAGGTTGTCGTCCTAAGCGAGTATGGAATTGCTGCCGTAGACACGCCGGTGCACATCAACCGAATCCTTCGCGAAGACGGCTACGTCGCGATCCGGCGCGAGCGTGGAGCGGACCTGCTCGACGTCGGCGCGAGTCAAGCCTTTGCCGTCGCGGACCACCAGGTCGCGCACGTCTACGTGCGCGATGCCGCTGACGTTGCTCCCGTGAGACGACAGCTCGAGAAGACACCCGGCGTCGGCCGTGTGCTGCAGGGCGAGGAGCGTGGGCCGCTCGATCACGCTCGAAGCGGAGAGCTGGTCTGCCTGGCCGAGCAGGGTCGCTGGTTCACTTACTACTTCTGGCTCGACGACGCCGCGGCACCAGATTACGCCCGCACCGTCGACATCCACCGCAAGCCGGGGTACGACCCGTGCGAGCTGTTCCTTGCCGACGGTGCCAAGCCGCGGCTGATGGCGAAACTCGCGGCACGCAAACTCGGCTTCCGCAACCTTCTCGACGGGACCCCGCTCGACGCCACCCTCGTCCACGGAAGCCACGGCCTGGCAGATTTTGAGCCGGAGGACGGTCCGCTTCTACTCAGTGCACATCCGTCGGCACCTACGCTGACGAGCACTGACATCCGCACTTGGCTTCTCTCGCGAATTTTCGGAGATTGAAGCAAGTCGCTATCTGGCAACAACGGCATCCGCCGGCTGAACAGCACCATCGATGGCGGCAACTACCGATTCCTGCAATAGCTTTGCCCGCCAGATTTCGCTCCGCGGGCAGTTGTTGACGAGAACGCTGTACGCGTACCAGTTCCCGTCACGGCCGTGGAGGTAGCCGCTCATGGTGCTGACACCATTGATAAAGCCCGTCTTTCCGAAGACGCGGCCGTGCAGGTCGGCGTTGCTGCGGAAGCGTCTGCGAAGCGTGCCGTGCGTGCCGGCCTCGCTGAGCGAGTCGCGGAAGAGCTCGAACTCGTCGTCCTCGAATTTGTCCTGCAAGATCGCGGTGAGGGTGGCCGCCGTGACAGTGCTGAGCCGGCTCATGCCGCTGCCATCGTCAAGTGCAATCGGCGACGTGTCGACTCCGAGCGATGCGAGATATGTCTTCACAGCCGCCGCGCCCGATGTCCACGAGCCCGGTTGCTCCGTCACCGTTCGGCCGAGCAATTTGATTAAAGATTCTGCATAGAGGTTCATACTGTCGCGGTTCGTCCGCGCCAGCACCGTCGCGATCGGCGTCTCGTGCACCGCCACCGCCGTCCAACCGTCCGCCGGATCGCCGCGACCCTTAACGGCTTGGACGACCTGTACCCCCGCGTCCCGTAGCGCTTCGGCAAAGACCGTCCCAAAGTAGGCCGTCGGATCGTGCACCGTCACGTGCATCGGCCCCTGCTGGCGGGCGTTCGTGCGGCCGCTCAGGACGATGTCGTTCGTCCCAAGCACCCGGCCTAGTCCCACTTCGTTCTTGCTCCCGACCTTCACCCGACCGCCAACGGTTACGTAGTTCGTCGGCGGATCGACGCGGTGCCGCATCCGCCCGCTGGCGTCTCGCTCCAAATACACATCGACGACGTTGGTCGCAAGATTCAACCCTGCAACCTGTGCTTCATACCATCGATGTTTCTGATCCTCCGGCCAGTTCGGATGATCATAGTTCTGGTCGAAGACGGTGTCGTCGAGGACGAGTTGGTCAATGCTGGTGATGCCACGAGCCGCGAGAAGCTTGGCCCAATGGTCGAGAACAAGCCGCGCGCCGCCTTCGTAGGTTTCCAGCAGCTCCGGATCGCCAAAGGCCGGATCGCCGCCGCCGACGACGAGGACATTGGCGGTGGTTTCGCCGGTCGGCTTCACGAACAGACGCGTACGGAATCGATAGTCCGGCCCAAGCCGATCCAGGGCCGCGGCCGTCGTGAGAAGCTTAAGGTTGCTGGCCGGGATGAACGGCTGGTTGCTCTGATGAGCGAACAGCACCCGAGAACGGTCGCCGTCGAGTTGGCGGACATGAACGGCGACGGTGGCCTTCGGCGGCGCGTCCTTCAGGGCCTTCTCCACTGCGGCGGCGACATCGGCGAAGGCCGGTGTCGCGGCGACGGTCAGCAGGAGTAACGGGAGCAGCAATCGTCGCATGGGCGTCCTTGCCGGCGTGCGTGCGGGGAGATAGTTCTTCTAGTCTCTTGCGGAACGAAGGCACTGAAGTGCCTTCGCCAGCGGCTTAGTCGTAGGCGGCGAGGCCGTCAGCGGTGACGAGGACCAGGCGTTCCGTCACCTGGTGCGGCATCGTCTCGAAGTCATGACGGATCTGGCCGCGGAGCGGGTCGATCGTCTCGGACTCGTCGCGGAAACAGAGCAAGATGTCCCGATTCGGCACGGCCGCGGCGAAGGGGCTGCCGAGGTGGCCGCGGAGCCGTTCGTGCAGGTTCGGCAAGAGCAGCCGACTCGCGTCAAATCCGTCAAGAGACTGGAAGAGCACCAGATTGACCTCGCCGTCCTCGCCTTGGGCGGCGTGGGCGTTCATCTTGTCGCTGCGTTGCACGAGGTTTTCCAGCGAACGCTCGTGCAGCCGATCGACGTCGATGTTCCAGCGTTCCAGTGTCTCCCAGGAGACGTAGGCAATCGTGCGATCGCCGTCGATGACGTAGCCGACGCGCAGGCCGGGAACGAGCGGACGCGTGACGAGCCCTTGCCGGCCGGTCGGGTTCGTGCCGGAGTCGAGCGGGACGAACGGCTGCTCGTCCTGCTTCGCGTCAGCGGCGTGATCGCTGCGGAGCAACATCGGCATCAGTCGGTCGGCGACGGAGTCGAGATCGGCCTCGCGGTCGGGCGAACCCTCGCCGGCACGCAACAGCTCGACCGCCCACCGCTCGATCTGGTGCGTCAGGTCGCCCGGCTTAAGTCGGCTGATGCGGTACAAGTTCTCGAGGCTCGCGACGTGGCCATTGAGGCGGACGCTGAACGGCTGACGGGCCCGGCCGATCTTGACCAGCGGAAACTTTGCCCGCACGCGTTCGATCACGGCCTGCGCGAATCGATCCCGCGGCAGGACGTCGGCACCCGCGCCGTCGCCGCCGTCCTCGTCGGGATTCGGGTCGAACCCGTGTTGGCCCTCGCTTGCCATGTGGCGATCGTACGGGTGCGGGCCGGCCGACGCCACGAAGACCGGCTTCAACCTTCGTTGCCGCCAAGGTCACGCGTGCCGAACGTGAGTACAGCCAACAGCAACGCGAAGCCGGCGTACGCGGCGAAGTAGAGACCGGCCGAGGCGACGTTCAGCCACAGCCCGCCGATCGTCGCGGCGTTCGGGTCGTTGGCGTAGCTCGTCCCCGGCACGGCGACGCTGCCGTAGATCGTCAGGCCGGACATGTCGAACGTCGCCAGCACCGGCAGCAGCGTCGCGACGACCCATGCGAGCGTCTGGGCAATCACGCCAGCCTCCGCCGCGGCGGCTTCGACGAACGGCGCAAGGTTTCCCGCGAGGTAGAGCACGAGCACCGCCGGCAGCGTCAGCGACAGGCTGAACCGCGTCGACAGCGCAACCGCGATGGCGAGCAGAACCCCGACTTGCATGACCTCGAGGATCAACTGCGGCGCGAGGCCGGCCAGGTGCATCGCCCGCAGGCCGTCGAGCCGCATCGCCTGTGCAGTTCGGACCGGCTCGGCGGGCAATCCGAAGTCGCCGGGGATTCGCCGCCACGCGAGCCATGCGGCGAGTGCGCCGAGCAGGAGAACGACAAGGCCCGTCGCCGCGAGCAGGCCGAGGTACTTGCCGACGACGACCTGCCCTCGGCCGACGGGCTTGCTCATGAGCGTGAGCATCGTGCGGTCCTCGATCTCGTCGTAGACCGCCCGCGTCGCCGCGACGACACCAAGCAGGATCGCCGCGAGCCGGACGACGTCGAGGCTGACGGCCTTGAACATGACGACGTCCTCGCCGAGCGTGAAGAACGGGAGAACGCCGTACAGGATCAGGACGGCCGCCGCCGCCGCGAGCAGGAGCACGTACAGCGGCTGCGCGACCGCCTGGCGGAAAGTGTGGGCCGCGATGACGTAGGTGCGGTACATCGCGTAGCCGACGGGCGCGAGAACAAAGACGAGCACGAAACCCGCCGAGCGATCGGAATCAGGCGGACTCGACGGCCTCTTTGATGGCCGGGAGGTTGGCGCCCTGGATCGTCTGCACCGGCTCGCCATCCTTGAAAAGGATGAGCGTCGGGATGGAACTGACGCGGAACTTGCCGGCCAGTGCCTGATTGGACTCGACGTCCACCTTGCCGATCTTGACGCGGCCTTCGTACTCGCCAGCCATCTGGTCGATGTGCGGGCCGATCATCTTGCACGGCGGGCACCACTCGGCCCAAAAGTCGAGGAGCACGGGCTTGTCGCTCTGCATGACTTCTTCGTCGAAGTTGGCGTCGGTGATCGTGAGTGCTTTGTCTGCCATGGCTTGGTGGGTGGGGGTTGGGAACGCAACGATAGGGGCAGCCGTGGCGGCCGACGCTTCTATGACCATCTAAATACGCAGCTGACGCCGAAGTTGCACAGAGCCCGCCATGACGCCGCTGCTCGCGAGCGAGTCGCCACTAGGTCCGCGGGACCAACGGAGGGGTACCAGATCATGCCCTTGTCTCAGCCGACGTGAGAAGGGAACTTTCCGAAGAGGCGGCGGCGGACCTACGCCCGCGTCGCTCTCGAGCGAGGCGGCGATGCAGCCGCTCGCGGCACGACGCAGCAAGCGCCACACGTTCCAGCCGCTGCGGCGGCTGTGGATCAAGCCCGCAGCCGTCCTGTACCCTCTCAGCATGGCCGACCGTCCACTACGAATCCGGATGGTCGCATCTAAGGCTCGCGACCCCTTTTTACTCCCGGGATGCTCGTCGTGGTGGGCCGCACACCGATGTCATAACCTCAGCGGCGTCATCGCGCTGCGCCTGAATCAGAGGGTTGAGACAGAGCCCTTAACTCCCTTTTTCCGAGCAACGAAAGTGTTACCTAAGCAATAGTTGTGCACCCACAGCGGGTCCGTGCCCTGGACCGCGTCGGCGTCGGCGACGAAGTAGGTGTGATCGCCCTCGACCTCGATGTTGTAGACCGTCACGCCCTCGGGCACCGCCTCGTAGCTCGTGCCCAGCACCGTCTGCCACGTGCCGTCGGCCTCCTGGACGAGGTCGCCGGCCGCCAGCCGGGCGGCGTTGGTCCAGCCCTGGTCCTTCACCCAGAACGGGTGCTCGTCGGTCGTCTCAATCCGCTCGACGTTGTTCCCGTCGCCGCGGACGCTGACGTGGCGGAGGTGGTCGCTGGTCTTGCGGAACAGGTTCGTCACGCGACGCGGGTCGAGGTCGTCAGTCGCATCGCCTTACTCGCGGTCAGACATCAAAGCAGATCGTCAGAATCGTCCTCCTCGTAAAGTGGTTGGTAGACGGAACGAAGCACATCCTCAAACGTGTCCAAATGATCGAAGGGCGTGCAGTCGTAACGATCTAGAACGTCATATCGCTGTAGACGCTCGTTCCAAGCGTGATAAGATTCTTCATCGAACGCAACGACCAGCAGATTTGGATCAAGCTCTCGGAACTGCCTAAGCTCTAGGTTCTTCTCAATGATTCCCTCGGTCTTGGCAGGGGGCCACCCAGGCAGTGCAGCTCTTGACTGCGGCGTGTGGCTCAGGCGCTCCACCGATCCGTAGACACGCGCGTTCTCGATCCGTAGTCCGTCGACCCGGACCAAGAAGCTTCGATACGGCTCCGGCAAGTCCAGGCTGAGGACGTTGCGTGCATTCTCTGACAGCTTCGCAACCTCCGCGGCGTCACACGGGGGTGGCAAGACGGGATCAGAAGGTGAAGATGATGCTTGCTCAGCAGCCACCCTTCGCTGAAGAAGATCGTCTAGAAAAGCTTCCGAAGTCATCCTGGATACACCTTAAAGCCGGCGAAGTCGGGCAGGTTGATCTCGAACTCTTCGTTGACGTCAATAGCTCGTTCGCGGATCTGCTCCTTGATCTCATTATGGATCGACTCGTGTCTCTCCCATCGAACCAATACAAGGTTATCAAAGTCGTGCGTTCCGCCGTATTCGATGGGTAGAATATGGTGGACCTGCCAATCCTCCGGCAACTGACGGGGGGAAATAAAGGGGTCGCGAGCCTTAGATTCTGATGGCCTCAGCCGTTCATGTGGCCTCCTGGACTTTAACCATGTTCGATCAACTCGGAAGTGCATTGACCAAGTTCCATAGACGCATGAGTCGTGGTGCGCCAACTCCCGGCCTAGCGTTCTATCTCGTCATTACCTTCCTTGTTGGCTATGCTTTCCGATCGTCGCGGAGGAGGGCCAGCTCGGATCCAGGTAGGGCGTTTGAAGTAATGCTATCGCAGAGTGGGAAGGATGGAACAAATGTGAAGGAAACTAGGGAGGAGAAAAGGGGTCGCGAGGGCTCTGTCTCAACCCTCTGCGTCGCCGCAGGATC
>CAYQCT010000015.1:0-1486 GCA_964416015.1 uncultured Tepidisphaerales bacterium
AACCTCGACGGCGTCATCGCGCTGCGCCTGAATCAGGGGGTTGAGACAGAGCCGGAGCATCCCCGCAGCGGCCGACAGCGAAAGTTGAAGCGGGCATACATTGCCCACCACCGCGGCCGCATTTTGGGTGTCGGCGACCCAAAGGTTCTGATGAAGCAATGTGTCGATTTTTTCGAACCTTTTTGCCGCGTCCCAGAAAAAACTGCGTGATCGCACTGCCATGCAATTTCATGTCGTTCGTTCGCGCAGATAAGCCTTGGAAACAGCGCGCAACGCGCCGTTGCGAGCGCGCAGCGGAGCATTGCGAGCGCGCAACGTCTTGTTGCGAGCTCGCAAAAGGCGGCTGCGAATATCTCCGTCCCGCTGCAAGACGTTTGTAAAGCATTGCAGCACTGCAGCGTCACGGAACCGCGCGTTTGCAACGTGCCGCAAACTGCAGCGGCCCTCAGCCGATGCGCAGCGTGCCACGGACAGCCATCTTTATTAAACGCCTCACGGCTTGAGCCGCAGCTGCATTGCTCCACCACCGTCACATGACACAGCAACAGACGCTAAAGACGATACTTAAGAGGGTAATCCCGTCCTCGATCTGGGCAGCGTTGCGCAAGCGGCGCCAGACGGCAAGCCTGCGTGGGTTCGCCAAGCGTGTTGTCGAGCACACGTATCACGATCAGAAGCTAAAGATATTGATCGCCGACAGTCTCGGGGCCGGCTGGTACGACAGAGACACGCCTTGGATGCACGAGGTCGCGCGTCTGGCAGAGACAAAGCTCAAGCCCGGGGCCGTCGTCTTTGACTGCGGCGCGCACCAGGGCGTGATCGCGCTGATCCTTGCGAGGCACGCGGGCCCGGACGGGTTGGTGGTTGCCGTTGAGGCGAATGCGCACAACCACGCCACGGCCATTGAAAACGCCAAGTTAAACCCCGACGGCCGCGCACCCATCGAACATCTGCACGCCGCCGTGTCTGATCGCGATGGCACCCTCAGCTTCACCAACGATCTCAACGGCCAGATTGGTCATGATGGAAATCAGCGCGCCGGACGCACTGAGGTCGTGGCAATCTCGCTAAACACACTTGCGTCGCAGTTTGGCAAGCCCGACGTCATCTTTCTCGATATCGAAGGAGCCGAGCAACTCGCACTCGGTACGGCCACCTCGCTCTTTGAAGGACAGTCAAGGCCCGACTGTTTCGTCGAGGTGCACGCCGGCTGCGGACTTGAGGCAATGGGCGGCAGCGCTGGCGAAGTCGTGCAGTTCTTCCGGGAGCGAGGCTATGTCGTCGAGATCAGCTTGGGTGACGCAAAGCCATTCACGCCGCTTGACAGCGAATTTCCGGGCGAGAGATTCTTCCTCTTAGCGGTTGACAAGGTCACCTGACCTCGCCACCGGCGGCCCTTGCAACAGCGTTGAACTCGAGATGGGCGACACTACTGCGATCAGCATCGATCAGCTTCCCCACGTCGTCTCTACTGCATTGGTGGCGC
>CAYQCT010000015.1:1546-26397 GCA_964416015.1 uncultured Tepidisphaerales bacterium
GGACCCGATGCTTTCAGCTACTCCTCAACCACCTGCCCCCGTAACAACAAGCACATCGGTCGGTGCAGTCTCACGCGAGAAGTTGAAACGCGACACGGTCCGCGGTGGCGTTGTTACGCTGACGACCCGGACCGTCAAGGTCGCCATGCAGATCGTGTCGACTGCGGTGCTCGCGCGCCTGTTGACCCCAGCCGACTTCGGCATCGTTGCGATGGTCACGGCGGTTACGGCATTTGCCGGGCTGTTTCGGGACTTAGGGCTTTCGACCGCATCAATTCAAAAACGCGACCTCACGCACGGTCAGCAGTGCAACCTGTTTTGGATCAATGTCGGAGTTGGCGCAACCCTGTCCCTCCTGACAGCCGCGGCCTCTCCACTGGTGGCCTGGTTTTATGGCCAACCGGAGTTGACACTGGTGACCCTCGCGTTGTCAGTTAATTTCTTGTTCAGTGCGGCTGGGGCGCAGTCTCATGCTGCGTTGACTCGCGAGATGAATTTTGGACGCAATGGCCTGGCTGAAATTGCCGGGGCTGTTGTCGGACTGGTTGTGGCCGTGACGTTTGCTATTGCAGGGACAGGTTACTGGGCTCTCGTAGCGGGTACGCTCTCCGCGGCGTCCGTGTCGCTCACTTGCACTCTGCTCGCCTCGCCGTTCCGTCCGGGTTTATGGCGACGTGGTGAAGCAGTCGGCGACATGGTGAGGTTTGGCATCAACGTAACGATGTTCGGCATTGTAAATTACCTGCATCGGTACTTGGATAGCATCCTGATCGGGAGGATCTGGGGGGCTAACGCCCTTGGTCTGTACTCCCGCGCATATTCACTCGCACAGGTTCCACTTCAGAATCTTCGCGGACCATTTACGACCGTTCTCTACGCGTCTACGTCAAATTCGACAGAACAAGCTGTTCGTGTCAAGCTTCATAAGGAGTCGGCGTTTGCAATTGGGCTAATAGCCTTTTTGTGCTTTCCAGCCCTCGCGATCGGTGCCGGCTTTATTGTTGACATTCTCCTCGGCGACGGCTGGGCAGCTGCTAAACCAGTGTTTCGCTGCTTAGCCGTCGCTGAACTCGGGGCGGCACTTATCGCGATCATCAACCCGATGATGCTCGGGTCCGGTGAATCTCAATCTTACCTGAAGTGGGGGGTCGTAAAGACGGCGATTGCAGTCGTTGCCATTGCAGTTGCTGTACCGTTTGGCATTGTTGCCGTCGCCATAAGTCTGGCAGTAGCGTCCGTTGCGACTGTCCTCCCCTCGCTTGTCTATGCGGCGAAGGTGTCGGGGACTCCGGTTGCTTCGATTGTTGACGCCTATCGATGGCCCGCGGTGGCGAGCGGCGTTAGCGCCGCCGCAGGCGTTGCGGTCGCATATCAGGCGGCCGCGTCGCCGCTAACCGACGGGTGGCATGAGGTGTCCGGCGTAGTGACATATGTTCTTCTGTACTTCTTCTTTTTCGTGGTCTGCCGACCGGCGCGCCGCGCGGCGATACACCTCCGTGATCGCGTCCAATCGGGTTTTGGACGTGCAGGACGACCCGTTGAGGAAATGTCGTGACGGCTCTACGTACTTTCTTTCGCCAGTTCCCGCTCATCATCGCACTGCGAGTTCTCATCGCCGAAGCGACACGACGCCTGATGACGCCTGGCGCGACGGTGAGCTATGCCGAGTCGGGCGAGGATCGCATCATCGCCGCCTTGCTGCGCGGGCACCGTCCGTCAGAGATCCGCTATGTGGATATTGGCTGTAATCAACCGTTCAAACGATCAAACACAGCATACTTCTACAGTCGTGGCGCGCGGGGGCTGGTCGTAGACGCAAACAGAGACTGCGTTGCCGCATTTCGCCGGCACCGGCCGCGCGACCATGCAGTGTGCGCATGCGTCGGACCTGACAGCGGCGAGGTCAGCTTCAGCATTATGCCGTCTGACGCCGTGTCTTCGATGGGGCGGCATGATGGAGCAAAGCGTGTCGACTCGGTTCCGATGCGTACGGGCGACAGCCTCTTGGCGGAAGCGGCCATAACCTCTGATTTTCACCTGCTTACAATTGACGTTGAGGGTGCTGAGTTGGACGTGCTACGTTCAATCGATTTTGACGTCTTCAGGCCGAAGATCATCGTCGTAGAGGCGCACCTTCGTGGCGAGCAGATCAGCATGCTTTTCGATATGCCGGTTTGTCGGTATCTAGGCGAGCGCGGCTATGAGCTAGTCGCGTACGCCGTGCTCAACGCGTATTTCGTCCGACGAGCGGGGTCGGCTCTATGAGTTCAGTCTTTGTTTACGCGAACGGGGACAATGCGCACGCGGCGACGGCGGTCAAGCGACTTCGCCTTTGGTCGACTTAAGCGACAAACCTGGACCACCGGCTCGCCGACGAGAGTTCCGAAGAGAAACTGCCGACAGCGGCTAAACCCAACGCCGAATGAAACAAACTCTAAAACGTCTCGTTAGCAAAACCGGATTTGAGATTCGAAGGGTGTCGAGCCGGACGATTGGATTTAAGTCAGATTACCTGACGCAGATATGTAATCCGAAAACAATCGTAGATGTCGGTGTTGGGCGAGGAACGCCGCAACTTTACCGAGCGTTCCCGGATGCACGATACATCCTAGTTGAGCCTGTCATCGAGTACAAGCCGAGCATTGACGTGCTCTTAAGACACCTAGATGTTGAAGTTCACTACAAAGCTGTAGGTGCAAAGGCGGGGCAGGCTACTTTTAATGTCGCATTGTACGACTTCGAGAAAAGCTCGTTCAGCGAACGTCCTGATATGGCTGCCGATAGCACGTCCGTTGAGAAGCGCACGATCGAGATGGTCACACTAGACTCAATCCTCCGTGACTCAAATCCAGTTGAGCGGCCAATGCTGCTGAAGCTCGACACGGAGGGGAACGAGCTTGATGCACTCCTTGGTGCGAATGAGTGCCTTAAGCAGTGTGATGTCGTGATTGCGGAGGTCACGATCGGAGGACGCTTTGATGGAGGCTACAATTTCGAGGATATTGTGTGCCTCCTGCGCGACTCCGGCTTCACAGTCCACTCCATCCTCGGTATGAACGAGCCCCCGAAAGCACTTCGCCAGCGATACGCCGATGTCTTGTTCGTTCGCCGGAGCGATATGGCTACGGAAACCGCCTGAGGCAGCGGCAACGCAGGCGCAGACATCTAACTGTCGATTCGACGGATTGCACGTTGGAGAAAAATACTTGTCTCTGGTTGATGCAGCGACGCATCTTCATTGTACATGGTCCCACTTGAACGTGAATGAGTTGAAGAGGCTCCGTGTAGCATAGATCCTCTTGCGAGAACAGGTGTTGAAACGATGATAACTACCAAGTGTCTCATCGATTTGCCTAATTACTTTGAAGCAAACGATGGTCGTCGTGGTGACGCAGAGTCATCAAGAGGTATCCGGCATGCCCCTTAAGTTGCCCTGGTAACAAGATCAGCGATCGCGAGGATTCGCGCCTGTCGTAGACGCGGTGCTGAAATCTTACGTTGTGCGGCCAGGCGAACTGTCTTTATGAGCTCTATCTACTTACACGCAGTGGCGAGCGATCCCTGCGCGGTGTCGGTAGTCGAACGACTCTGCCAATGGGCAACTCTGTCAGCTCGTCCGCGGCATGTTGTGGCTGCTCACCCCGCCGAGGCCGACGTCGTCTTACTTGTCGCGCCGCCGGTGGGCGACCCAATCCTCGCAGCGGTGCGGGCCAACGCCCTCTACGGCAGGTTTCGAAGCCGAGCATTGGTTTATTCCGAGGCTGACGCGCCAGCCGCACTTTACGCCGGAATGTACGCGGGTGTCCCGCGTCGCTGGCTTAACTCAAGCTGGGCTGTAGCCGGACCCTACATACAGAAGCTGCGTGACTCGACGCTTATCAACGCCGGACGTGAGATCCCCGTTGACTTGTTGTATTCCTTTGTTGGCAGTTCCTTTACTCACCCATTACGCCTTGAATTGTTGAAGCTGCGGGACGACCGATGCCTTCTCCGCGACACAAGCACGTCCATGCGCTTGTCGCGGAGCATGGACGTGATACCCAGCGCTGAGCGCCAAGCGCTGTTCCGGCCTTACGATGAGGAGTTGGCACGGAGCGCCTTTGTTCTGTGCCCACCCGGGCGCTCTCCGGCGTCCATTCGATTCTTCGAGACGCTTCGTGCTGGACGCGTGCCCGTCGTCTTTGGCGACGACTGGGTTCTTCCGGAAGGCCCAAACTGGGACGATTTTATCGTGCGGGTGCCGAAAGACGATGTCGCGTCCGTCCCGGAGCGACTCCGCTTAATTGAAGCTGAAGCGACAGAGCGTGGTGCACTCGCTGCTGCGGTGTGGGATGCCTGGTATGCGCCGGAGGTATTTTTCGATTGCTTTGTGGACAACCTCGTCGAGTTGCAAGCGGCACGAACTGACTCGTGGATGGCGCGAGTTTGGAGGTCGCGCTTGTTGTTTGCGCCCGAGTACCGGCAAGCGACCCTGAGGCGATTGGCCAATTGCCTTCCATATCGGGATGCTAAGCCGTCGTCCAAGATTGGTGAGACAAGGAACTCCACCTATGCCTGAAATCGTGCCCGACAGGGACAATTCAGCCGTTGCACCCGACTTTTTCATCGTCGGGGCACCAAAGTGCGGGACGACGTCGCTACATTACTACCTCCAACAACACCCGGAACTCTGCCTGTCAAATGCGAGCGAGCCCGGATACTATTTGAAAGACTGTGACCAAGTTGGTTTAGATCGGTACCTCGCACAATACTTTTATCACCGGCGAGCGCATCAGCGATTGGGCGAGGCAACAACCGGGTACGCACGATGCACGGCGGCACTTGAAAGGATTCATCGTGACCGGCCAGACGCAAAGATCATCATGCTTGTGCGGCCACACGCTGATGCCCTCCGGTCTTGGTACTGGCACGAAGCAAGGAGTCAGAAGCCGGCTGGCCCGATCGAGCAGCTTCTATCTGAAGAGCTTGCGGCAGCGAAATCAGACGGAGTGTACGGGCACTACCACGGCTATTTCGCGGTGTTTCAATATCAACAGCAATTAGAAACGTGCTGTCGTCTTTTTGGAGATGAACGTGTTGCCGTTTGGAGTACGGGTGACTTGGCTCGGAAAACCACTAGCGTTCTTTCCGCAGTATGTAACCATCTCGGCGTCGGCAACTTCGATTGGGCGCACGCTGATCTTCGGCCACAGAATACTGCAGCTTCGGTTTCAGCCTGGAAGGCATCGGTCAAAAGACGATTGGTTCGCGCAGTTAGGAAAGTTCCGGGTTCTCGTTGTCTTCCCCAGACAATCCGTACCAGGATCCATCAACGCTTAGACCGGTTGACACAGAAGCCACTCGTTGCACCGCCGCTATCCGCCGATCTGCATTCGGCAATCACGGCGTACTTTGCCGCCGACGCGTCGTACCTCCGCGAGAGGTGGGGGATCGACGTCAACGCCTGAGCATGAGGAGCCTAAACCCATCCATTTCTGTGCTTGTCCCAACCTACCGTAGGCCAGATGTCCTAGCGGGATGCATTAAGGCCTTACACCGGCAGACCGCGCCCCCTGTTGAAGTGGTACTGTGCTACCGAAGCGATGACGAACTCACATATCGCGTGCTACTCGAACTACCGCCCGTCGAACGCGAACTAATTCGGGAGGTTGTCGTTGGTCCCGCTGACAACCTTGAGCGTTCGATGAATGCGGGTCTTGCCGCGTGTCGCGGCAATTTAATCGCGATGACCGACGATGATGCCGAAGCGCCAGCGACTTGGCTTGAGCAGCTTACCGCACATTTTGACGACCCGACCGTAGCTGGCGTCGGTGGGAAAGACACCCAGGGTGACGATTCTCGACGGTCGGCCGTTGTTGGAAAAGTTCAATGGTTCGGCCGGCGAATCGCCAATCATCAAACCGGCTTCGGTGACCGCAGAGCGGTTGACGTCCTAAAGGGTGTGAACTGTTGCTTTAGAGCAGAGATGATCCGCGACCGCGGCGTCGACTGCCGTTTGCGCGGCCTCGGAAATGTCGCGCATTGGGAGCTGGCGATCTGCCTGCCCCTGATACGGGAGGGGTTCAAGCTGATCTACGACCCTTCGATCGTCGTGAAACACCACATTGCCCCTCGAATGGACGGTGATGTAAATCAACGCGGCGGCTTCGAGCCCAAGGCTCTTGTTGACTTTGTCCACAACGAAACGCTGCCGCTGCTCGAACACCTGTCGGTTGCAGGCCGGTGGGCATTCCTCGCGTGGAGCTTCGCCGTTGGCACCCACTTCACGCCCGGAGTTGCCTCGGCAATCCGAAATGTCGTTCGCAAGAAGGGGTTAATGAATTCAGCCCACCGTTTTGTTGTCACACAGTACGGCCGCTATCTCGGACTCCGGACGTGGGTCAACACTTCGCAATCCCCGCGTCGCCAACTTGTCGGCCGTCCGCGTCATGCCGACGCTTCAAAGAGTGTCATATGAACTTATCGCTACCCAATTTCCTAGTAATTGGGGCTGCCAAAGCCGGGACGAGCAGTCTCTGTTACTACCTTCAACAGCATCCCGACGTCTTTATGACGGAGCCGAAAGAGACAAAGTTCTTCTGCTATGACGACCACTACGAGCGGGGACTTGAATGGTATTCTCGCTATTTTGAGCAAGGGTCCGACAAAATGTTGCGGGGAGAGGGGTCCGTGTACTATTCGATGCATCGCACCTATCCGCAGGTGTTTGAACGGATAGTGCGCGCGATGCCGGCGCTCAAGATAATCTACATGGTACGCCACCCGATCGTGCGAATGGAATCGTTGTACTCGCAGGAGGTCAACGATGGCCGGCCCTTCATTCCGTTTACCCGTGCCGTTCGTGAACGGAGTATTTACACTGACGCTAGCCTCTACTTCGATCACTGGTCCCGCTATGTGGAGGCCTATGGCCACTCCAATGTACTCGTACTCTTTTTTGAGGAGTTCCGTTCAAATCCGACGACTGCGGTCAATCGGACGTTGTCTTTCCTTGGTGCCGATCCAACGCGGTGGTCCTTCAACAGCAAGATTATCAACAGCCGAGAGGGACACCGTGAGGATCGGCTTGCTATGCGGCTGCTCCGACGCCTTCCAAAATCGGGTTGGCTGCTTGCTAACCGGCGCAGCGTCCTACCTCAATGGGCGCTGTCGAGCCTGAAAACGGTGCTGCGACGTCGCCAAACTGGCAAAGCAACTTGGGACCAGCCGACGCTCGAATGGGCCGTCGCTCAAGTCGCGGATGACACTGCCGCATTCCTCGAAGCAGTAGGAATGCCTGCCGATTACTGGGGTGATCTGAAAGATCGGCCGGTCGACCGTCCGGTGAGCCACACACCGGCCGATAGGGGCGCTAGCAGTTGACGCATCTGCTGATCACGCTTCTCTTCGCCATCGTCGCGGCAATCTGCGCTGTACGACGAAGTCCGTATGCAGTCGTGCTTTTGATCGCAGCGGTCGCTTCCAGCCGCCTTCTTCGGCGATTACTAGATTGGCAGGCCGGCTCGTTCACCCGCGAATCGTTTTTAAGTGTCATGCCGGTGATCGTCGCCGCGGCGCTCGGTGTCGCGGGGATTTGGCGGGTTCAGCGGCTCCCGCAAACCACCCGATTCCTACTTGGGCTTTTCGTCGTCATACTGGTCTATGGACTTGCAATTGGGGCCACCAATAAGTTCGCCGCTGTCTATGAGTTCGCCGGCTACGCGGGTTTGCTCGCCGTCTTCATTTTCGTCCGACGCCTCGACATCGTGCCAGAGACGATCGACAACTGGATACGGTTCTTGGTCTGGGCGGGTGTCGCAGTCGCCGCATACAGCTGGGTGCAGTTCCTGGTCGTTCCACCATGGGACGCCAAATGGATGGTGTGGAGTGAGATGGGCTCCATTGGTAAGCCAGAACCGCTTAAAGTGAGAGTTTTCTCCACTTTGGCTGCTCCCGGTCCGGCGGCAACCTTCCTGGCATTCGCTCTCGTTCCAGCAGCAATGCTCAAAACGTGGCGAACGCGACTCTCGTGGTTGGCCCCGGGCATCATTCTCTCAGCATTTCTGCTTACAATGGTTAGAACGCAGTGGATCGCACTGGCGGTGATGCTTCTCGCGTGGGCAGTGCTGTCCACAGGTCGCTCGCGAGTCCGTCTTACTGCTATCGTGTTGCTCTTTTCAGGAATTGGTTTCCTCGCCGTGCCTCTCATGCCTGGCGGTGATCGTATCGCCGCTCGCATGGATTCATTTACCGAACTTGAGGAAGACCGGTCTCTGCAGGCACGCACAGAGTTCGGCAAGTTCGCGCTCGCAAGCTTGTACAGCCAGCCCCTCGGCGTTGGCTTCGGCACCGCAGGCTCGAGCGTCCGACTGAATTCCGGCGAGACGCTGACGGTGGTGTTTGACAACGGTGTCCTGTACATCCTCACCGTGCTCGGCTGGGGTTTTGGCCTAGTGTTGCTGATTGGGATCGTCGGGTTCTCTTGGTATCTCTACACGCTCGCCCGCCAAACAAGTGGGACTGAAGTTGCCCCGTACGCCAAGCTTGCGTTCGTTTTGTTTCTTGGCCGAGCTGCGTCGCTCGCGTCAGGAAATAGTTTCGAGGGCGACGTAGTTCTGATTCTCGCGGCGTTGGTTGCGGCGGCTATGGTTCTGGCCACTTCGCAACGCGTGAGACGCTTCGAAGCCGTGGAACATAACGTACACCGCGCAACTCGAAATCAATCACGCCTGCCCGTGCGGCCACTGCGCAGGCCGACACTACGACCTCGATAGGACGAACGCGACATGAGCCGCCACCCGATCTCGGTCCTACTAATTTCGAAGAATGAGCAGACGTTCATCGAGCGCTGTATTCGCAGCGTATCTTGGTCGGACCAGGTGCTGCTGCTAGATTCGGGAAGCACCGATCGCACCGTCGAGATTGCCGAGTCCCTAGGCGCAGATGTGATCCGGACGCCCGACTACCCTGGCTGGGCCGCCCAGTTCAACCGCGCGGCGGATAAGGCCCGCAACGACTGGGTTTTTATTATGGACTGTGACGAGATCGTCACGCCGGCACTTGCCAGAAGCATCCAGGCGACCGCCGAGAGCCCCATGCAGCCTCAGGATGCCTACGCTGTCAATCGACGTGGCGACTTTCTCGGGGCGCTCTTGCCCAACTCTTCGAACCGGGCAAATACTCGGAAACTCGTTCGACTTTATAACCGTCGACACTCCCGCTTCGCAGACGATTGGAAGGTCCATGGGCAGATTGATCCGTCAGGACTGACTCACCTGCTTGATGGCGATCTTATCCACTGGCGCGGCTACGTTATGGATGAGTATTTTTCGGTGTTCAATGCGTATGCGTCACAAGAGGCGGCCGCACTAGACGAGAAGGGCGCGAGGGCGGGCGGGTTTGATCTCGTTGCTCGACCAATGATGCGTTTTCTGTGGCTGTATGTTCGCAAAGGAGAGTGGCGCTTCGGCACGCGAGGACTAATCCACGCCGGGCTCAAAGCTTCTTCAGAGTTCATGCGATATGCAAAGCTTTGGGAGCGGCAGAACGTCCCTGAAGCTGTTCTTCATCCGCCCGAGACTACGTCGAAGAATGACAAAGCGTCAAAGGCAAAGACGCAAGCATTGCGGCAGGTCGACGTATGAGCAATTCACTCAGTTGGATCGGTGTTGTCGGGATGGGGCGGTCGGGCACGACCTTTCTCGCAACCGCTTTGGCCGCTGCGCCGGCGACGGCATACCTTCACGAGCCGTTTAATCCGAGCTGCGGCGTTGTGGGTGTCGATTGGTCCAGCCCGACGCTGCTTGACCGTAATCTGAAGCCGAACGCTGAGGCGACGCACGCGATCGAGCAACTCCTTCGCTTCCGCAGGCGCTTGCGCCGCCATGTCCCGTCGAGCGATCCCGCGGGCCGACGTCTCGTCAAGTGTGTAAGTGGCGGGCGCGGTCCGCTGAATCTGCTGAAGGCGCGGATGACTCTAAACCTCCGGCACGGCATTCTAAAGGATCCGGTCGGTATCGGGTTGTTTCCCTATCTGCAGGATGCGCACGGCTTTCGCAACCTGCTGGTTCTAAAACACCCTGTGGCGCAGATCGCTGGGCTGAGGCGGGTTGGGTGGACGCGCGGTCCGGACTTCCTCCGGAGTCGGCCGTACCTCTACGACAAGCTTGAGGAACGCGAGCGGGCCGAGCTAGAGCGGGACGACCTCCCGCCGATCGAGTCGCTGGCGTGGGTCTGGCGCGGGATCAACGGGATCCTGATTCGACTCGCCGTCGAACGAGGATGGACGGTCAAGACCATCGAGTCAGTTTCGGAATGTCCTGCCGCGACTCTTCCTGAATTGTACGACGTTTTGGGCCTGCCGTGGACGCGACGCTGTGAACGTCGCATCGCACGCATGACGGCTGGTAACGGAGGAACCGGCGCAACGGCAAGGTGCAGGACCTCAGGCGTGATAGTAAGACGGTGTTCGCGACACAGCGTGAGCAAGTCACCGTCGAAGACCGACGTCGCATCCACCAGATTACCGATGACCTTGCAAGCCGCTTTTATAATGATGACTCCTTTGCACTGACGTGACGTATGCAATGCGCGAACGACGCGGATGTGGGATCGCCGTGCAACGACAGGGAGTGCTGAAGATGTTGGCCGCAACGTGAGAACAGCCCTGCTCCTCCAGAACATCGACGGGTTCCCGTCGTTCAGCTCGCGGCGGTATGCCGAGGCGCTGGGGCGGGGGCTGAGTGAGGTTGCGGGCGAACGCGGGTGGCAGGTCGAGCGGCCGATCGTGGAGGAGTCGTTGCGGGTTAAGCAATTCGTTGGCGTGGCCAATGCCTCACGCTGGGGGCGGCTGGTGCGGTATCCGCGGCTGGTCCGCCGCTGGCGGCGGGAGATGCCCGGTGGGGGGCCGGACGTGGTGCATGTGCTGGACCATTCCCATGCGAACCTGCTGCGGGCCTGCGACCCGGCGCGGGCGGTCATCACCGTCCACGACGTCATCCCGATGCTCAGCGCCCTGGGCGAACTCGACTTCCAGCGCGGCCAACTCGTGAAACACACCTTCGCCCGCAAACTCCGACTCATTAAGCGCTGCGCCCGCGTCATCACACCCAGCGCCGCCACCAAACGCCAACTGCTCCGCTTCGTCGACATGCCCGAGCACCGCATCACGGTCGTGCCCCACGGCGTCGACCGACAGCCCGGCGGGCTGTGGCACACGCCACCCGGACAAGAGAGTCCGGCCGACGAGCGGGAGCGCGTGCTGCGGTGCCACGGGATCGACCCGGGTAAACACCGGGTCATGCTCCACGTCTGCACGCGGAATCGTTACAAAAACTCGCCGGCTGTGCTACGGGCGCTGGCGCGGCTGCCGGAGCACGTCGTGCTCCTGCGGGTCGGGGCGCCGCTGTTCGACGATGAGGCGGAGCTGGCGCGGACGCTGGGCGTGTCGGGACGCGTGGTCGAGGCCGGGCGGGTGCCGGGGGACGACGGACTCGCGGCCCACTACCGCGCGGCCGACGTGTTCGTGTTCCCGAGCACGTTCGAGGGCTTCGGCTGGCCGCCGCTGGAGGCGCTCGCCTGCGGCACGCCGGTCGTGTGCAGCAACGCCGCGAGCCTGCCGGAGGTCGTGGGTGATGCGGGGATCCTGGTCGATCCCGGTGACGACGCAGCGCTTGCCGAGGCGGTGGGTCGGCTGTTTGCCGAGGATGACCAGCAGCGTGCCGACCGGCGGACGGCGGCGGTGGCGTGGGCCGAGCGTTTCAGCTGGCGCAGCGCGGCCGAGCGGACGATGGCGGTCTACGAGGCGGTCGCCGCCGAAGCCGACGACGCGCGGGACGCGGCATGAGGGCCGAGTTGCCAACCGGCACGAACCCGCCGCGCGTGCTGTTTCTCGACCACACCGCCAGGCTCGGCGGGGGTGAGATCGCGCTGGCGAACCTGATCGGTGAACTGGCCCGCGGGCACGACGCTTTCGTGCAGCCGCGGGTTTGTTTGTTTGAGGACGGGCCGTTGGCCCAGCGCCTGCGTGCGGGCGGGATCGCGTGCGAGGTGCTCGAGCTCGGCACGGCGGTGCGGTCGGCGTCGAAGGACGGGGTCGGTCTGGGCTCGCTCGGCAAGGCGGCCGGGGCGGTTGGGTTCGTGCGTCGGCTGGCGAAGCACATCCGCGCGGCCGAGGTGGACCTGGTCTACTGCAACTCGCTCAAGGCCGACATCCTCGGCGGGTTTGCAGCGCGGCTGGCCGGGGTGCCCTGCGTCTGGCACGTGCGCGATCGGATCGAGGCGGACTATCTGCCGGCGCTGGTGGTGCCGGTGTTCCGGAAGCTGGCGGCGTGGATCCCGGCCGGGGTGGCGGCCAACTCGCAGCACACGCTGGCAACGCTGCACCTGCCGGCGGGGAAGCCGACGCGGGTGGTGTATTCGGGGGTCGTGCCGCCGGATGAGGTGGCCGATGAGCCGGCGGGGCCGCAAACGGTCGGGTTGGTGGGTCGGCTTGCGCCGTGGAAGGGGCAGCACGTGTTCCTCGAGGCCGCAGCGCTGGTGCGGCGGGCGCTGCCGGGCGTGCGGTTTCGGCTGATCGGGTCGGCCCTGTTCGGCGAGGATGATTACGAGCGTCGGCTGCGCGCTCGTGCGGGTCAGGCCGACCTTGCGGGGGCGATCGCGTTTGAGGGGTTCCAGAGCGACATTTTCTCAGCGCTGGCAGCGTTGAACCTCGTGGTGCACGCGTCGGTGACGCCCGAGCCGTTCGGGCAGGTCGTGGTGGAGGCGATGGCCGCGCGGCGGGCGGTGATCGCGACCGACGGCGGCGGCGTGCGGGAAACCGTCGTCAACGGCGAAACCGGCCTGCTCGTGGGCATGGGGAATGAAACGCAGATGGCGAGCGACATGGCGGACGCCATGCTGCGGCTGCTCCGCGACGAAGTGCTGCGCAAGACGATGGCGGCGGCCGGGCGGGAGCGGGCGACGGGTGTCTTCCACATCGAGAAGACGGCCGTCGCCTGCCGGGAGCTGATCGAGGAGGTTTTGGAACGTTCCGGCAGGTAGAGTGCGTCAAGAGAGATGAGCCAGCTCACGTCCAGCTTCAAACCGTTGTCCGCCGACCGGCCCGTGCCGGGTTGGGCGACGCGCGGGCTGGGCGTGGCCGCGTTGCTGGCCATCGTCGGCTTTGTCGGCAGCGAGGCTTGGACGACGCTCTTCCTCCGCGCGACGCAGGACTCCGAGTCGAGCCACCTGACGCTCGTGCCCGTCATCGCCGTCTGGCTCGTCTTCGTCCGCAGGCAGCGGTTCCGGGACTTCCCGGTCCAGCTGCCGTGGGCCGGCTGTTTCATCGCGGCCGTCGGCATGCTCGGCTTCGTCTTCGGCACGCAGTATTCGGCCTTCCTCGCCTTCTACCTGGGGGCCGTCACGATGCTCGTCGGGGCGATCGTCACCGTGACGGGCGTGGCGGCGTTACGTCGGTTTTTCCCGGCGTTCCTGATACTCGGCTTCCTCACGCCGCTGCCGCCGTCGGCGGTCGACGCGATGGCCCGGCCGCTGATGGACATCGCCTCCGTCGCGACCGAGTTCGTCCTGACGCTGCTGGCGATCCCGATCGAGCGGACGGGCAACCTCATCAGCATCAACGGCGTGGAGGTGACGGTCGAAGAGGCCTGTGCCGGCATGCGGGGCATCTGGGCGCTCACGCTCGTGGCGGTCGCCTTCGCGTTCGCTTCGCCGTATCGCTGGTGGGCTCGGCTGCTCATCCTGGGGCTCAGCCCGCTCTTGGCACTCGTCTGCAACGTCATCCGGCTGGTGCCGACCGTCTGGGTCTACGGCAACTTCAGCGACGAGGCGGCCAAGACGTTCCACGACCTCGCCGGTTGGGCGGTGCTGTTCATCGGCTACCTGCTCCTGACCGGCGTCGCGACGCTGCTCGAATTGCTCGGCGTGCCGATCCTTCGGCAAAGGCCCGAGTCGACGACGGAGGTGCTGTCATGAAGGCGTTGCTCACCTTCTGGGTTCCGGTCGTCGTCACCGCGGCGGTGCTGCTGTCGGCCCGGTTCCTCTCGAAGCAGACCGGCTACGACCCGGCGGCGGATGCTTACTTCGAGGCGTCACGACGGGCGGCGGATTCGATCCCGTACACGCTGCCCGGCGGGTGGATCGGTCGGGACGTGCCCGTGCCGACGCAGGCGACCGACATGCTCAAGCCGAACGTCCTCGTGTCGCGGAGCTACGAGTCGCTGAGTCAAAGCGGGGCCATCAGCCTGCTCGTCGTGCAGACGACGGACGTAGCGAACCTGCTGAACCACTACCCGCCGGCCTGCTATCCCGGGCGTGGCTGGTCGATCCTCGACAGCGAGCCGTCCGACTGGCAAGCGGCAGGACTCGACATCAACGGCACGACGTACCGCATGCTCCCGCCCGGCGGCGACGAGGATCGGCCGGTGCACATCTACAACTTCATGGCCCACGCCGACGGCAAAACCAGCCGCGACATGCAGGGCCTGACCGACTTCGCCCGCCAAGGCACCGGCCGGGCCTTCGGCGGAGGCCAGGTGCAGGTGCTCTTCTTCGGCGACATGACGGAGCAGGAACGCAACGAGATGTTCGAACGCGTCGTCGCGGCGTGCGAGCCGACGTTGCAGGCGATCCTCGACGGCTTGTAGAGGGTTGAGGGAGTCGAAAATCTCGCGGACGACGCGGTCGGAAGCTTTAGCTTCCGGCCTTTTTCGTGCAATCTGCGTCATGTTCGTTCGTAGCACGATCTTCAGATCGTGCTCCATTACGGGATCAAGCCGAACACAATCTGAAGATCGCGCCACGGCGTCGTCTCGGTTCGAAGGGATGACGAAGCAAGTTGCCCTTCGACGGCCGGCCGCTACAAAAGGGCATGAAAGTCCTCATCTCCGGCGTGGCCGGGTTCATTGGCGGGCATGTGGCCCAGCGGTATCTCGACGAGGGGGCGGCGGTCGTCGGCTTCGACAACCTCAGCCGGCGGGGGAACGTCGAGAACATCCGGTTTCTGCAGGAACAGGACGGCGACTTCAGCTTCGTTCACACCGACATCCGCAACGAAACGGACTGCCTCGGCCTGTTCGAGCAGCACAAGGATGCCGATGCCGTCATCCACCTCGCGGGGCAGGTGGCGGTGACGACGTCGTTCCTGAACCCGCGGATGGACTTCGAGGCCAACGCGCTCGGCACGCTGAACTTGCTGGAAGCCTGTCGTCTGCACGCGCCGGATGCCGCGTTCGTCTTTGCCTCGACGAACAAGGTCTACGGCGGCATGGAGCAGGTGAAGGTCGAGCTCGATCCGGAGAAAGACCGCTACCGCTACGCCGACTACCCGGACGGGATCCCGGAGACCGCACCGCTTGATTTCCACAGCCCGTACGGCTGCAGCAAGGGCACGGCCGACCAGTACGTCCGCGACTACGCCCGCATGTACGAGCTGAATACCGTCGTCTTCCGCCAGTCGTGCATCTACGGCACACGGCAGTTCGGCGTCGAGGATCAAGGGTGGATCGCCTGGTTCACCATCGCCCGGCTGCTCGGCCGGCCGATCACGGTCTACGGCGACGGCAAGCAGGTGCGGGACGTGTTGTGGGTCGATGATCTCGTCGACCTCTACCAGTTGGCGATCCAGCAGATCAAAAGCTGCCGCGGCAAGGTCTACAACGCCGGCGGCGGCAGTGAGAACGTGATGAGTTTGCTCGAGCTCATCGGCTACCTCGGCGGCACGCCGGACGACGTCAGGTTCGACGACTGGCGGCCGGGCGATCAGCGCTGCTTCATTGCCGACACGGCCAAGGCGAAGCGGGATCTTGGGTGGTCGCCCAAGACGTCGCCGCGAGAGGGCGTCACGATGCTGCAGGCGTGGGCGGAGGAGCACCGCGAGACGCTTGCGAGCGTTCTGGGGCACCCGAAGCAGGACTCGCAGAAGAAGGCGGTCGACAAGAAGCGGCTTCAGGACGCGAAGCGGGAAGAATAATCGTAAAGACCGTGCTGTACGGATCAGTAGAACAACACATACTGCTGAACAGGACGAGATCATAACGAGACTTCACTCCCCAAAGCCTACGGCCTCAGGCCGTGGACTTTCAGGTCCAAGAACCTATCGGGTTGATCAGATTAGAAGGACGGATCGATCCACCCGTCCGATGTCCGTCACCGCGCCGTAGCGCCAACCTCAAGAGCTTTGCGGGAGGGCGTCGTAGCTGCGTTGACGGTGTAGCTGCTTTAACGGCCGATCGCCCGCAAGCACCCGAGCTACGCTTGGCCGTGCACCCGGCGGTCGTTGCTGTTGTTGCTGCGGCGGTCGTCTTTCTTGCGGTGTGCCGAGACAACCCGGCGGCGGCGGTGGCGACGGTCGTGTATGACGGGCTGCAGGTTGCTCTTGCCTTCCTCAGTCTTACCGTCGGCGGCTTGGCGGTTCGTGGGCCGACTACAGCAGAGCCGAGGTCGTTGACACTCGTGACGGGCCTCGGAATCGGGATCGCATTCGCGGCGACCGTCGGCTTGCTTCTCGGCCTCGCGGGGTGGTTGAACTTCGGGACCGCCGTGTCGATCCTCGCTCTGCCCGGCCTGCTAGGCGGAGGAATCGTCTGGCTACAACGCGACCGGTGGAAGCGCCCGGCGCGACAACCGCATCCGATGCGATGGCTTTGGGTGCTCCTCGGCCTGCCCGCGGGTGCGGCGGTCGCGGCGGCTTGTCTGCCGGCCGGGGTGCTTTGGGGAGACGAGCCGCACGGGTACGACGTGGTCTCGTACCACTTGCAGATCCCGCGCGAATGGTTTGCCCTCGGGCAGGTCGTCCCGTTGGAGCACAATGTTTTTTCTCACATGCCGCTGGCGAATGAGGTTCTGTTTCTTCTCGCCATGCACGTTGCGAGGGATGAATATGCCGCTCAGTATGCGATCCAGTTTCTCAATGTCGGACTGATGGCGGCCGTTGTTTTCGCTACCTATGCAGTAGCGCGATCGGCCGAATCAACGTCGGTGGCGGCGGCCTGCGTGGCAGTGGTCGTTGCTTCTGTACCGTGGGCCGTACTACTCGGTTCCATTGCATACAATGAGCCTTTGGCCATGTTCGGATCTGCGTTGGCAGCTGCGTTCGTACTGCAGCGTTCTCGATCGGCGTCGCTAGTTTGCGGCGTCTTCGCAGGAATGGCGGCGGCGGCGAAGTACACGGCGTGGCCGATGATCGTCGTGCCGATCGTCGCGACAGCGCTCTACATCCGGCGCCCGCTCGCCGCCGCTCTGACGCTGGCGGGAATCGGCATCACCGCGGGGCCTTGGCTGGTTCGCAACATGATCTGGTTCGGCAACCCGGTCTCGCCGCTCGTCTCGATGCCGTGGACTGATGTGCAGGCGGAGCGGTGGCAGGATGCGCACGATGTTGGTCTCGCCGAGGCTCCGCGACAGGTGCTCGTCGAACTGCTTCTCAACGGCCGGTTCGGCTTCTTGTTGCCGATTCTTCTAGCATGTGCTGCCGTCTATGGCATTCGACGGAGGTCGAGGCCCGCGATCGTCGCGACGTGTTGGCTCGGGTTCGGTCTCCTTGTGTGGATCTTCGGCACGCACATGATCGGCCGGTTCCTGGTTCTACTCGTCGGGCCAGCCGCGATGTTGCTGGCTGTGTTGCCGTGGCGAAAACTATGGCCGGTTGCGATTGTTGCCGCCATCGTCGGTGTCGGCTGGATCCTGTTCGCTGGCGGCACGGTGCGAAGCGAGACCGGCGTGCGCCACGGGCTGTGGACGCGTTGCAGGACGGTCCCGACGACGCGCTGGTCGTCGTCAGCCGCGGCGAACTGCAGCGGCTGCACGAAACCTACGGCACGCCCGCGCCGCCAACCGGTCTTCGCAGCGGCATTCTGACTCTGCGACAGCTTCGCAGCACGTTGCAGACGCAACCGCCTATTGTGTTTCCCTGATGTCGCGGCGAACCGAACGATTGGGCAGCGCCATCCGCGAGGAGGTCATGGAGGTCGTGCAACGCGAACTCGACGATCCGCGGCTTGAGGGCATGCTGCCGAGTGTGACGCGGGTGAAGGTCGCCGAGGACCTGGCGACGGCGGACGTGTACATGATTCTCATGGGGCAGGAATCGCGACATTCCGCAGCGTTGGCTGCGCTCAAGGGAGCCGCCGGCCGGATCCGCGGGCGGTTGGGCAAGGCGTTGCACACGCGGACGGTGCCGTTCCTGCGAATTCATCTCGATGAGCAGTATCGCAAGGAGATGGAAGTGTTGAACCTCATCCGGCAGGCCGAGCGCGAGCGGGAAGAACGCGAGGGCGTTCGTGATGAGAATGATGCCGTCGCACCTGTCGAGGCGTCGACGATGAAGAATGGGGAGGAAGTATGAAAGATGCCGCGGCGCGGGCGGATCGCCTGAAAAAGCTGGCGGCGGGGGCGGACGCCAAGACGCTTGCAACGCCCGCGACGGAGCCGACCGACCCGTTGAAGCTGGTCGTTCTCGGGGCGTTGCGTGGGGCGGCGCCGGAGAAGGCGGCGCTGGATGCGTTTCTCGCCATTGAGGCCGAGTATGTGGCGGCGGAGGAGATTCGGGTGGCGACGGATCTGGAGCTGATCGAGCTGTTCGAGGCGGAGCTCGGGCCGGAGGCCGCGGGGGAGGCGGCGTCGGCATTGACGCTGGCGCTTGCTTCGATCTTCGAGACGCAGGGCCGACTCAGCCTGGAGAAAGTGGCGAGCTCCGACCGTCGGGAGCAGCGAAACAAACTTCGTCATGCGTTGGCCGGAGCCGATCGATTCGGGGCGTACATCGAGGCGCACGTCGCGTTGCTCGGCCTGTCGCACCGGGCGGTGCCGATGCACGAACCGGTGCTGCAGCTGCTTCGCAAAGCAGATGTCATCGAGGCCGACACAGACGCGGCAGCGGCGCAGAAGTTCTGCGAGCAGAACCTGAAGGCCGACGACTGCGTCAAGCTCTTCCGCATCGGTCGAGCATCGGCCGCAAAGTCGAAGAAGTCACGGCCGGCGACGAACGCTTGAAGGTAACGGCGATACAACGACCATCTCGGGCAGGATCGGGTGACCCGGATCTACACCTAGAAGCCAATCCCAGAGACGTTTCCGACGTAGGGTGGGCCTGAGCCCGCCCTACAGGTTTCAAACGTGCCGCGGGAGCCGGCGCTGCTGCGACTCGGCTTCTCGAACGGCACCTGAGACGTCGTCGGGGGGAGAGGCGTTGATGCCGCCCAGCTGAAGCGGTTAGAGGCGAACCTGGCCGGGTGGGCGGAGGCCGATGGGGGTTCCGAGGACTTCGCTGGCGACGAGGATGCTCTTGACGCTGTCGCGATCGCGGAGCAGCTTGCGGAGGCGGCGGGCGCTGGATCGGGAACTGCGGCGGCGATCCTCGCGGTCCTGCCGCTGCTTGGTCACGTCGCTGCGCGAGACGTCGCCGGTGGCAAAGGGGTTCGGCTTCGCCGTCGGCTGAGGCGAGCGGACGACGACCGGCTGCGGGACGCGAACCGGCTGCGGGGCGGGATCACGACCAAGAGCCTCGGCCTCGAGCTGCGCACGTTCTCGAGCACGAATGGCACGCTCGCGGCGACGGCGGAGGCGTTCGGCCTCGCGTCGAGCTTCGGCGGCGGCTTCCTCGGCTTGGCGATGAGCATCGGTCATGATCACCGGCTCGGGCAGGCCCTGCGCCTTGCGACGCCGGGCCTCGCGTTCGGCGGCCTTGCGGTGTCGAAGCATCTCGGCCCGCTGTTTCCGCTCTTCCTGCCGCCGACGAATCCGCTCGTCCAGCGGCGTCTTGCCTCGTCGGCCGGGCGGCACCGTCGTGCCCGTGCCGGTACTGCTGCCGCCGCTGCCGCGGGCTTCGGCAATCTGGCTGACGATCCAGCCGAGAACGCCGACGACGATGATGATCGCGCCAAACACTTCGCCGATGTCGGCGAGTGGGATCAGAATGGATGTTGACGTCGTCACGACAATCGACTCGAGGTTCGCCTAGTTCCGCGGGTTGTCGTCGCGGTCGGCGATGCTCTCGCGCATCTCCGTGTCCGCCTGGACGTTCTGCATCTTGTAGTAGTCCATGATGCCCAGGTTGCCGTTGCGGAAGGCCTCGGCCATCGCCTTGGGCACCTCGGCCTCGGCGAGCACGACGAGCGCCCGGTTCTCGGCGACCTTCGCGACGTTCTCCTGCTCCTGGGCGACGGCCAACGCGCGACGCTTCTCGGCCATGGCTTGCGCGACGTTCTTGTCGGCCTCGGCCTGTTCCGTCTGGAGCTTGGCACCGATGTTCTGCCCGACACTGACGTCGGCGATGTCGATCGACAGGATCTCGAAGGCCGTGTTGGCGTCGAGGCCCTTCGCCAGCACGCTCTTGCTGATGACGTCCGGGTTCTTGAGCACGGCGCGGTGGTCGTCGCTCGAACCGATGGAGCTGACGATGCCTTCGCCGACACGGGCGATGATGGTCTCCTCGGTCGCACCGCCGACGAGTCGCTTCAGGTTCGTGCGAACGGTGACATTCGCCCGCACCTTCAGCTGAATTCCATCGGCGGCGACAGCGTCGAGCGTGTTCGACCCGGCGCTGCGGCTCGGCACGTCGATGACCTTCGGCAGGACGCTGGTCTTGATCGCGTCGTAGATGTCACGGCCGGCCAGGTCGATGGCGGTCGCGGTGTCCCACGGCAGGTCGATATTGGCCTTGTTAGCGGCGATCATGGCGTTGATGACACGCATCAAATTGCCGCCGGCGAGCGTGTGGCTCTCCATCTGGCCCTGGTCGATGTCGAGGCCCGCGCGGGCGGCCTGGATCTTGGCGTAGACGATGGTCCGCGGGTTGATGCCCGGCCGCAGGTCCATGCCGATGAGATCGGTCAGGCCGGTGTGGGCACCGGAGACCAGCGCCTGCACGTAGAGGTTCGCGTAGCGGAGCAGCAGCGCGAGAAACAGCAGCAGGATCAGGCCGGCGACGACGACGCCGATGAGCAGGCCGACGCCGCCCAGGGCGGGCGGAAGGGGCAGGACAGTGGAAGCGAGGTCGCGCGGCATCAGGCTGGAAAGTGGAAGCGAATCGAGGTCGGGACGCAAGTGCAGGTATAGCAAGGATCAGACGGGACGGACGGTCGCCAGGCCGTCTTTGTAGTGGACGACGCGGACGCGGGTGCCGGGCGGCAGGTCGCCGGTTTCGCTGGTGGCTTGGCCGACGTGGCCGCCGTCGAATTCGGCTTCGCCCATCGGCCGGAGCATGCTGAGGGTCGTGCCTTCGCTGCCGACGCGGACCGGCGTGACGCGTGGCGTCGCGAGTGTGACGCTCTCGTCGAGGATCATGCGTCTCGCGAACGGCGTGTGCTTCCAAGCCGCGACCAGCCCGGCCGCGACGAACGGCGAGGCGACGACGAGCGCGAACAGCGACGCCAGCCCGAGCCACCGATTGATGTAGAAACAGACCACGACCGCCGACAGCAGCAGCCCGACGGCCAGGATGCTCAGGATCCCGCCGGTCGGGATGAACAGGTCGAAGATCAGCAGCAACGCTGCGACCACGACGAGAACGAGAATGAGCAGAGTCGGTTCCAGCGGCAGCGGACTTACGAGGAGCGGGGGCGGAACTACGAGGAGCGGGGACGAACGACGACACGGTTGCCGGTGACTTCGATGACGTCGAGCATCGTGCCGACCGGGACAAAGCCGCGGTCGCTGACGACGTCGGCGACGCTGGTGTCGTCAGGCGCGTCGGTAACGGCAAAGCGAGCCGAGCCGCCGGGGCGGAGGTCGGTCACGGCAGCGCCCGTCGCACCGACGAGCGGCCAGGGCGCGGCGCGGGCTTCCTCGGCGGGCGTCGGCGGTCGTTCCTTGAGGATGAGCCGATTCGCGTAGGGCAGCTTCGGCAGGTACCGGCCCAGCCAGAGCCAGAGCATCAGGCTCACACCCAGTGACAGGACGGCCGTCAGCATGCCGCGCAGCATGCCTTGCCAGTCGACGCCGAAGCCGACCGGGAGACTCGGCGCCGTCTCGCCGCCGGGGCTGAAGATCGGGCCGACGAAGGTCAACGCCAGGCCCAGCAGCACCGAGCACAAGCCGCTGATGCCGAAGATGCCGAAGCCCGGCAACAGGAAGATTTCGACCGCGATCAGCACGATGCCGACGAGCACCAGCAGAATCTCGTACCACTCGGCGAAGCCCGTCAGGAACGGCACGCCGAACAGGACCGTCAGCGAAATCGCCGCGATCGTCTCCGGCGGCCCGGTGCCGGGCGCCTGAAAGGCGGCGTACATGCTGAGGAACATCACCGTCATCAGAATGCCGCGCACGGTCATGCTGCTGAGAATCCCCACGATCCGCTCACCGGCCGAGGGCGTGAACGTCATCGCGACGGTCGACCCGACGGACGCGGCCAGTTCTTTGGGATCGCGAAACGTTCCCAGCGACAAGCCGACCGCACGGGCCGTCTCGTCGCCGACCGTCAGCAAGGAGCCGTCACCGTCGAGCGGTGTCGGGATGTTCTCCACGTCGACCCAACCGGCGGCGAGGTCTTCGTACTGCTCTGGATCGACGAACGCAACCTCGCCTGTCTCCACATTCTGCACGGCGTACACGACGTCGCTCACGCGGACGAAGCTGCTCGCCAACAGCGGGTCGTAGCCCTTGCGGCGGGCCGAGTCGTCGAAGTCGGCGAGCACCGGACTTTCGGCCTTGGCCCGCTCCGTGCCTTCGAGGCTTTGGCCCATCGCGATGACGCCGCTGTCGCCGAGTTGGCTTGCGGGCTCCATCACGATCGCGTCGCAAGCCATCGCGATCATCGAGCCGGCGCTGATCGCCTTGTCGTCGACGAAGGCGACGATCGGCATGTCGAGTTGCTTGAGGAAACGACTTGTCTCCAGACCCGCCGTGACGAGGCCGCCGTAGGTGTTGATCTGCAGGATGATCGCATCCGCCCCGGCGGCCTGGGCCTTCTCGATGCGTCGACGCACGCCGTCGCGGAAGAAGTTGTCGACCATCCCGTCGGCCACGACGACGGCGATCTGCTTGTCGCGTAGCACGTCAAGCGTCCGGTCCTGCCCCACAACCGTCGGCACGAAGCCACCGGTCGGCTCGGTCGAGGGCCGCGTCGTCTGGCCGAACGAAGGCAGCACGGCGAGCAGTCCGGCCATCGCAGCTAGTAGGAGGAGTCCGACCCGCATCCACTCATGATACACGCCGGGCCGACCCGAGTTTCACCCGAACATGGCAGTTGCGGTACGGTCCGTTCGTGCAGCGTCCGCGGACCGTGTTCGGCGTCGACTTCAGCGGTGCGAAGAAGGCCGGCCGGACGGCGTGGGTGGCGACGTGCGACACGACCGACGGCGACAAGCTCCAGCTCCGCGACGTCGTGCCGTTGGAGAAGGTCGTCGGCGCCGCCGACCGCGGGCCGGCACTGGCGGGGCTCGTGCAGGAGGTGGTGGCGAGCGACGACGCGTTGTGGGCGATGGACTTCCCGTTCAGCCTGCCGTTGGGGCTCGGCCTCGGCGAATGGGCGGAGCAACTGCGGTTTGTCCGAGACTGGCCGGGCGATGCGCCGGCGTTCGGGACGTACTGCTACGAGACGCTCGCCGACAAGAAGCACATTCGCCGGCAGACGGACCTCGACACGAAGACGCCGTTCGACTGTTATCACTATCGCATCATCTACCAGACGTTCTATGGAATGCGTGACGTCGCTGCGCCGCTCGCCGCCGACGCCGAGACGGCCGTCCTGCCGTTCCAGCCGGAGCAGGTCGCGGCGGCCCGGCGGGTCGTCGTCGAAGCCTGCCCGGGCAGCACGCTCAAGCGGCTGGGCCTGCCGCACCAGAAGTACAAGCAGCCGGGCGGCGGTTCTCTGACCGTCGAGCGGCGGCGGACGCGGCGGACGATCTTCGAAGGCCTCGCCGAGCACGTCGAGATGCCGAGCGACCTGAAGACGCGTTGCCGTCGCGACCCCGGCGGTGACGCGATCGACGCCGTCCTCGCGGCCGTCGGTGGCTGGCACGGCTACCGCACGATCGACGACGATCCGCACTACGCCCGTGAAGGCCGCGTCTACGCCTGACGGGTCGCGGCCTGTAGAATCGCTGCGTGGCGTTGCGACTCCTGTTCAAAGCCAACGGCAAGACGCGGGCGGTGCCGGTGACGGAAGAACCGATCACCATCGGCCGGCAGGTCGGCAACGTCGTCACGCTCCACGACGACAAGGCCAGCCGCTTCCACTGCATCATCGAACGCGACGCCGGCGTGTTGCGCGTCAAAGACCTGGGCAGCCGCAACGGGACGTACCTGAACGCCCAGCCGATTGACGAGGCGGGGCATCCGTTCCGGGCCGGCGACAAGCTGATTGTCGGCAAGACGCCTTTCCTCCTCGACGGCGGCAAAGAGGTTGAGGAGCCCAAAGCCGAGACCAACGGCAAGACGGAGAAAGAGCCGCCTTCGCAGGCCACGCCGGCGACCGGTGCCCGCGACCTGGCCAAGCTCGCCGGCGACTTGCCGACTCGCAACGTCCAGCCGAACGACATCACGCTGCTCAACGCCCGCGGCAAGCTCGCGCTCGACCGCGGCGAGGCCGCCTCGGGCGCGCCGGCCGAATCGATCACGCTGCTCCGCCTGACCCTGCTCGTTTGTCTCCGCACCGGTGCCAGCGACATTCACCTCGAGCCCGGCACCGAAGGCTACCTGCTCCGCGTCCGCGTCGACGGCACGATGACCGACGTCGCACGCCTGAAAAAGAGTCAGGGCGTCAAGCTCGCGACGCTCGTCAAGGTCCTGGCCGACGCGGACATTGCCAAGAGCAACATCATCCAGGAAGGCAGCTTCGCCGTGAAGCTGCCGGACCGGCGGGTGGACGCTCGTGTGTCGCTGACGCCGGGCCTGTACGGGCAGAAGCTGGTCGTCCGCGTGCTCGACGCGGC
>CAYQCT010000015.1:26407-32278 GCA_964416015.1 uncultured Tepidisphaerales bacterium
CTCTGGGATCTGGGGCTGAACGAGTCGGACTTCGCGATCCTCGACCGCCTCGTGCGGCGCAACGAGGGCATGATCCTCGTCTGCGGCCCGACCGGCAGCGGCAAGTCGAGCACGCTCTACGCCGTCCTGCGCAGCATCGACGCCCGCGAGCGGAATGTCGTGACAATCGAGGATCCCGTCGAAATCCGCCTCGACGGGATCACGCAGCAGCCGGTCAACGAGGCTCAGGGGAACACGTTCGCCGGCCTGCTGCGGAGCGTGCTGCGGCAGGACCCGGACGTCGTGCTCGTCGGCGAGATCCGCGACAACGAGACGGCCGTCGCGGCCTCGCGGGCGGCGATGACGGGGCACCTGGTCTTCTCGACCGTCCACAGCCGGGACGCGGTCGGGGCCGTCTTTCGCCTGCTGGATCTGGGCGTCGAGCCGTTCCAGGCGGCCAGCGGCCTGTCCGCCGTTGTCGGGCAGCGACTCGTGCGTCGGTTGTGTCCGCACTGCAAGAAGCAGCGGCCGACGACGGAGGCCGAGCGCAAGCTGGCGGACCGCGAGCTGCCGACGGTTTTCGATGCGGTCGGCTGTCGCAAGTGCCTCAACACCGGCTACAGCGGCCGACGAGCGGTGGTGGAAGTGCTTCACTTCGATGAAGTCGTCCGCGACGCCGTCCTGACGAAGCAGGACGCGGCGAGTCTCTACGGCGTCTTGAAGGGCACCGGCTTCAAGCGACTTCGTGACGCCGCCCTCGACCTGGCCGCGTCGGGCGAAACGACCTTCGACGAGGCCGAACGAATCGGGTAGTAGTCGCTTACCGCCGCAGTCGAACGCGGATCGGGCCCTTTGCCGTCGACGGATCGACGACCCGTCCGCCCTGCGTGATCTCGACCTCGCCTCGCTCCACAAGCCGCCGCGCCGCCCGCCGTACCGGCTCCATCAGCGGCCGCCAGTCGTCCGGCGCTTCCGCCCGCGCGACCTCGCTCGGGCAGATCGTCGACGACGCCTTGCGACCACGCAACATCTCCAGCAGCCGCCGTTCCAGCCGTTCGTCCTGTTCGTTCGGCTTCTGACGCCGACACGCCTCGGAGCAATATCGGACGTTCTCCCAATCCCGCGCCCACTTCTTCCGCCAAGTGATCCGCCGACCGCAGGAGACGCACGTCTTGTCCGGCACGCTCGGCAATTTCGGACCTTAGAAATGCGGATGCTTCTGGCGAGGCGATGAAAGTTGTGGCATCTAGAAGAGATGCACCTTGCCCGCATCGCGTGCTTCGCCACGGTCGCCGCCGCCGCATCGGCACAGGCGGGCGTGATCGACCTCCGCGCCTACGTCGAGACCAACGGCCACCCGATGCAGACGGGAGACGAACCCTTCGTCTTCCTCGGCATCGACGAGACCACCGACGTCGTCACCGTCCTTCAGCCGGCCCCGCACAACGGCAACTTCGCCTACCGCCACCTCGGCGAGCCGTTCAACGTCCCGATCCTCGCCAAACTCGTCGAGCCCGGCGACTACCCGACGACCGAACCCGACGGCCGAACCGCCAACAGTCAGAGCAGGGCGACCTTTCCCGGCCTGTTCGCCCACCCCGGCTACGGCTCGGACGGCGTCGTCTGCTACCAGCCGGACACGCCGACGTCGCTCGACGGCTTCGACTTCGTCTTCGAGTACATCCTCGACGCCCACCTCGGCGACGGCATGACGGTGACGTTCGAGACCGTTGTGGACGGCGTCACCACGATCGTCGGCGGCTTGGCCGTGCCGTACACGGACGACGACGTCGCGACGAACCTGTCGATCGACTTCAACGGCGGCCTCACGCCACTGGTGCTCGACGAGGGCGACTCGTTCAAGGTCCGCTTCAACCAGGGCGGCACGCCGCACTACGACCACGCGAACTTCAACCTGCTCCTGCGGCCGACGATGATGCCCGAGCCGACCCTCGCGGGCCTGGGCGGGATGGCCGGTTTCTGCCTGCTGCGTCGGCGGAGGGCAAAGATGCGGGCGTGACTTCTATAGATGTAACGGCCGGGGATCGGGACGAACTGCAGACGCGGCTTCGTAAAGTCTTCCCGCAGGCGGCGACGCGGGACGACCGCCTCGCCCCCGACCGCGGCGGCAGGGCGGCGGCGTTGGAGCGGCTCGATCAAATCGAACCGACGAAGTACGCCAAGACACGCAACCACCTCGACGGGGCGGTGACGCGTCTTTCGCCGTACCTCCGGCACGGCTGCCTGACGCTGCCGGAAGTCCGCGAGGCAGCTCTGGCAAAGGTCGATCATCCGCGCGACGCCGGCAAGCTCACGCAGGAACTGGCATGGCACGACTACTTCCAACGCGTCTACGCCGCCGTCGGCGAGCGGGGCGTCTGGACGAGCATCGAATCCTGGAAGACCGGCTACGGCCCGGTGGATTATGCAGAAGAGTTACCGGAAGAGATCGAAGCGGGCGAGACCGGCGTCGACTGGGTCGACCACTTCGCCCGGCAGCTACGCGAGGAAGGCTGGCTGCACAACCACGCGCGGATGTGGCTGGCGTGCTACGTCGTGCACGCCCGCCGCGTGAGCTGGCAAGCGGGCGCGGCCTGGTTTCTTCGGCACCTCGTCGACGGCGATCCGGCGAGCAACAACCTTAGTTGGCAATGGGTCGCAAGTACGTTCGGCGCGAAGCCGTACTTCATGAATCGAGAGAATGTAGTAAAGAACACCGGCGGCCGGTTCGCAAAGCACGCGAGCAAAGACCCGCTCGACGGCAGCTATGAGCAGTTGGCAGCGAAGCTGTTTCCGCAGGGACCGGATGCGACGCAGGACGCCGGCGAGCCGCTCGGTGTCGATCTTCGTCGCGTCGAGCCTTGGGAACCCGCCGCCGAGGACGTCCCGGCGGACGCGGTGGTCTTCGTGCACGATCGCATGCTGCGGCCGAACCACCCGCTGCTCGCCGACGGCCGGCCGGGCGTCTTCGTCTTCGACCGCGGCGTGGCCGAGGCGACGACGCTGAAGCCGATCGCGTTCATCTGCGAGTGTCTGGCGGAGCTGCCGAATGTGAAGGTTGTCATCGCCGACGACGTTGCCGCGGCGGTTCGTGAGTTGGCCGAAGGTCGGCCGACCGTGACGCAGGCGAGCCAGAGCGAGCGGACACGACAGGTGGCCGACGAACTCTCCGCCGCGGTCGTGCCGCCGCCGACGATGGTCGAGCTGGACGGATCGACGGACCTCAAACGATTCAGCCGCTACTGGCGGTCGGCGTCGAAAAGACTGGCCTGACCGCTCCCGGCCGGCGAGGCCGCGGTGCGGGTTGAGCGACATGGGAGCTTCTGGATGAAGTTAGCATGATCGAAAGCCCACGGCCTCAGGCCGTGGGCTTTGACCTTTGGGTGGTGATAACCGATCACCGACGCTACGCCGCGTCGTCCGCCAGACTCTTGACGTGCACCTCAGCAAGCGAGTTCTCATCCACGGCCGCTGGAGCGTCGAAGAGCAGATCGGTGCCGGACTGCGTTTTGGGGAAGGCGATGACATCTCGAATGTTGTCGAGGTCGAGGAGGGCCATGATGACGCGGTCGAGGCCAAGGGCGATGCCGCCGTGGGGTGGGGCGCCGTACTTCAAAGCTTCGAGTAAGAAACCGAAGTTGCGTTCCTGGCGTTCCTCACTAATGCCGAGGGCGGCCAGGACCTTCTTTTGCGTGTCGTAGCGGTGGATTCGGATCGAGCCGCCGCCGAGTTCGCTGCCGTTGACGACGAGGTCGTAGCCGACGCTCTTGATGCCGAGCAGCGTCTGCTTGTCGGCGCTCGCGAGCTTCTCGACGTCGGCCTCGTCGGCCAGGGCGGTGAAGGGATGGTGCGTGTAGGTGAGCTGGCCGCTCTTCTCGTCCTCGTCGAAGGCCGGGAAGTCGACGACCCACGTCCAGGCGAACTTCGTCTTCGGCTCGATGCCGCGGTCCTCGGCGATCTTCAGGCGTAACTCGCCCAACACTTTGTGCACGATCCGCGGCTTGTCGGCGGCGAAGGCCAGCAGGTCGCCGTCCTTCGCTCCCGTCCGCTCGATCACCTCGGCCGCGATCGGCTCGAGGAACTTGGCGACGCCCGTGTCGAACTTGCCGCCGACGACCTTCGTCACGGCCAGTCCCTTCGCTCCGTAGCCCTTGGCCCACTCGGCCAGTGCGTCCGTCTCCTTCCGCGTCATGCCCGCACCGCCGTCGACCACGATGCACTTCACCATGGCCGCCGCACTGAATACCTTGAAGTCCGTCTTCTTGCCGAGATCCGTCAAGTCATACAACGGCATGTCGAATCGAAGGTCCGGCCGATCGCTGCCGTACTTCGTCATCGCCTCGTCGTAGGTGATGTGCGGAATCTCGGCCGGCAACTCCTCGCCGACCGTCTCCTTCCACACGCTCCGCACAACGGCCTCCGTCACCCGCATGACGTCCTCCTGCGTCACGAACGACATCTCGAGGTCGAGCTGCGTGAACTCCGCCTGCCGGTCGGCCCGCGGGTCTTCGTCGCGGAAGCAGCGGGCGATCTGCATGTACTTGTCGCAGCCGCCGACCATCAGCATCTGCTTGAAAATCTGCGGGCTCTGCGGCAACGCGTAGAAACTGCCCGGCACCAGGCGGCTCGGCACGAGGAAGTCGCGGGCTCCTTCCGGCGTTGCCCGCGTGAGGTTCGGCGTTTCAACTTCGAGGAAGCCGTGCTCGTCGAGCACCCTGCGGATAACCTGCATCGCCTTGCTCCGCGTCCGCAGAATCTGCTGCATCTTCGGCCGACGCAGGTCGAGGTAGCGCGACTCGAGGCGGCGTTCTTCGTTAACCTTCTCGTCGCCGATCTGGAAGGGCGGCGTCGGCGACTCGCTATAGATCACCAGCGACGTCGCCATGATCTCGATGTCGCCGGTGGCAAGTTTCTCATTCTTCTTGTCTTCGTCGGCTTTGCCGGCTCGTTTGACGACCTTGCCCTCGACGCCGACGCACCATTCGTTGCGGAGCGTGCGGGCCTGTTCGAGAACGGCCTCGCCGCAAAGGTCGGCGTCGAAGGTAATTTGCGTGATGCCTTCGCGGTCGCGGAGGTCGAGGAAGACGAGGTTGCCGTGGTCGCGGTACTTGCCGACCCAGCCGGCGAGCTTGACGTTCGCACCGACGTCGTCGAGGCGGAGTTGGCCGCAGGTGTGCGAGCGGAAGGTCGGGGAAAGCGTCGCAGCCATGGGGAGGCAGGATAGTCGCAAGGTGGTGCGGCTTCGTGCGGCCGAATACTGCGGGCGTGGACACGGTCGCTCAACCCTCGCCCGTCGCGTCGCTCGCCGGCGAAGCAACCCGTGGCGACGGCGGCATCGTGCTGCGCTGGCTCGTCCGTCTGCGTTGGCTTGCGGCGACGGGACAGGTCGTGGCGATCGGCGTTGCGACGGCGGGCTTCGGCATTGACTACCCGCTCGTGCCGTTGGCGGTCGTCATCGGCGTGACGCTGCTGTCGAACGTCGCCTTGTTCGTCTGGCTTCGCACGAAGCGGCGCACGCCGGCGTGGCTCGCGGCGGCGGCGGTCGTGCTCGACGTCGGGCTGCTGACGGCGTTGCTGTACCTGACCGGCGGGACGGACAATCCCTTCGCGAACCTCTACGCCTTGCACGTGGCGATGGCGGCGGTTGTGCTCGGGCCGCGGTGGGCCTGGGCGGTCGTGGCGGCGGTCGCGGCGTGCTACGCGGTGCTCGCCGTGCGGCATCGGCCGTTGCTGCCGGGCGAGGCGAACCTTCCTGCCTGGACGGAGCGGGTCGGCAACGCGGCGGCGCTATTGTTGGTCGCGGTGCTCGTCGCCTACTTCGTCGGCCGACTGGTCGCTGGTCTGCGCGAGCGCGATGCGGCCCTGGCGGCGGCACGGGAGCGGGGGCAGATC
>CAYQCT010000016.1:0-1053 GCA_964416015.1 uncultured Tepidisphaerales bacterium
TTGAGCTTGCCGGCGATCTGGCGGCTGCGAGCGATGGGCTTGTGGAAGTCGACGACCATGTTGTCGAAGCTCACGCCGAACTCGCCGGCGTGATCGCGGGCCTGTCGCACGAAGGCCCCGGCGTCGAGAAGGGCCTTGGTCGGGATGCAGCCCCAGTTGAGGCAGGTGCCGCCGAGGTTTTCCTTCTCGACGCAGAGGACGCGTTTGCCGAGCTGTCCGGCGCGGATGGCAGCGGCGTAGCCGGCCGGGCCGCCGCCGATCACAATCAGGTCGTACTTCTTCGCCATGAGGGGTCGCCATGGTAGGACGGTGCGCGGGTGTCGCGGATCGGGCCGTGCGGGTACAACATGTCCCGTGCCGCCGCCCGCCGAGCAGACGTTGCCCCTGGTTGCCGGATGGCGCGAAGCCGCCAGCTTTCCTGATTGGCACGTCCGGCGGATGACCGTCAAGCTCGACACCGGCGCCGCCACCGGCGCCATCGACTGCGCCGAGATCGACGACCGTGACGACGGCACCGTCCGGTTCGTCCTGCGTCTGCACCGCCGCACCGGCGACGTCAGCCGCGAGCTCGTTGCTCCGATCACTCGCCGCGAGCACGTCCGCAGCGCCAGCGGCCACGGGGCCGACCGGCTCTTCGTCGAGACGCGTCTTCGTCTCGGCCGGCTCACGCGGCCGGTGGAACTGAGCCTGACGACGCGGCACAAGATGCTGCACCGCGTCCTGCTGGGCCGCCGAGCCCTCGCCGGCGCCTACCTCGTCGACAGCGGGGCAGAGTTCCTTTTGCCCAAGCCTCTTCGCAAGATTCGCCCTTCTTCCCTCACGCCCGACCCAGGACGTTCTTGAAACTCTGCATTCTCTCCCGTGGCCGCGGCACCTACAGCACGCGTCGCCTCCGCGAAGCCGCCGTCGAGCGCGGGCACGACGTCAAGGTGCTGGACCACATGAAGTTCGCCATCCAGGTCGAACGCCAGGCCCCGAGCCTTGTCTTCAAGGGCAAGACGCTGAGTCGATACGACGCGGTCATCCCGCGCATCGGCGCCAGCGTCACCTTCT
>CAYQCT010000016.1:1154-1628 GCA_964416015.1 uncultured Tepidisphaerales bacterium
CCATCAGCAGCGTCGGCGGGGCGCCGGTCATCATCAAGCTGCTCGAAGGCACGCAGGGCGTCGGCGTGATCCTCGCCGAATCGGAGAAGGTCGCCGAGGCGATCATCGAGGCCTTCAGCGGGCTCAAGCAGAACGTGCTGATCCAGAAGTTCGTCGCCGAGTCCAAGGGCAAGGACGTCCGCGCGTTCGTCGTCGGCGACCGCGTCGTCGCGGCCATGCGACGCAGCGCGACCGGCACCGAGTTCCGCAGCAACGTCCACCGCGGCGGCACGATCGAGTCGCTGAAACTCGACGAGGAATACGAGCGAACGGCCGTTCACGCCGCCCAGATCATGGGCTTGCGTGTGGCCGGTGTGGACATGCTCGAGGCGACGGACGGGCCGCAGGTGATGGAAGTCAACAGCAGCCCCGGCCTCGAAGGCATCGAAGCCGCGACCAATGTCGATGTGGCCGGCGAGGTGATTCAGCTCATCG
>CAYQCT010000016.1:1638-3796 GCA_964416015.1 uncultured Tepidisphaerales bacterium
TTCCCCGACGTCGACATCCGCCAGCGGCTCACGCTCAAGAGCGGCTACGGCGTCGCCGAGGTACCCGTCGCCGCCGGCAGCGACCTCATCGGCAAGACACTGGCCGATGCGCAGCTTCGCGAACGGGACGTCCTCGTCCTCAGCATCCTGCGGCAGGGCCTGACGATTCCCAACCCGCGTGGCACGCGGGAGATTCTCGAGAACGACACGCTCGTCTGCTTCGGCAAACAGCTGACGCTCGAAACCCTCGTCCCGCAACCCAAGCCGAAGAAATCGAAGAAGTAGCCGTCGAGTCGGCCGCTTCACGAAGCACGCAGATAGCAGACCACGTGGTCGCCCGCTTCGCACTCGCGGAGCAACTCGAACCGACCGCCGTTTCGACGCAGGTCGTCATAAAGTTGACCCGGCCGATAGGGCTCGTGGGTCTCGACGATCAGGTTCTTCACGCGTCCGATCCAGGCGGAACATTCGGCAAACTGCTCGCTGCCTTCGATGTCGCACTTCAGCATGTCGACGTGCTCGATGCCGGTTTGGGCGAGCAGGGTCGGCATGGAGAGGCAGGCGATGGCTTCGTCCTCCGAAGCCTCGGCTTTGGCGTAGGCCCACGTACCGCCGGAGCGGTCGATCGAGGCCGTGCCGTCCGCGCCGCCGACGAAGCCTTCGATCAACTCCGCCTGCCCACTCGCCAGCAAAGCGGCAACGTTCCGGCGGAAGCAGTCGGCGTTGCCCGCGTCCGGCTCGACCGCCACGACCCGGAGTCCCGGCACCAGCGACGCCAGCCTCAGCGTTGCCAGCCCGACGTTCGCGCCGAGGTCGAGCATCACAGGGCGCTCGTTGCCACCGATATCGAGCTGGCTCGCCGGCTCGTACTCCTCGAGCTCGAAAATCTCCTCGACGAGCTCGAAGTCGTTCGTCCCGCACCGCACCCAGATCGGGTCCGCCAGGCCTTGGAGCTGGAGCTGCAGGTTGCGACCCCGCAGCCGCCGCGAACCCATCGGCGTCGACGAAAATCGCGCCAGGGCGGCTCGGGCGACGTCGAGCCAACCCCGGTACACGTGCCGGCCCGCCCAGCTTTGCCGGCTGATGCGGGCAAGCTCGCTGCCGTAGTGCGGGAGGAGATTCAGCGACGCCACGCCGAAAATATATCGCGAACGTCCTGCTGATGCTGAAAGTTCTCGGGCGGGGCAACGTCGCGAGACTGGTAGGCTGCGGCGTGCGCTCGCCCGGCCCCCGCACCAGCGTCGTCATTCCCTGCTACAAGCAGGCTGACTACGTCGCCGCGGCCGCGAAAAGTGCGTTGGCAGGCGACGAAGCAGGAAGAGTCGAGGTCGTCGTCGTCGACGACGGCTCGCCGGACGATGTCGTCGCGGCATTGGCAGACATTGCCGACGACGTCCTGCTGATCCGGCAGAAGAACGCCGGCCTCGCTGCAGCTCGGAACGCTGGGCTGGCCCGGGCGACGGGCGATTGGGTCGTCTTTCTTGATGCCGATGACGAGCTGACGCCGGGGAGCATCGCGGCCCAGCACCGCGTGGCAGGCGACGCGGACGCCGTCTGCGCTGGTTGGTTCGAAATCGACGAGCAGGGCGAGACACTGCGCGAGTTCGCCGCGCCGACCTTCGCCGCGCGGCCGGAGCAGACGCTGCTGCCGATCAACCTCGCGCCGCCGGTCTGCTACCTGTTTCGCCGCGAAGCCGTCGATGCCGTCGGCGGGTTCGGGGTCGATCCTGCGTTGCACGGACACGAGGATTGGGACATCCTGCTCCGCCTCGCCGCCAACGGCTGCCAGTTCACGTCGGCGGACGATGCCCGCGTGCGGTACCGCGTCGCGGCGGGTTCGATGTCGAAGAACATTGGCCGCATGGCGTTGAGCGCGGTGCACGTCCTGCGGCAGATGCGCGGCCGCTTCAAGAATGCAGAGACGCTTCGACGGGTCGATCTCGCGCTGACGATGTACCGCGATGCCGTCCTCCGCCACCAGATCGGTGGCAGGATCCGCCGAAGCCCGTTCGCAGGCTCGGCCGAGGCGGTGCATCGACTTTCTGAAGATCCGGGCCTCGTCCCGATACTGCTCCGCTCGGCCGTCCACCAGTTCCGCACCGGCCGGCGGATCGGCGAGGACGTCGAACGTGACTGGCCCAAGCCGCCGCCGATCGGG
>CAYQCT010000016.1:3806-6361 GCA_964416015.1 uncultured Tepidisphaerales bacterium
GAAGATGAAGTGGACCGGGAGGGATTCGAACCCTCGACACTCCGGTTAAAAGCCGGATGCTCTAACCAACTGAGCTACCGGTCCATGCGGCGGGCACAGTAGACGCCGTGCCGCCGGCAAATCGACCGGCCGCAACCTTGTGCTAGTCAGCATCGCGCTCGTTTGACGTCCGATCATGTTGCAGGCGACCTATCGATCCGGTAGCATTTGCCGTCGTACTCCCGCTATCGGGAATAACCGGATTGAGGAGGAACGAAGCAAGTATGGCCATGACGATGCCCAGCACGCGTCCTTCTACGCGGCCTTTGACGCCTTCCACCCGGCCGAGCGGCCCGGCAACGCCGCCGGTGGATTTTGAGGCTCCTTTTACCAACAGCATCGAGTTTGATGTCCGCACCGCCGGACACCTGCTGCGCCGGCTCGAGTTCGGCGCGACGCCCGACAAGCTCGACGAAGCCCTCGAATCCGGCCCGCAGGCGACGGTCGAACGCATCTTCGACTTCGACCCGCACTCCGACGTCGGCGGTCTCGACAGCTTCCTCGAGCAGGCCAAGAGCCTCTTCGACGTCCGGCGGAACGTGAACACCGTCGCCGACTGGTGGCTGCACCGCATGACGCACACGCCCAAGCCGCTGCAGGAGCGGATGGCGTTGCTCTGGCACGACCACTTCGCCACCAGCGCCGGCAAAGTCCGCCGGGCCGACTGGATGCACGATCAGATCGAAGCCTTCCGCCGCGACGGGCTCGGCAGCTTCCGCGACCTCGTCGTCAAGGTCGGCCGCCAGCCGGCGATGCTCCGCTGGCTTGACGGCGACAAGTCGAAGAAGGGCAGCCCCAACGAGAACTATGGCCGCGAGGTCCTCGAGCTCTTCTGCCTTGGCGTCGGCCACTATGAAGAAGCCGACATCCAGGAGCTATCCCGCGCCTTCACCGGCTGGCAGATTCGCGGCAGTTCGTCCCGCTTTGACGAGAAGGCGCATGACGCGGACGAGAAGACGATCTTCGCCGGGACGGAGTATGCAACGACCGGCACGTTGAACGACGAGCAGGCGGTCGATGCGATTCTAAAGCACCCCGAAGCCGCCCGCTTCATCGCACGTCGGCTGCTGCAGACCTTCGTCCACCCCAAGCCGCTCGACGAGCACGTCGATCACTACGCGGGCCGGCTGCGCAGCAACGACTGGCACGTCGGCGACACGCTCCGCGAGATCGTCGGCAGCCGGCTGATGATGAGCGAGTGGGCCTACCGCAGCCGGATCAAGAGCCCGGTCGAGCTCGTCGTCGGCTCCTGCTTCGCCACCGGCGGCCGCCCGCGGGCCAGCTTCCTCCGCGGCGCCGTCGAGCGAATGGGGCAAAAGCTGCTCTATCCGCCAAACGTTGCCGGCTGGGAAGGCGGCCGGGCGTGGATCAACTCGACGACCGTCATCGAACGCTTCCGCTTCTGCCGCGACCTCGGCCAGCAGGGCTTCAACGAGTTCGCCGGCAACGGCCTGCGCGAGTTCGTCGACGGCCGCGAGCTCGACACCGCCGAAGACGTCGCCGACGCCTACGCCACCGTCATGCTCGACGGCCGCGTCAGTCCCAACGTCCGCGAACGCCTCGTCGACTACCTCTCCCGCAACCGCGAGAACGAGCCCGCCACCTGGAAGCGCGACGGCCGCCGCATCCGCGAAAAGGTCGGCGGGATCATTCAGTTGATCGCCAGCTGCCCGGCGTATCAACTGGCGTAATTGGAACTTGTTGCTAGGTACTCGTTACTTGGCAGACATATTGTGCTCGCGTTCGTCGCCTGATGAACAGCACAGCCTACTCCGGCCCAAGCTCCTAGCAACGAGCCTCAAGCACCAACCTCATGTCCACTTCCTCACGTCGCGACTTCCTCAAGGTCGGCCTCGGCTCTCTACCCGCGATCGCGCTCGGCGGGACGGTGCCGACGCTGATCCCGAAGCTCGCCTTCGCCGACGGCGAGACGGTCGGGACGCCCGTGCCCAAGGACAACATCCTGGTCGTCCTGCAGATGTCCGGCGGCAACGACGGGCTCAACACGCTCGTCCCCGTCGGCAACGACGAGTACGCCAAGGCCCGCCCGACGATCAAGCTGACCGAAGGCCTGCACAAGCTCGACGACGATTGGTCGCTCAATCCGGGCATGACCGCGTTCAAGACGATGTGGGACGAGGGCGACCTGGCGATCCTGCCCGGCTGCGGCTACCCGAAGCCGAATCGCAGCCACTTCGAAAGCATGGGCATCTGGCACGCCGGCGACACCACCGGCGGCGACGGCTCCGGCTGGCTCGGCCACTACCTCGACCACCTCGTCCGCGGCACACGCAACGACAGCATCGCCAACAACCCGCTCAACGCGATCAACATTGGTCAGGAAGTGCCCATGGCGCTCGTGTCACCGACTGTCACCGTGCCGAGCGTGCAGAAGCTCGACGACTTCGGCCTGAGCTTCCAACGCGGCAGCGACTACGACCGCACGCTCGAACGCGAGATCCTTGTCGACCTGCAGGAATTGGCAAAGGACGCGGACAATCCGCAGCAGGCCTACT
>CAYQCT010000016.1:6497-29026 GCA_964416015.1 uncultured Tepidisphaerales bacterium
TCATCAGCGGCAACTTCGGCACCCGCGTCTTCTACGCCCAGACCGGCGGCTACGACACGCACGCCAACCAGCTCGGCAACCACCAGAACCTCCTGCAAGGCGTCGCCGACAACGTCAAGGCCTTCTTCGACGACCTCACCGCTAAGGGCATCGGCGACAAGGTCACGCTGCTGGCCTTCAGCGAGTTCGGCCGCCGCGTGAAGCAGAACGCCAACGACGGCACCGACCACGGCGCCGCCGGCCCAATGTTCGTCGCCGGCCCGAAGGTCAAGGGCGGCTTCCACTCGCCGCACCCGAGCCTGACCGACCTCGACCGCGGCGACCTGAAGCACACCGTCGACTTCCGCCGCGCCTACGCCGGCCTGCTCAAAGACTGGCTCAACGCCGACCCGACGCAGGTCCTCCAGGGCGACTACGACCCGCTGTCGCTCGTTGTTTAGAGACCAGCGTCAGGTCGTAGGGTGGGCTTCAGCCCACCATCCGTTACTCTAGAACGTAAGCAGCCGCGGCTCGATGAACCGCGGCTGTCTTCTGTTGAAACTTTACAATGCGCCTCAGGCGAAGATCTTCTCGTCGAACAGGCTGAAGTACGAGCCGCCGCGGAAGTCGGGGTTGTCGAGGGTCAGCACGTCGTGCCCGCCGCCGCCGCCGGAGCCGTAGGCGAAGCCGAAGACGGTGGTGTCGGCGATGCTCAGACTGTCGTTGCCGTGCTCGCCGAGGACGCTGAGATAGTTGGTGACGAGGGCGTTGCTGACGACCATGTCATCGTCGCCGTTGCGGCCGCGAAGGGTGATTCCCTCGACCTTGCTGTCACGCAGGACCAGCTCGTCGTCCCCGACGCCGCCGTCGATGGTGAGGTGCCGGCTGATGTTGCCGCCGGCGATCAGGACGTAATCGTCGCCCGCCCCGGCATAGGCGCTGCCACCTTCGGGCAGGACGCCGTACAGGCCAACGTAGTCGTTGCCGTCCTTGCCCTCAACGTAGACCGTGTCGAACGTGCCGCTCGGCAGCGTCATGTCGAAGGGGTCACCGTCGAAGTTGCCGAAGACACGCTGGTCCTCGGCGTCGACGCCATAATCGCCGGCGTCGACGTGGATCGCATCCTGGCCGTCGGTTCCGTAGACGTGCAGGGTCTCGCCCCAGACGGCGATGAGGGCAGTTTTCGCCGACAGCAGGCGGCGGTTCTCAAGGGTTTCGCAAATGGTGCGATGCATGGTCTCTCCTAAAAGTGTGAAAGCATCGACACCCCGCCGACGCAGGACCGAAAGGTAGAGCGACTGGCTCCCGTTGCTAGACCTGCACGGGAGAAAGACGAAGCAATTCTTAAAAATGACGGCGCGTCTGTAGCGATTGCTTCAGATGCATCTGCCGCGCCGAGTGGGCGGCTTCGTCTACTTGTCCAGCCTCGGGAAGAGCGGAGATCCGCTGCCCAGTCGGTGCCCGGCGGCCGGCGGATGCGCAAGAAGCTCCTGCGTCGTCTTGCCGACGAACGCGACCTTCATCTGCGACAACGCCGCCTCCGCCTTCGCCGGGATCACCGGCAGCAACGCGACCGCCGCCCGGTAGATCATGCCCGTCGCCGTCGCCAGCACCGCGTCAAGCCGCGCCGCCTGCGATGGGTCCTTGGCGAGGCTGAACGGGGCCGTCTGATCGACGTAAACGTTCATCGCCCGGGCGATCTCGACCGGAAGCGACACCGCGTCCTGCAGCCGCATCTCGCCCCACGCGTCCTCTGCCCTGACCAGCAGTTCGTCCGCCGTCGCGAGCGCTGCATCGTCCTGCTCCGTCGCCCCGGCCGCCCGTTCCGGCACGATGCCCTCGCGGTACTTGCCCGTCATCTTCAGCACGCGATTGAGCCCGTTGCCGAGCACGTTCGCCAGCTCCGCGTAGCTCTTGGCGAGCCCGTCGTCGGTCCAGTCGAGGTCGCCGCCGAACGGGCCGGCGCGGAGCATGTGGTAGCGCAACGCGTCGAAGCCGTACAACGACGCCGCGGCGTCGATCGTATCGACATCAATGAAGTTTCCGAGCGACTTGCTCATCTTCTTGCCGCCGCTCGTCCACCAGCCGTGCGCGAAGACCTGCCGCGGCAACGGCTCGCCGAGGGCCATCAGCATGCAAGGCCAATAGACGGCATGGAACCACAAAATGTCCTTGCCGATCAAGTGCACATTCGCTGGCCAGAACGTGTCGTGTCGCTCGTGATCTCCGCTACCGTAACCCAGAGCCGAAACATAGTTCGTCAGCGCGTCGACCCAGACATAGGCCACGTGCTCCGGATCGTCCGGAAACGGAACACCCCAGTCGAACGTGCTCCGGCTGATGGACAAGTCGCCGAGGCTGCCATCTTCGAAACCCATCCGCAGTTTGCTCAGCACCTCGTTGTACCGCGCCTCCGGCCGGACCGCCTGCGGGTGCTGCTCATAGTGCTCGATCAGCTTCGGCAGATACTTCGTCAGGCGAAAGAAGTACGACGGCTCTTCATACTTCTCCAACGGCCGGCCGCTGATAGGACTTTTGTAGTCACTTGCCTTTGCATCGTTCTCGCTGACGAAGGCTTCCTCGCCGGCGTCGTACCAACCGCTGTAGCTGCCGAGGTAGATGTCGTCCTGCGACTGGAGTCTTTTCAGAACAAGACGCACAGCCCGTGTGTGACGTTCTTGCGTCGTACGAATGAAGTCGTCGTGACTGAGGCCGAGCTTGTCGAAGTAGGCTTTGAACGTGCCGGCCATCTGGTCGACGAGTTGCTGCGGCGGCACGCCGGCCTCGTCGGCGGCGCGGGCGATCTTCTGGCCGTGCTCGTCGGTACCAGTGAGGAAGAAGGTCTTGTCGCCGCGAAGCCGGTGGTAGCGTGCGACGGCGTCGGCGGCGACGCTGGTGTAGACGTGGCCGATGTGCGGCTCGCCGTTGGTGTAGTAGATCGGCGTCGTGATGTAGAACGTGCCGTCGGCCATCGCGTGGGTAGCGTAGCCGGACGTGCCCGCCGACCCGCCGCACAGTTTCGTCTCGCGTGGCGGGCTCAAGCTCGACCACGCCCTGAACGCCTTCGCGCTCGACGTCACCGGCCGCGTCGCCGCCGACCTGGGTTGTAGCACGGGCGGCTTTACCGACGTCCTGCTCCGTCGCGGCGTCGCCCGCGTCTACAGCGTTGATACCGGCTACGGCGTGCTCGACTGGCGGCTGCGGAACGATCCGCGGGTCGTCGTGATGGAGCGGTCCAACGCGATGCACGTCGAGCTTCCCGAGCCGGTCAACGTTGTCGTCGCCGACGCCGGTTGGACGCGGCAGGCAAAGCTGTTGCCGACATGTGCGCGACTGCTTGCCGACAACGGTCATGTTGTGACGCTCGTGAAGCCGCATTACGAGGCCGATCCCGCGACGCTTCGGGCAACCCGCGGAACCTTGCCGGATGATCGGCTGGACGCGGTGCTCGACAAGGTTCGGGAGCACGTCACTGCCGCCGGCTTCGGCATCGTCGGCGAGACCGAGTCGCCGATCCGTGGCAGCCGCCGTGCCGACGGCAACCGCGAGTTTCTTTGGCACCTGCGTCGCCCTGGATAGGCTGGCGGCATGTCCGAGCACGTCTGCCACGTCGCCTGTTGCCTCGACACCCGCAATCTCTGCCGCGCTCTTGGCGAGTCCGGCGGGATCGAGCCGGTCTTCCTCGAATGCTGGGACGACCCGGAGAACGACCATGTCGCGCAGCTCGGCACCGTCACGCGCAAGGCCGACAAGTTCAGTGCCGAGATCATCGCCTGGTCGCGGAAGGAGCACGACCGCGGCGACGCCGGCGACCCGCTGTGGCGGCCGAAGCTGGCGTTCGTGCTGGGGGCGTTGACGCACCGCAGCATCGACCGCCACATGAAGCCGGTGTTTGCCTTCTTCAAGCAAGCCGGCGACGCGGCCCGCGGCTTTAACGAGTGCACGATCTACTGCGACGTCCTGATGCTCCGCGAACGCTTCGGCGGCGACGGCATCTTTCCGCCGGGCCTGCTCGATCCGGCGTCGCCCGGCGCTTCGCCAGACCTCGGCCTGCTCGCGCAGACTGTCATGCGACGCGAGCTCATCCGCATGCACACGCTCAAGCCCGACGTCGACGATATCCACAATTGGTTTGCCCACCTGATCCCGGCCGTGCAGGATTTCAAGATTCGGCTGCACGAGTACGAATCCGTCATGAATTCGCCGGACGAGACGAAGTGGAAGAGATTTCTGACGGACACAAACTTCTATAGTCGAGAGACGCCGTTGATCGCGGCGACGCAGACGCTGGCGGCCGGCGGGATGATGACGACGAGTGAAGTTGAAGCTGCTCTGGCGGCGACGGATGTGACGAGCGGCCGGTACGCGCGGGCCTTGGCGAAGGCGGTCGACTACGTGCGGGCGGCCGGCCGAATGTGGCGGGGCGGTGCGGACCTGGCGGCGACGCAGAAGGCGTTCGACGTCGGCGTCGAGGAGCGTTCGATGATCTACCCCGAGCCCGGCGAACCGGCACCGTCAGACGCGTAGTTCCGCCGGCACGTCCGGCATCGCACCCGGCTGCGTCACGACAAACGCCGACAGCCGCGCGGCCAGGTCGTGCGCCTCGGCGAGCGACTTGCCGGCCAGCAGGCCGCTGACGACGCCGGCGGTGAAGCTGTCGCCGGCACCAACGGTGCTGACGACCTCGCCCGGCGGCTTGGTCTGCGGGTGGTCGCTCGTCTCGCCATCGCGTCGGCGGAGCGTCGAGCCCTCGCCGCCGCGGGTGAGGACGAGCAGGTCGAGCTTCGGGAAGCTCGTGAATAAGGCGTCGCCGAACGCCGCGTGATCGGCGGGCAGGCCGAGCAGCTTGGCGACCTCGTCGACCTCGTCGTCGCTGAGTTTGAAGATCGTCGTCCGCCCAAGGCTTTCGTCGAGGACGCCGGCGTCGTAGTAGTGCTGCCGCAGGTTGACGTCGAAGACGCGCAGGCAGTCGGCGGGCGTGGCGTCGAGGATCTGCTGGATCGACTGGCGAGATGCGTCGTTCCGCTGCGCGAGCGAACCGAAGCAGACGGCCTGCGCTTGCCGGGCGGCGGCGAGGACGTCGTCGCTCGCCGGCAGGTAGTCCCAGGCGACACCTTCGTGGATCGTGTATGTCGGCTTGCCGGCCGCGTTGAGCTCAACATCGACTGTGCTCGTCGGCTTGTCGTCGAGTACGGCAACGAGCTGCGTATCGACGTCGCGTTGCCGAAGTTCGGCGAGCAGATCGCGGCCGAGATCGTCATCGCCGACGGCCGAGACCGGCGCGGCGGCAAAGCCCTGAGCGTGGCAGTGGTAGGCGAAGTTGCCCGGCGCGCCGCCGAGCTGGCGGCCGTGCGGTTGCAGGTCCCAGAGGACTTCGCCGAGGCCGAGGACGCGGGGCAGAGGCATGGCGAACGTTATAGAACGGTTCGCAGATTCGCAAAGTTCTTCTGTGCGAGCCCTGAGCGTGAGCGAGGGGTTCTGACGAACCTGCAACGCGCGAAGACCCCTCGCTCACGCTCAGGGCTCGCCGCGGAATCTTTGCCAACGCTACGACGCGGCCGGCGTGGTGACGGCCACGTCCTCCGGCTCGGCGTTGCCGATGAAGACCATGACGAGCGACCAGGCCGACAATGCCCCGGCGAACGTTGCGATCTGCAGGCCCGCCGGCATCGAGTAGATCAGCAACACCATCGGCGTCCAGAACGCCCAGTTCGGCAGGAGCAACGGCACGACCCGCTTCAGGTACCACCGCACCGGCCCGGTCGCGGCAATTTCCCGGACGGCCGCGACCAGTCGGTACCCGTGGCGGCGGACGGCGAAGCAGAACATCACCAGCGGCAGGGCGATGAACGGCGTGAAGACGAGCATGTCCGCCAGCATTTTCATGACGGCCGTGCCGAAGTCGGTGCCGCTGCCGAAGATTGTCGCGAGGGTTCGATAGAGCGCGTCGACCAGCATGCCGTTGAAGAAGAACAGCACGAGCAGGAACGTCACCTCCTCGGCCCGCTCGCGCAGCTTGAACTGCGGCTGCACGATCAGCTTCGCGACCTCCGGCAGGACGGCCCCGGCAAACGCCGAGGAGACGGCGGCGAAGAGGTAGCCGCTGCGATCGCGCAGCCGGCCGAGGGCATCGAGAACGTTCTGGATCGCGTCGATCTGGTAGTAGCCGACGACGACGGCCAGCGCGGCCAATTGCAGCAGGATGAACGGCCGCCAGTTTGCCCGCACGCCGGCGACGCCGGGGCGGAGGAGGTCGCGGAGGTTGATCGACGTGGAGGACAAGCGCGATGAGCGTAGCGAACCCCATTTGCCCTCTCCCTCCGACGAAGCACACCCGCACGACGAGCTTCGTCCCGCGCGAGTTCCGATAGCCCCGCATGTACATGCGGGGCTTTGACACAAAGAAGCGTCTCAGTCGACGCAGCACCTTCACTTACCTCACTTCCACTCGTCGAACGTACTTACCTCACTTCCACTCGTCGAACGTCCCGACCTTCAGAATCGTCCCGGCCAGCGGGCGGACGTAGTCCATCCACTGGTCCGTCACGTCGAAGTCGTCGGTCAGGTAGCCGTCGTCCATGTGCTTCGTCAGGCGGGCGACGTTCTCCAGCGGCTCGAGGTGGGTCTCGATCGCATAGTCGCTGCCGGACGTACGCGTCATGACGACGCTGCCTTGCTCGTTGGCGGCATCGGCGGTGTATTCGACGGCCATGCGACCGACAAGACGCGCCTCGGCGGCGTCTGTTTCGCTGACGATGCCGGCGAAGGAGCGTTGCAGGTAGCCGAACGTGTCGGCCCGCACGCGGAGCTTCTTGCCGCCCGGCGTGCCCAGCTTCTTGTTAACGATCGACGCGAGATAATCGCCCAACGCGCCGGTGCCGGAGAGTTGGATGTTGCCGTGCGCATCGCGCTCCAGATCGTCGGCCATGTGCTCGGCGAAGGTCTTGCCGTCGGGGGCTGTGATGCCCTCGCTGGCGGCGATGAGGCAACGCCCGTGCTTCGCGTACACCTTCTCGACGGCGGCGGCGAAATCGTCCTCGCTCACCGGCTTCTCCGGCACGAAGATCAGGTGCGGCCCACTGTTGGGCGCGACGCGGGCCAACGCCGACGCCGCCGTTAGAAAGCCGGCGTGGCGGCCCATGATAACGTCGATCTTGATCCCCGGCAGGCTCCGGTTGTCCATGTCGTCGCCGATCATCGCCGACGCGACAAACTTCGCCGCACTGCCGAAGCCCGGCGTGTGGTCGTGCACGCGCAGGTCGTTGTCGATCGTCTTGGGCACGTGCACGACATGCAGGTCGTAGCTCTCGGCCTTGGCGACTTCGCGGACGATGCGAGCGGTGTCGGCGCTGTCATTGCCGCCGATGTAGAAAAAGTACTTGATGTCCCGCTTCTTCAACGCACCGAACAGGTTGCGGCAGTACTCCTCGTCCGGCTTGTCTCGCGTGCTGCCGAGCGCGCTGCTGGGCGTGTTGGCGATGCGTTCGAGCAGCTCGTCCGGACAGTCGTTGAGGTCGAGCAGGTCGTCGTTGAGCACACCACGCACGCCATGGCGGGCGCCGTAGATCGTGTCGATGTGGCCCGCTTTCTTGGCGGCCTGGACGACGCCGACGAGGGACTGGTTGATGACGCTGGTGGGTCCGCCGGATTGGCCGACGACTGCATTGGCTGGCATGGCGGGCACCGTAAGGAGCCGACGCGTCGGCGACAAGACGCGACGCTCTGCCTCAGACGTTGAAGCGGAAATGCACGACGTCGCCGTCCTGCATGACGTAGCCCTTGCCTTCGCTGCGGAGCTTGCCGGCGTTCTTGATCGCCTGCTCGCTGCCGTGCTCCTCCAGGTCGGCGAGGCCGAATACTTCGGCCCGAATGAAGCCGCGTTCGAAGTCGGTGTGAATGACGCCCGCCGCCTCCGGCGCGGTCGCCCCGCGATGGACAGTCCACGCCCGGATCTCCTTCGGCCCGCTCGTGAAGTAGCTCTGCAGCCCGAGCATGTCGTATGCCGCCCGCGCCAGCGACGCCAACGCCGGCTCCGTCAGACCGAGGTCGCCGAGCATCTCGTCCCGCTCGTCGTCCTCCAGCTCCGACAGCTCGCTCTCGATCTTGGCACACACCGGCACGACCGGCGCGTCCTGCGAAGCAGCGTACTCGCGAAGCTTCGTCGCCAGCGGGCCTTCGCCGTTGACGTCGTCTTCGTCGACGTTTGCCACGAACAACACCTTCTTTAACGTGATTAGCCCGAATCCGCGGAGGGCCTTGCGTTCGTCATCCGACCAATCAAGCTTGCGCAGCGGCGTGCCCTGGTCGAGCGGGCCTTGGCATTTCTCGAGCAACGCCTTCTGCTGGTTCGCCTCCTTGTCGCCGCTCTTGGCCTTCTTGGCGACCTTCTGCAGGGCACTGGCGACGACGTCGACGTCGGCCAGGGCAAGCTCGAGGTCGATCGTCTCGGCATCGTCAACCGGATCGACTCGGCCGGCGACGTGCTGGATGTCGTCGTCCTCGAAGCACCGCACGACGTGCGCGATGGCGTCCGATTGCCGGATGTTCTCGAGGAAGTCGTTGCCCTTGCCTTCGCCCTTGCTCGCGCCCTTGACGAGGCCGGCGATGTCGACGAATTGGACCTGTGCGGGGATGACTTTCTCCGTCGCCTGGTACTTCTCAAGCACCTTCAGCCGATCGTCCGGCACCGGCACGACGCCTACGTTCGGCTTGATCGTGGCGAACGGGTAGTTGGCCGCGAGGATCCCGGCCTTAGTGAGGGCGTTGAACAGGGTGCTCTTGCCGACGTTGGGCAGGCCGACGATGCCGACTTCCAGACTCATGGCGGCAGAGTAGGAGGACTGGTCAGCGGATCTGCGAAAGGATCGTCGGGTCCGTAATCTTCGACTCGTCGGCCAGCAGCATCGCCTTGCTCAGGATGATGCTCAGCGTCCGGTCGCCCTCGAACGGCAGGAACGCCTGCTTCGGCGTCGTCGGCGGGCTCCGGCCGGGCACGATGCAGAGGTACGCGTCGTTCGGCGTCATAAGAATGTTGCCGCTTCCAAGGTGGATCTTGTACGACTGCAGGTCGCCGCGGACGACGAGGAACTTGTCGACGAACGTGCAGCGGTCGGCGATCTTCAGCCGCGGCACGAGCTTCTCGAGGACGGCCTTGCGGGTCATCGCCGTCTGCGAAAGGTCGCCGAAGGCGAAGCTCTGCCAGTAGTCGCCGAAGGCCGGCTGCCGCCCGCCGTCCTGCCAATCAAGGTCGTTGCCGACGGAGGTGACGCCGACGAAGAGGTCGCAATCGCGGAGGACTTCACTCAGCACGAGCGGCGGAATCTGGTCGAGCGGCAGCGGGGCGTTGCCCTCGTCGCCATCACGGCCGCTCATGTCGTACCCGCCGCCGCCGGCGTGTTGCAGGTTCCGCGTCGCGGCCGTTCGGTAGAAACGAACCTGATCGGTCGCGAGGTAGGTGTAGACGCCGGTGTCATTCGTCTCGTCGCCCGCCCCTACGACCCAAAACTCGGCCCGCAGGTCGTACGCCGGCAGCAGCCGATGCGGCGGCTCGTAGACGTCGTCAACGAGCAGCCGAAGCTGATTCCGCCACCTCTTTGCAGCACACAGCGCGTTGAACTGGTGCTGCCGCAGGATGTGGGCGGCGAAGCGGTTGCTGTACGTGTTCGTGTTCCTTTCGGCATCCGTCAGCAGATAGACCTCGCGGTGCGCCTGCTTGAACGGCTGCGTGATCTCGATGCTCGCCAGCCGATCCCGCCACGCCAGCACCTCGTCCATTGGCGTGTCAATCGGATGCCACAGGCGTACCTCCGCGGTGTCGCCGAACGTAAGCGACTCGCCCGTAAGATCCTTCGCCGTCTCGCCATCGAAGAGCACGGGCGTGCCGTCGACCCTCCAGATCAGCCGCCGCGTGAGCGTGCCCAGCAGACCGTGATTGAGGTACCGGTCCCGCCAATCCGCCAACTTCCATGACTTGTCGGCGAGATACAAACTGTCCAGCCGATCCCGCCCGGCCAGCAGCACGCCCTCGGCATCCTTCGCCGCCTGCTTGAGCTCCTTGAGCTCGTCCTTGTGCTCCCGCTTCACCCCAGCCGGCACGGCTTTGACGGCCTTGCCCTTGTCGTTCGTCCAGGTCGTGGTCACCTTGTTGCCGACAACCCGCAGCGTGGCCGTCGCGTCGCCGAGCTGCTCGACCCGGTCGCCGCCGACGAAATCAAACGCCGGCGTGCCGAGCTCTTCGAGATCCTCCTTCGGCACACCCGCCTTCGCCGCCGCCTTCTCGAGGGCTCGTTCGATGGCGTTGAGCGTCGTGCGAAACGTGACGCGAGCCTTGAGCCGTGCCAGCTGCCCGAGGGCCGCGTCCCGCACCGCCGCGTCCTTGTCCGCCGCCATCTCGCCGAGCGTCCAGACGCACGCATTTGCCACCTTCACGCAGCGAGGTCCGACGCCGGGAATCTTCTTGAGCGACGTCAGCAGCAAGTCCGCCACCACCCGCGGCGATGCCGCATCGGCCTGCCCGGCGAGCGTCCAGACGAGGCCCTTGAGCACGGTCGCATTGTGCTCGTTGAGCGTGTCTTGCGTCAGGTGCTCGTACTGATTCGGCATCATCGCCAGCGACCGCCCGCGTGCGACGAGTGAGAACCAGGCTGCGAATTGCTTTCTCACGAGCGATCCGCCGACCGGCTGCATCGCCGCTGCCGCCGCCTTTTGCCACTTCTTCGACGAACTGCCCGACGATGCCGATGCGGCATGACGCAGCAGCGTCGCCCACGCCCGCCGCCGCGGCGGCGTCGTCTTTGCCAGATCGTGATGCACCGCGTCCGACCAGTGCTCGCCCGGCACGAGCAGCAACGTCGTCTTCTTGCCGTCGATCAGCACGTTCAGCCGCGACAGCGACTCATCCAGCTCGCCCAGCGGCGGCTGGCTCAGCACGCGACACCGCATCCGATGCAACACGTGCCGCTCGCCGTCCGTGAGAGGAGATTCAGCGTGAAACCGCTCCGCCTGCTCCACCTCAGGCAAGGGCAACCGGCCTTTGCCATAGTCGTCGAGGTTCGACGACTCTGTCAGCATCCGATCGAAGAAGCCGTCACGTCCGCCTGCTTCGCTATCTCGCGTAGCCGGGATCCCGCGCTCATCCATCCGGCGGATCATGTCATCGAGTACGCTCGGCACTTCCCACTCCGGATCTCCGCAGTCGAAACGGCTCATTCGCTCCTTCGACAGGCTGGCCCGACGCTCGCGGAGAGCGGCACGAAGCTTCCGCTTGCTCGGTGCCTCCGCTAGAACTTTGGTTGCTTCGAACTGCAGATCGGCCACTTCGTCGTCCGTCACGAACGGCACGAAATGTTCATCGCCGTTATTGTCGGTCGCAATCGTGCCGTACGGCTGAAGCCGCGACCTCGCGAAGTTCTCCAGCGCCTGCGTGATGATTCCGTGCTCCGTGACGTAAGGCGACTGCCGCCAAAGCTTAAAGCCGTCAAGGCCGACTTCATCGACCTCGTCGTCCCGCTGCGTCACGTCGATGCCGAGCCGCCGCTTGAGGTCGGTAGCAACGGCCGTTGATCCCGCCGCGACGGCCGGTGGCAGAACGTCAGGCAGTAGAAGGTCCGGCTGCGTCTCCTGCTCACGGTCATCTTCTGGCATAACTGCACGAAGCTTCGCAAGCAGCAACGTCGCATCACTCTGATCCGCAAACATCGATTGTAATCGCTTGACTGCCTTCGCCTCATCCGAAGTTAACCCGCCATCCTTCAGACGATTCTTCAGAAGCGACAAAGCAGCGGCTGAAGTCACAGCTCCCAAGTGCCCATAGCCATTACCGGCGCAAGCTGCATCAAGAAGAACAACAAAATCCTGCTCACCGAGCGGTAGTCGCCTCCGTAACAGCTGTGCGAGCAATGATGCGACCGCCTCCTGCGCCTTCATGACACCAAAGTACTAATAGTTCGTGATCCGTTCGAAATCTTCCTGGTCAGGCGTCTTGTCAGGACCTTGACTCCTGTAGCTTCGTGATACTTGCTCCAGATAATCGTGAAAGCGCGTACCGGCAAGAGCTACACGTCGAGACCAAGACTCATTCTTCTGCAGTAGCTCAGCGGCACCTTCATATTGATCGATCTTCAGACGCGGGTACACGCGTGCGTGACGCATCACGTCGCGGGCGAACGTCCAAAGGACCCGCTGCACCTCCGGGTCATCCGTTGCATCGGCATTAAATGCCGGCGCATTGACCTTCTCGTAGATGAGTTGCTCTTCAGCAATCATGATTTACCCTCCCACCAGCATCGTCAGCTTTACAAACGCCACGTCCGTCTCCGGCCGCAGCGTGATTTCATCCTCGAGGTCGCTCACCTGCCGATCGTCGACCAGGACGAGGAAGCCGTTCATCTTGAAGGCCTCGCACGCCGCGTCGAACTGCTTGCGCCAGTCGACTTCCTTCGCGGATGCCTTGCCTGTGCCCGGCCCGTTCAGACGCTGCTCGGTCTCCGTTGGCGTGACGAGGCCGCTGAACGGAACACGGTCGGCATTGGCTTGACGCACGCGGCGATTGTGGTCGTCGACTTCCTGGTAGACGCGGGCCCGGATCAGTTCGCGAACCGTCACCGTCTCGGCCAGATCGTCGAGTGAGAGCGTCATGCCGCCGCCTTCGGTGGGGCGGCCGTCGAGGGTTTCGTCGCGTACCTGGAGCGTGGGCATGATGCCGGTATCGTCGCAGATCGACGGGGCGAATCAACCGCCGCGACGCGTCGCCGGGCCGCCGGGGAAGCGGCCTTGGGACGTCACGCGTTGCTCGCCGCGGCGGACGTGCAGCGTCGCCTCGTCGCCGGCCTGGAACGTGTCGAGCTGGCGGCGAAGCTCGAGGATCGTCTCGACCTCCGCGTTGCCGACGGCCAGGATCTTGTCGCCTTCCTGCACGCCGGCCGAGGCCGCGAAGCTGCCGGGGACGACGCCGGCGATCGTCAGGTCGTTGCCGCCCGCCAGTTGCACGCCCAGCAGCACCGGCCGCGTCGGCTCGACCCACGCCAACGCCGCCTCCGGTGCCGCCGCCGCCGCCCGAACAACGGCCAGGCCCGCCCGCGTGACCCGCACGAGGCCTTCGTGATTGATCAATTCGGCATCGTCTTCTGGCCGGTGATATTGATCATGAAAGCCACTGAAGAAATAGATCGCCGGGATGTCGACGGCGAGAAACGGCGCGTGGTCGCTACGCGCTTCCAAGCCTTCCGGATCCGGCCGCAAGATCAGACCCGCCGCGGACACTGCAGCGGGCGCAGCCGACGCCAACGCCAAGCTCGTCCCGTAGCCGCCGACGAAGATCTCGCCTTCACGAACCCGGCCGACCATGTCGAGGTTGACCATCGCGACCATCTGCCGAACGTCTATCGGCGCGTTGTCGACGAAGTGCTGGCTGCCGATGAGACCAACTTCCTCGGCGGAAAACAGCACAAATGCCACCGACCGCTCCGGCCCGCGGCCGTCCTTCGCCGCCGTCGCCAACGCCTCGGCGATTTCCATAACCGCCGTCGTGCCGCTGGCGTTGTCGTCGGCACCGTTGTGCACCTCGCCCGGCACCATGCTGCCGTACTCGCCGTGACCGACGTGGTCGTAGTGCGCGCCAACCACGACGAACTCGTCCGGCCGTGTCGAGCCGGGCAGGTAGGCGACGACGTTGCGAACACGCGTCTCCATCGACTCGTCTGACCAGCCGCCGGTGATCTCGACGCCGTTCTTTGCCGCCATCGACGCGGGCGTGCCGGTCGAGTCGATGCGTTCCTGAAGCTCCGCAACCTCCGGAAGGCCGGCTTCGCCGAGCAGTGCATCGGCGGTCTCCTGCGTGACGTGCATCGCCGGAATCTTGCCTAATGTCATGCCGCTCGATGCGCGAACGAGACCCTTGGCCCGCGAGTGCTGTGGCGGATTCACGACGAGCAACGCCTTCGCCCCGGCCGCCTCGGCCGCGGCCATCTTCCGGCGAAAGCCGGCGTCGCGACTGAAGCCACGGCTGCCCGAGAATCGACTGCGGCCGTCTTCCTCGAACGGCTCGTACCGCAGGATCAGCGCGACCTTCCCGGCGACGTCGAGTCCTTCATAATCGTCGTAATCCTCGCGGCTGATGCCGTAGCCGGCGAAGACTAGTTCGCCCTCGAAGTCGTCGGCCTTGCTCCAACCGAACGGCATGAAATCTTCCGTCGCCGTCAGCTCGCGGTCGCCGATGCGGAGACTGCTGTCGGCCGGGTCGAAGCCTTGCGAGAAGGGCAGGTCGAACTCTTGGAAGTACCCGTCGAAGCCGTCCGCTTCGAACGCCTGCAGGCCGAGCGTCTCGAACTGTGAGGCGATCATGTTCGCCGCGGCGTCGAGACCTTCGGTGCCGAGGCCGCGTCCCTGCCGCTCGTCAGCCGAGAGCCAAGTGACATGCCGCGTCACTTCGTCTATACCGACGGCCTCATCGACTGTCAGCAGCTCCCGCGGCACCTCCGCCGAGGCCAACGCGGGTAAGGCGAGCAACGCGACGAGGTACGGCTTCATCGCCGCCATCATTGGTCGTTGGCGGCGACGGCGAGAGGCGGCGTCGGTGCTGCCGGAAGTTGTGGCAGGCCGAGCCGCGGATGGTGCGGCCCGACCTCCGCGTGCAAGCGTTCGACAACCGGCCGCAGCTCCCGCACAACGCCCGGCAGGCGGACGGCATCCTCACTGTTATGCCGGACGTACGAGACGAGGCCGGCATCGCTGTCGTTCGTCGGGTCGATGTCGAGCCGAGCGACGTCCCGCCATGGCACGAGCTCTCGCTCGCCGAAGGTCCGCCCGCCGTGCGTCAGCAGAACGCCATCGCGACGAAGCTCGAAGCCGCGTCGTCTTAGAAGGATCGCCGCGACCATCGTCACGACGCCGAACGCGAGCAGCATGTAGCCGGCGACCAGCACGACCTCGCCAAGCAGCAGCCCGATCAGCGTCAGCAACCCGCCCGCCACACCCGCTGCCAGACGCGTGGCGAAGTTCGTCCCGCGGGCGATGACGTCGGCGTCGCTCATGGCGTCCCGCTTTCCGGCGGTCGCGGCTCGATCACGACGCGGTCGTCGTGGCGGAGGTGAACGACGTATGTCTGCTTGCAGCAGATCTCTGACGACATCGACTTGTCAAACGCCGACGAAGCGGCGTTATCGCGTACGCGATCAAACGTTATGATCTCAAACGACGCGGAATCTTCGCAAACGGAATCGGTCGATCTACTACTTGCAAAGGCACATCGGGAACAACCTGGAAACCTTCCGATGTCGGCTGTTCCGCCTCGCACCTTCTTGGCGTTCGACGATAATCTAGCAAGCGCGATTGTATCCCAACGGATGCGAGTAGTGGCCACTCCAGGAACTATATGATTGGCGGAGAGAAGGACAAGGCGCGATGCCTCGCCGGGGGCCGAGACGCTACCAGCATACAAGTTTCCAAACATGAAGCCGCTTCGGCCGAGACCCGCAGCATTTGCTACATCTGTAACCACTGACGAAGGAAACGAGGCGACCGGGATGGTATCTCGACTGCTGTGCTTTATGAGCCAACTCGGATCCGCGTCCTCGACAACCGCTACATCACCTCGAATAATGAGCTTCTGCGCACGGAGCACCTGCATTCGATCAACCACGTGGGGCAATACGAGGTAGCCGATAAGAATCGCCAGAAGAACGGATGCGACAGGAAGCTGGTGTCGACGCAGCAAGGCCCAGCGTTGCCGCCGCTCATCGCTGTAGGGAAGGATGATCTTCACGGTGCATCTCGTCGTTCGGGGAGATTTAACCTAGTCGGGAAGAAGCGCGTGACGTCCGGCGAAGGCATCCACGTCTGGCGGAATACGTCACATTCGTGCAGCTTACCCGGTTCCCGTACGATCCGCCCGTGCCCAGTGATGAGACGAAGCCCGATCCGTCACCGCGTGGCCACTGGCTCTTCGACGGGGATGACGAGCGGCGCCTCGCGTTCTTTACCGAGACGATGCGGGCGATCAGCCGGCATACGGATCCGCAGCAGCTCGTCGCAGACTATTACCGGCGGATGTACGAAGCGTTCCCGACCGACGGCTACCTCTCGCTGAGTCGTCGCGGCCTTGCCGCTCCGCAGTACCGCATCACGCGTAGCAGCACCTGGGGCATCGACTTCGATCCGTGGCGTGACGGAGGAACCAAGCCGGTCCTCGAGCACGGCTTCCTCGGGCAGCTCCTGCACGACGGCGAACCGGTTTTGGTTGAGGATCTGGCTGACACCGTCACGCCTGAAGATCCGGCGGCGGAGTTTCTTGCCGGCATGCGCAGCCTGATCGCAGTGCCGATGTTCGATGAGGGTGAGGCGTTGAACATGGTCGTTTTCCTCCGTCGCGAGGCCAACGCTTTCGATCGCTCGCGGCTGCCGGACCAGGTGTGGGTCAGCAATCTCTTCGGGCGGGCGACGAACACGCTTGTCCTCCGCCAGCAGGCGAATCGGAGCAATCGGCAGCTTCGCGAGGCGATGGAGCAGGTCGGCCGGATTCAGCAATCGCTCCTGCCCGAGCGGCTGCCGGAGGTGTCGGGGCTCGACGTGGCGACGTACTACGAGGCGAGCGAACAGGCGGGTGGCGATTACTATGACTTCTTCGACCTGCCGGGCGGCAAGCTCGGTATTCTGCTCGCGGACGTCAGCGGCCACGGCACGCCGGCGGCGGTGTTGATGGCGGTCGTGCACGCCATCGCGCATGCCATCGAGGATCCGCCGCACCCCGATCCGCCCGGTCGATTAATGAGCCACCTGAATCGGCATCTCTGCGAGCGCTACACGAAGAAGGGCGGCACGTTCGTCACCGCCTGGTACGGCATTCTCGACCCGACGACGCGTCGTCTCCGCTTCGCCAACGCCGGTCATCCGCCGCCGCGGGTGAAGCATGCGAACACGCGGACCGATGACGAAGCCGCACGAGCCGGCCCGCTCGCCGACGGCTACGCCCGCAGCCTGCCGCTGGGGATCGATCCGCACGAAACCTACGACAACGGCGAGACGACGCTCGACCCCGGCGACGTCTTGGTCGCCTACACCGACGGCATCACCGAGGCCCGCGACGGGCAACGCGGGATGTGGGGCACCGATGGCTTGGACAAGTCGCTCGTCGGCTGCCGTTGCGGGGCGAGAACGCTAATCGACGACCTGATCCGCCGACTCGCCGACTACACCGAAGGGCGTCCGCCGGAAGACGATCAGACGGTGGTGGCGGTGAAGCTGCGAGACTGACTGCCGCGCTGACGCGGAGGCTACTCCGGAAATTCGTTACGTTCTTCGTTGCGACGACGCAACCCGTCGAGCATGCCGCCGCCGCCCTCGTTCTCGTCGGTGTCGTCGGCCGCCGGGGGACTCGTCGTCTCGTCTTCTTGGACGACAGGATCGTCGTCCTCCGCTGCCGTCGCATTGACAGCGGCGGCGGCGGGGTCGGCGGCTTCTTCAGGAAGGCTGGCTCGCATCTCGTCAAAAGCCTCGCTTGTGCGGGCGCGGGTGGCGCGGCCGACGTCTTCGCCGCGAAGGACGGCGTGCATGCGTTGCTGGACCGTCTTTTTCCGCTGGATCTGCGCCCGCCGGTCGGCCGTCACCGTTGGGTAGACGACCTCATCCGCCAGCGGAACGACCGCCAACTCCTTGAACTCGACAAACGCCGGCGGGGCGAGCTTGTCCTTGTCGGCCGACGCGAATGCCTCGGCGGGCACTTCGTAGACGAGGTCGACGCCGTCGCGAGCGAGCAGGCGGTCGTCGGGATTGTGAATCGCGAGAATCTGCGCGGACTCGAGCGTGGCAAACGGGAAGTACTGCCGATCGTCGACGACCAGGCGGGCGTTGGCGGGGCCAAAACGAACGAACTCGTTCTCGCCGGCGTCGCTGTCGAAGAGCAGGCGGACGACGAGCAACTCGTTGCCCGAGGCCGGCGTGTAGGTGTCGTCAACGGCGGAGCGGGCGTCGGACCAGTCTTCGCCGGAGACTGCCGGGATGCCGCCCGTCGCATCGAGGAGGAACAAGGCGCCGCGGTCGCCGGCTGTGACGTCGCGGCGTTCGCCGATCGTGGACGCGGCATGCAACGCCGCCTGCTGACGGCCAAGCCGGCGGCCGTAGATCGCATCGGCGTAGTCGTCGAAGTCCCCGGGATATACGTCCTTACGGTCCGTCGCCCCGGCGAGTGCGCCGTCAAGGCCGGACACGCCGTCCGTCAGCGAGACGAACCACCGATCGACGGGAACCCACAGCTCCGCCGCCTCGTCACGGGCCTCCGTCGTTCCGATTGTCGGCACACGAAGGACGTTGTACATCTCGACGACGTCGTTCTTCCGCGGATCGCGAAGCTTGTAGAGCGAGCGGCCAATGTGCCGCGGAGCACCGAACTCGACGTCCTGCGTCGGGTACCGCTCGTACATCGCGATGCTCGGCCCAATCGGCAGCAACTGGCCCATGAGGGCGATGATCGCAGTCGCGAAGAAGCCGGCAACGAGCCCCATCACCGCCCCGCCGATCTTGTCGGCGACGGCGGGAAAGCGGACGTTGCCGGGGATCAGGCTGTCGAGGACGGTCCGCAGGGCGAAGTAGACGATCGCGAAAATCGCCGCCAGGGCAACCCCATCGCCATATGCGCCCAGCGGTGCATCGGCGACGCGGGCCAGCGGCTCGTGAAAGCTCCACGCGGCAAACGCGGCAATGCCCGCGGCAATCGCGCTCGCGGTGCTGCTGAAGAAACCCTGCGTGTAGTGGAAGAAGGCGATGAGCCCGAGAACCATGATGATGAGAGCGCTGAAGATCATGGTGGCGACTACGAATCGAGGAACGATGGAAGGAACTAGGCAGCCGGCGTGGGCGGTCGCTTCGCAGTGCCGCCGTCCTGGCTGAGGACGCGCTGCACTTCGGAAAGGTCCGTCCGGCCGGCGACGACCTGTCGGATGGCGGCATCATTGAGCGTGAGCAGTTTCTTCGCCCGCAGCAGGTTGCGGACCGCACCGGGCGACGGATCCATCGCCAGCTGTTTCCGCACCGTTGCATCGACCGGCAGGATCTCGAACGCGCCGACGCGCCCGCGATAGCCGAGGCCGCCGCAGAAGTTGCAGGTGACCGGGTTGCCGCGTTGGTCGAGCATCGGTTCGGTGCGGGCTTTGTAGAGCTCACGCACCTTCCCCTTGGGCACGCCGAGCTTGGCGAGCACGGCATCGGCGGGTTCGTATTGAATCTTGCAGGCGTCGCAGAGCTTGCGGAAGTAGCGACCCGACAAGATGAGGCCGACCGGCTTCAGGGCGGCCTTGGCGTCGCCGCACTGTTTGATCCAGCCGGCGGCGGCCTCGGCAGTGTTGGCGGCGCGAAGGGCCACGTAGCCGACGTTGCCATCTTCCTGGGCGTAGCGCAACACCTCCGCCGCCGCGGCTTTGCCGGCAGCACGCTCGACGAGCAACACGTTCGGCTGCTGGTCGGCAAGCCAGGAAATCTGCTTCGCGTGCTCCTTCGGATCCTCACCGATCGGCTGCTGCGTGATGCCTTCGAGGTCACGTTCGACCCGCCGCTCGGCGGTCAGAATGTGCTGCGTGAAGGCGTCGTGCTCCGCCAGCACGCCGTACTTGATGGCGTCGAGGCCGCCACCCTCGGGCGCGGAAATGATGGCAATCCGCCCGTTCTCAAAGCCGTCGCCACGTATGAAGGCGTCGACGACCTCACGTTGCGGCGGCGTCATGCCGAGCTGCGTCAGCCGCTGCTGGTAGCGACTCTTCTCGTCGACTTCGAGCGTCAGCGTCTCGCCGGCCCGCGTGCCGCGTGTCTGCAGGCCGAGCTCGCGGGCACCGTCGCTCGTGCGGGCCATCAGCTTGCCCTTCTGCACCTTGCGACGCTCTTCGCGGTCAAGTTTTGCCAGATCCTTCAAATAGTCGACGGCCGCGATGCCTTCGGCGGCGGGCACGGCCTGGCCGGGATGATCAACGCCGTCGACGGTGTACTTGCTGCCGTAGCGGTCCTGCATGTTGCCCTCGGCGTCCGGCCGCGGGGCGATCTGCACGAGCTGAATCCGCTCGGCGTGCTGCTCGAGCGGCTCGACGAGCAGGCGGTGCGCCGCCTGATACCCGGCGTGCAGCGGGTCGTCGTCGTCGGGCACTGGCGGCTTGTTCCCGCGCCCGTCCAGCAGGGTGACGCTGCCGGCGGCGACGGTCGGCTCGTCCTTCTTCTGGCCCGGCTTGCCCTGCTTCTTCTTTGGCGTGAACGTCTCCTTGAGGTACGCCCGGAAAGCAGCCGGCAGGTCGTCGAGGCCGACGGTCGACTTGCGCCAGAGCAGGTAGCCGCCGACCGTGACGGCGAGCAGCAGCAGGACCGCCACGAGCGCCAACGCGAACATCGGCAGCACGAGCACGAGGAGCAGCGAAAGCAGCAACGCCCCGAGCGCGCCGCCGTTGATTGCCTCGCGTGGCAGCCGGGCGGGCGTGGCGTCTTTGTCCATCCAGCTGATGAGCCGCAACCAGACGAGGTAAACGACGAAGAGGATGAGCAGCTTCCACCAGGCGATGTAGTTGCCGTAAGCGACACCGGCTTCGGCGGCCTGCAGGAGCGGCATCAACGGTGGAGCAAGAAGCGTCATCGGCGGGCTGGCTGGTCCCCGCCGGACGGCGGAAACGGGCGGTCACGTCACGCGGCACGGGAGGGCGGTGCCGATGACGAAGCAAGGTGGGCCAGCGATCGTACACGCTCCTGGCGAGGATGCGAAGCCCGCTCCTACCGCCGACAGGATCCGCGACACCACGTGTCGCCGTTCGCGGCTACCAAGGCAGCCTCAGTCCGACGCCACGACGACCTTCTCCAACGACTCGGCATTGGTTGAAGCCGCAGCGACGTGTCCGTCCAGATACGCGATGTTCATCCGACGATCATGGCGAGCGGGATCGAGCGGCGCTGCCCACACGGCGCGGGGTGAACCGGGCGTCATGTCCGCCATCGTCACCGGCAGATCAACCGCGGCGGGAGCCCAGACGAGCAACGAACCACCTGCCGGACCGAAGCCGGCGTGTGCGTCGCCGAGCAGGAGCGTCGACGCTGCCGATGGAACACGCGCGAGATGCCCTCGTCGACGTACGTCGTTGAAGGCCGAATCATGATGGAAGCCGAGCACTCCGGCGTTCAACGCGAAGTCGAGCGTGATCAATTGTCCTCGGATGTAAGAGGTCTCGCCGATGACAAGCTCGTGAGTCCGGGTCATCTTCCGATCGGGCGACGCGGCCGGACAGATGAAGCGATCTGCGCCGTCAAGATCATGAAACTTGACCTCCTCGACGCCGGACAGAACACCATCGTCGATGCTGGTTTGGTCATTTCCGAGGTAGGGCATGAGCGCGACCGGGAACGCTGCCGCGTCCTCGCGCGTCGGGAGAAACGGCGACGTGCTCGGCGGCTCCGGGAGGTAGACGTAGCGACGACGACCCGCATCGCCAAGCGCCGCCGGAAGCGTAGCGAATCCCGCGGTTCCTCCAGGAACGGCAAGTTCTCCTGCGAGCGGAAGAAATCCATCTGCGTCCTGAGCACGAAGCAATGCCGCCCGCGTCACCTCGCGTTGCCGCGTGGCACAGTCGGAAAGCAGCGATTTCCCGCGAACGCTCGAAAGAACCGGTAGAAGGAGGGCCAATACGATCGCAATCACACCAATTACAACGACCAACTCAATCAGACTGAAACCCGGACGCGACAAAGCTTTATGCTGTTGAACGTGCATCTGAAACGGTCAGATTGACTGAAGATGAGAGAAGGCGTAGGACATATTCGTCGCTATAGAGTCGGCGGATGTACACTCTGTCCCGTCGGAATGTTCTCGACGGAGCGGCGGATCAGCAGCCAACGCTCCGTTTCAGGGTGCTTCGCGAAGATAAAGCTCACACGTCCATCAAATGGTTCGCCGTTGCGGGTGAGCAAGCGGGCAGGTATGAAAATCTCTACAGCATCCGCTTTTGCACCCACCGGATCCACAAGGTCGTTGGGTCCGCGGTCGGGACCTCGCGGCCCCGCTTCCGCCGAGATGCTAAATGTCCCTTCGGCCTGGGAAGCTGAAATTTGAGGTTCTCCATCGATGAGGTATGGGCGAACGACGAGTTCACTCAGTGCAATCGGGGCACCGTCCGTCGTCGTGACAAATTCGCTCCACCACGCGTCCAGGTGTTCCTCCGGTACCGGAGTAAGGCCTGCATTCTCGCGGACCTTGTTGAAGGCGACGGAATCATTCTCGAAGAGGGCTTGATACACCGTTTGCATCTGACCCGCGAGTGCATTCACGTCGTCGGCACTCAATGTTCGAAGTACCTGATCTCCATCGAGTTGCGCAAGAACCTCGTCCCGAACTTCGTTTGCCGTTGCGATTGCTAGATCAAGTCTCTCCTGGGTCTTGGAAACCGGCTGCACGTCCCGCATCTCATCCAGATAGGCCGCCTCATCCGAGGGCGATCGAAGCCAATTCAATACCATGAGGCCCAAAAACATTGACACGACAACAGCAAGTGCGGCAATGGTAAATATAGTGACACGCATCGTGCTCCTAGGATTGAATG
>CAYQCT010000016.1:29036-31577 GCA_964416015.1 uncultured Tepidisphaerales bacterium
CCGTACGGCATAATGTTATGTACCCGCCAGCGATGAGATGAAGGAACTCCGAACTATGACCAACGGGTTACGCCTTTTGAGAAAAAGTAGTGGGGTTCTACCAGCCACACAGGTTATCTTGCGATCGATCGTGAACTAGCAGAAGTATCGTAGTACGTTGCTGGTATGCAGAGAAACCCCGAGTAGCACGAGGACGGTTGATGCCCAAGAACGCCCGCACTGGCTGGCGTAACTACGTGTTGGATAAGACCCGCCACGCGTCATGGCGCTAGCGTAGCGGTTCGCAGCATCTTCCGCAAGTTTAAACTAGCCAGTCTCCTCGACAAGTTCAATCTTCACGATCCGGCATCCTCAAGCTATTACAAGAGAAGCAGAGAGCGCTGCCATTAATGGCCTGTTTCCGTCGAAGATCGTGATTTAGCGATCTCATAACGTGCTCCGACGCCGACCTTGTCGAGGAGTTCGTCTTCCCGAGCATGCATGCGTGCCGCATCTGCCGCACGAAGATCGTCATAACTAGAGAGGTGCAGGAGGCCGTGGATGGCGTAGAGCAGAAGCTCGTCGCGGACGTCGTGCCCGCGTGCGGCCGCCTGCCGAGCCGCCTCGTCGTGGCAGAGGACAACCTCGCCCTCGACCACACGCCCATCAACCTCCGCCAGCGGATACGTCAGCACGTCGGTCGGCCCGGCGAGGCCGAGGTGGCGGACGTGCAGGTCGGCCATCGTTGCGTCATCGACGATCGCCACGACCAACTCGTCCGGCGTGTCGGCTTGCAACGCGGCTACTTCACGGAGTTTCTGCAGAATCCAATCGGCGTCGGCGGCCGGCAGGGGCGTGTGGTTGACCAGGTTGATCTCCACCGGCCTCAACCCGCCGCCGGGCGTACGAGGGTCAATTGCGGCCGCGGCTTGGCCTCGACCGGCTTGTCGCTCGGGTAGGCAATTCGGCCGTGGTAGATGCCGACCAGGCTCTTGACGATGCTCCGGCGGACCTTCTCGATCTCGTTCATCGTGATCGGGCACTCATCAAATTGCCCGTCCAGCAGACGCTTCTGCACCAGATCCTCGACACGCCCCTCGATCCGCGTCGGCGTCGGATCCGGCATCGCGCGACAGGCCGATTCGCAGCAGTCGGCGAGCATCGCGATCGCCGTCTCCCGACTCCGCGGACGCGGGCCAGGATAGCGGAAGTCGGTGTCGGCGATCTCCGGGCCGGGCTCGCCGCCCTCGTCGATCATGCGTTGCCGCTGGCGGTCGCAGGCTTCGCGGTAGAAGAACTCGACGAGCGTCGTGCCGTGATGTTCCTCGATGAACGGCAGAAACGCCCGCGGCAGGCCCCACTCGCGGGCCATCGCGACGCCGTCCTTGACGTGGCCGACGATGACGAGCAGCGACATGCTCGGGTTGAGCGTCAGGTGCGGATTGGGCGAGGGGCGGTCGTCGCGCGGCGCGGGGTCGAGGCTGCGCTGGTTCTCGATGAAGTACTCGGGTTTGCGGAGCTTGCCGATGTCGTGAAAGTGCATCGCGACGCGGCAGAGCAGGGCATCGGCGTCGATGGCAACGGCGGCTTCTTCGGCGATGCTTGCGACCTGCTGCGAGTGGCTATACGTGCCGGGCGCATCGACGGCAAGCTGGCGGAGCAGCGGATGGTCCTGGTACTCGAGCAGCGTCAGGCCGGTGACGATGCGGAAGCTGCGTTCGACGAACGGCAGGGCGCAGAGCACGAGGCCGCCAGCGCCGAGACCGGCGAGTGCGGCCCAGGCGGATTCGCTCAGCAGCAGCCGCAGGCCGTCCATGTTGAGCAGGCCGACGAGGACCGCGGCAGCTCCGGCGGCCAAGGCGCAGGCGCCGCCGACTTCGACGAGGCGTTGCCGCGTGCGAACTTCTTTCAGCAGGAAGCACGCCGGCAGCAGGCCCGCGAGGATGACGAGGTAGAACCCGACGCCGCGGCCGAGGGCGAGCGTGACGAGCAGGCCGAGCGTGCTGCCGACGCCGAGGGCGAAGCGGCCGTCGTAGGCGACGCAGATGACCATGGCGGCCAGCAGGACCGGTCCGACGCCGAGCAGGGCGGTGCTGCCCGTGCCCAGGCCGGCGAGTTGCGCGACGAGCAGGCACGCCAGCAACATCCCGCCGAGCGTCGCGGCGCGGAGCGGGTTGGCGACGACACGCGGATAGTGCCGGGCCGCGTAGGCGGATAACGCGATCGTCAGCAACGTCGCCGCGCCGGCGAGTCCGACGCGTTCTGCCCAGACGCTCGACCGCGGCAGACTCGCCCGGAACGCCGCGTGTTCCGCCCGAAGCAAGGCCGTCTCCGTCGCCCCAACACGTCGACCCGCGGGCAGCAAGACTTGGCCGGCGCGGTACGCCACGTCGCCTGCCGATTCCGGCACGCGCGCCGCGGCGGCCTCGCGGGCCTGGTGCGTCGCGGCCTCGTCCGGCACGTGCGTCGGGCCGAGCGTGAGTAGCGTCAGCCGCACGATCTTCGGGTACATCAACGTCCCAAACGCATCGCTCGCCGGCGGGCTCAGGCGACTGCGAAGGT
>CAYQCT010000017.1:0-9467 GCA_964416015.1 uncultured Tepidisphaerales bacterium
ATCGGGATTCGCAAGATCGGCCAAGGACAGACGGTGGGCCGGGGCCCACCCTACTTGTTTTCAAACGGCTCCTAGCTGTCCTGCTCGACGTGCAGGTCGCGGCGGGCGGCGAAGGTGAAGCTGGCGTCGCCGCCCCCTTCCTGTGTGGCTGCTTCGGCTTCGGCGACGTCGTAAAGCGGCGTGAACAGCGGCGTCGCGCCGCCGTCGCCGAAGTCGTCTTCAAGAGCCGTCCCGGTCGGGGCGGCCCCGTCGAAGAAAGCGGGCGAGGCGGCAAAGGACGAGCCGACGAAGACGTCGACACTCGAACGGCGGCGGAGGTCGCGAGGGGCGTGCATGACCACGACGTCGAATTCGGCCGCCATTTGTGCAAGCGACGCGTTGGCCGCGAAGATGATCGGACTGTGCAACGTATCTCCCGCAGAGGCCGCGGAGCAGCCACTTCAGTCGCACCGAGGCCGGGGCATTATGACCGAAAGCCGTGACGAGAAGCCTGCCGCAGCGATCCGCACGCGCTCGAGGCGACGGCAAGCGTCTGGCAATCCGCTCGCGGTCGATCGAATCTTCGCCGCCTTCGTTGATCAGTTCTGCATGATCCCGGCGGCCATCATCATCGGGACGTTCGACTTCCAGCCGCTCGCCGACCGGCTCGTGCCGCCGACGCGGGTCGTAGTCAACGGCGTGACGACGATCACCACGCAGCCCGACCTGGCGCAGTCCGTGGCGATGCTGCCGACCGCCGTCGCCGGGATGGCGTTGCTGGTGCTGTTGACGTGCCTGCTCGGCCGGACGCCGGGCAAGCGGGTCATGAAGCTCGCGGTCGTCGCCGCCGCCGGCGGGCGAATTGCGCGGACGCAGGTCGTCTTCCGCGAGTTCGTCCGCATCGGCATCTTGACTTCGATCACCAGCATCACGGCCGCCATGCACCTTGCCGAGGCGCGTGCCGGCACGACCACCGTCCCGATCCACGCCGCGCAGGTGCTGAACGCAGCGATGACCCTCCTGATCCTCGTCACGGCGTTCGTCGCGTTGATCAAAAACGGTCGCTGGCTTCCCGACTGGATCTGCGGCACCCGCGTCGTGAGCGAGCGAGACGTGCAAAAGGACAGCGCAGGCCGCGCGTTCGAGGTGACGCCGGCGGAGCCGAATACGGGAGCGTGACTCGCCTGTTCATGCCGCGGCCGAAGGCGTCTGGTTGGCGACACGTTCGAGTTTGTCACAGGCGACGTCGAGGCCGTCATCGGTTTGCAGACGACCGGCGTATGTGCGGCAGGCGGCGGCAACGGTGTCGTTCGACAGCAGGTGGCCGAGGCGATTGGTGACGCGGCGGGGCGTGAACTGGCGTGGCTTGAGCGAGTCGCCGCAGCCGAGGCGGCGGAGGCGGAAGGCGTTGTCGAGCTGGTCGTGGGCCATCGGCATGATCAGCTGCGGCAGGCCGGCGGCGAAGCCCTGCGCCATCGTGCCGATGCCGCCGTGGTGCACGATTGCCCGACAACGGGGGAGCAGCTGTGAAAACGGCGCGAACGCGACGTGCCGCACGCCCGCGGGCAGGTTCGGCGGAATTTGCTCGGCGTGTCGCGTCAGCAGCAAGCCGCGTATTTCGAGTCGTCGGCAGGCCTCGGCGGCCGTGGCGAAGAAGCGTTGGCCGAACTTCATCGCACTGCCCGGTGTGAAGGCGATCGGCGGGTCACCCTCGTCGAGAAACGCCGCCACGTCCGCCGGCAGGTCCGCCGTCTCGCGTTCGTCGTACTGCGGAAACCCGGTCAGCCGCAGCTGCGCCGGCCAGTCGCCCGGGTCCTGGCCGAACCAGCTCGGCCAAGCCCCGAGGATGCGCGTCGGGCTGTTCCACCACGCGTCCGTCAGGCCCGTCACCGGCGTCAGGCCCAGCTCCTGGCGGAAGTCGTTGATGCCGCCGAGCAGCGGGTCGAGAACGAAGCGGTCGGCCCCGTTCCAAAAGTGCTTGAGCACGATCGGCAGCACGGACTTGGGCAGCATCTGCAACGGCGGCAGCCCGGGCAGGACGGTCGGCTCGAGGCGGCTCCGCAGGGCCGTCGGCGCGAGGTGCATCGTCACCGTCGGCCGATCGTGCGTCTCCTGAAAAACGCGGGCCCCGACGGCGAGCGTGCTGGCTAGAACGAGGTCCGCGTCGGCCGCGCAGTCCACGAGCGCCGCGTGCGTCTCCCGCGTCGCCCCGGCCATGGCGGAGAAGATGACCTTCGCCGCCCGCCGCGGGTGCCAGATGTCGGGGTTGTTGACGAAGGAGTCGAAGACGCCCTCGTCGCCGACGCCGTGGAAGTCCAGACCGTGCTGGCGTGCGAGCGTGTCGTACTTGGGGTTGGTGACGAGCGTGACGCGCCAGCCGCGTTGGCGGAGTCGCAGGCCGAGGCCGAGAAAGGGGTGGACGTCGCCGCTGCTGCCGTAGGTGGCGAGGACGGCGTGCCGGGGGCGGGCGTCCTGCGTCACGCGATCACGGTAGCCGTTGCCTCACTTCCGCTCGCGGCGGTCCGGCTTCATGTGGTTCGGCTGCGGGTTGAAATAGCTCCACAGGGCGACGCCGGCGGTGCAGGCGGCCATGGCCATCGGCAGGATGCCCTTCGGATCGGCCTTGCGGATGTCCACGCCGCAGCAGGCTCTGGCGACGCCGAAGCCGATCGCCGTCGCGGCGATGGCGGCAGTCGCGGGGACGAGCGTCGTGCGGGCGAAGTGAACTTCGTCTTCGTCGGCTTCCAGGTCGATCGCGCGGGCGAGCACGTCAGGTACAGCGGGCATCGCGTCAGTATTCGACGTTCTGAAGCGGGAGGCTGTGGTAAATCGGGTGGAAGCTCGTGGCGTCCCATCGACGCACGGGCGGAGCCCATGGGGTTTGAGGTGGTGGAAGACGCGTCTTGCTGCCAGAGATATCGGGAGGATTGTTATCCGCCGAGGCTGGAGATGCGGTCGCTGAGGTCGCCAACGGCGGTGAGGCGGAGGCCGAAGTTTTCGCCGACTTTGACGGCTTCGCCTTCGCCAACGACCTGGTTGTTGACCATCAGGTGCAACGCCGAACCGCTGGAGCACTCGAGCTCGAGGATCGAGCCGTGGGCCATCCGCAGCACTTCCTTCAACGGCAGCTTCCGGTGGGCGAGGCGGACGATGATCGGCACGCGAAGCTGCAGAATGCGCTGCAGGGCGGCTTCCGCGGCGCCCGCGTCTTCTGCCGCGGCGTCAGGGGCGTCTGCGGGAGCGTTCTGGGAGCGGACGACGGGCATCGTTGTTACGGTTATCGGTCCCTTCGCCTCCTCCTCATGAGGCGATAGACTTCCCGCCGATTCGACGCATGCTGAAGTTTACGGACAATCCTCCGCTGACGCCCGCCGGCCTCGCCAGCTTGAAGGAGCTGGAGGGCGAATGGTTTGTCGGCCACACCAAGAGCCGAAACGAGAAGATCTTCGCCTGGGAGCTGATCCGCCGTGAGATTCCGCACTTCCTGCCGATGGCGGAGAAGATCACGTTCAGCGGCGGCCGCAAGCGTCGGCAGATGGCGCCGGTCTTTCCCGGCTACGTCTTCTTCTGCGGCGACAGTGAAAGCCGCAGCACCGCGATGACGACGGGCCGGCTGTGCCAGGTGATTCCGGTGACGGATCGGCCGGTCTTCGTCGACGAGATCGCGCAGGTCGAGGCCGCCTGTCGCGGGGCGGGCGCGGGCGACCTCGAGTTTTTTCCGCACCTCGCGGTGGGCCGGCAGGTCCGTGTGACGGGCGGGCCGCAGGAGGGTCTGGTGGGCACGGTCGTCGAGCACCAGCCGGCGGTGAACGATGCCGACGGCAACCCGCGTGCGTTGGTCGTGCTCCGCGTGAGCATCCTGGGCACGGGCGCGGCCGTTCGCGTGCCGCCGAGCCTGTTGGTGGAACACACGGAGAAGTTCTTCGGCACGCCGAAGCTGGCACCGAAGTATCAGCTCGTCGATCCGCCGCCCCGGCGCAGCGGCAAGACTTGAGGTATGCTCCCGCCGCGGGCGAGCCTGGGGAAGATTTGTCGGGTCGAGTTCGCCCGCAACTGCGTGTTCACCTGAGAGATGCCGTTGCCTGAGTTGAAGCCCTGGATCTGGCTGGTGATGACGCCGCTCGCGGCGGGGTTGGTGTCGTTGGCAACGGTCTATCTCGCGATCCTGCTGGGCCGCAGCTGGGGTTTGATGGACACGCCGGGGCCGCGCAAGGTGCACCAGCAGGCCACACCGCGGACCGGCGGCATCGGCATCGCTGCGGCGGCGCTACTCGTGGCCGCACCCGGCCTGCTCGCGTTGACCCCGACCGGCGGCGGGTTCGCGTGGCTCGCGATCGGCCTGGGGCTCGTCGTCCTGCTCGTCATGGGCGTCGTCGACGACGCGTACGCGCTCTCCGGGAAGCTGAAATTGCTCCTGCTCGTCGTCGCCGGCCTCGCGCTCTGTGGCGGCGGCAGCGCGGTGACGGAGCTTCGGCTGAATCCCGGCGGCGAGAACGTCGTCCGACTGCTGCCGCAGCTGGGGTGGACGCTGACCATCTGCTGGGTCATCGGCGTCACCGTCGCGATCGCCTTCGTCGACGGCCTTGATGGCCTCGCCGGCGGCATCGGGTTGATCGTCGCCGTGGCCATTGCCGCGGTGGCCGCGACGAGTGGGCAGTTCGACGTCGCCGTCGCGGCGCTCGCGCTCGTCGGGGCGTTGGCCGGCTTCCTCTATTATAACGGCCCGCGGGATCCGCGACGCGGCAGCAAAGGTGGCAGCGCACGCGTCTTCATGGGCGACGGCGGCAGCATGTTCCTCGGCTTCGCTCTGGCGTCGCTGCCGGCGGTCTTGAACGGTCGCGAAGGCGTCGGCTCGATGCGGGCGCTGGGCGTTCCCGCGGCGGCGATGGCGGTGCCGCTGATCGACGCCGGTCTCACGCTCGTGCGACGACGCATTCTGCAGCGACGCAGTATCTTCGCCGCCGAGGACGGCCACGTGCATCACCGCCTGCTGGCGATCGGCCTGTCGGCGAAGCACGCGACGATGCTGCTCTGGGGCGTTACGGCCGTCTCCGCCGCCATCGCCATGGCTGCGGTCTGGATCGGCGAAGGCTGGGCGACGCTGGGCGTGTTGGCGTTGCTCGTGCCGCTCTGGCTCTTCGTGCTCCGCACCGCCGGCAGCGTGCGGGCGCGGGAAACCGTCGCCGCCGTCCGCCGGCATCGGGCGACGAATCGTGCCGCCAAGAGCTTCCACCAGGCCTTCGAGGAGTCACAGCTTCGCCTCGCCCGCGCGTCGGACTTTGGCGACTGGTGGCGTGAGACGTGTCATGCCGCGGGCAAGTTGGAGTTCGAGAGCCTCGAGCTCCTGGCGCGGCGTCGCGAGGGGGACCCGTATCCGCTGTCGTGGCAGAACGCGGTCGCGTCCTGCTGGGAGAATCCGTCGACGGTGCAGGTGACGCTCGACGTCCCGCAACGCCGCCTCGGCGAGTCGTCGGCGGTGAACCTGACGGCGACGGTCCGCGTCGGCGGCGAGGCAAATGCCGTCGCCAATCGCACGCCGGGCGGCGCGGCCGTCACGGACCTCGAAGGTGCCGGCCGGCGGATCACGTACTTCAACCGCCTGCTCAGCGAGATGGGCCTGGCGACGCTGGACGCGGAGGACCGCGCCCGCTTCGCCGCCGCCCACCGCCGTCGGCAGGCCGACCGCGCTCCGGCCGACGATCCCGCCGCCGCCGAGGCTGCGCGTAAGCAGCGGGGTGACACGCAGGACCGCGCCCCCGGCGAGCCGAGCGTGGCCATCGTGCACGACTTCCTCTACACCTACGCCGGTGCCGAACGGGTGTTGGAGCAGATGCTGCAGGTCTTCCCGCACGCGGACCTGTTCAGCCTGATCGACTTCGTGCCGCCGGGCGACCGGGCGTGGCTGCTGGACAAGCCGAGCACGACGAGCTTCATCCAGCAGCTGCCGCTGGCCCGATACAAGCACCGGACGTACTTGCCGCTGATGCCGCTGGCGATCGAGCAACTCGACGTCCGCGGCTACGACGTCGTCCTCAGCAGCAGCTACTGCGTCGCCAAGGGCGTCATCTGCCGACCGGACCAGCTCCACGTCAGCTACTGCCACAGCCCCGTCCGCTACGCCTGGGACCTGCAGAACGAATACCTGACCCAGTCGGGACTCGCCGGCAAGACGAGCAACCCGATCAAGCTCGCCAAGAGCGCGTTCGCCCGGACGATGCTCCACTACATCCGCAACTGGGACGCCCGCAGCGCCAACGGCGTCGATGTCTTTCTGGCCAACAGCGATTTCGTCGGCCGGCGGATCGAGAAGGCGTACCGACGCGAAAGTACCACGGTGTATCCGCCGGTCGACGTCGGCGAGTTCAGCTGTTGCACGGAGAAGCAGGACTTCTACTTCACGACGAGCCGGATGGTCCCGTACAAACGGGTGCCGATGATCGTCGAGGCCTTCACGCGGACGCCGGAGCGGCGGTTGGTGGTCGGCGGCGAGGGGCCGGAGTTCGAGAAGGTCAAGCGAATCGCAGGACCGAACGTCAAGCTCGTCGGGCATCAGCCGTTCAAGGAGCTGGTGCATTACATGCAGCGGGCGCGGGCCTTCGTCTTCGCCGCCGAGGAGGATTTCGGGATCGTGCCGGTGGAGGCGATGGCCTGCGGGACGCCGGTCGTCAGCTTCGGCCGCGGCGGGGCGGCCGAGACCGTCGTCGACGGCAGGACCGGCGTGACCTTCGACCGTCAGACGCCCGAGTCGCTGCTGGAAGCCATCGCCCGGTTCGAGACGCTCGAGGCCGAGCAGGGTTGGGACGCCCACGCCATCAGTGCCCACGCCGCCCGCTTCGGCACGCGGCGGTTCCGCGATGAGCTACACGAGGTCGTCCTCGCCCACCACCGCCGGCGAGCCGCCGCCCGGGCACGTGCCGGCATCGACGAACCGCCCGTGGCCTCGCCGCAAGTATCGACGCCTCAAGATGTTCCGACGCCAGCTTGAGCAGCCGCCGATCCGGTCCAATCGCCTTGTCCGCGACAATCGTTACAGACTGCACTGCAAACGAAGTAGGCACTGCCGCGGCAATATTGCCGTCGTGCCCGTCAAGTCGTCACTTCTGACCCCGCCTATCTCCCGCCAGGCGGGTCTGGATAACCGCGATGACGCTTGCACGACGAAGTCACGGTTTTTCTCGGACCTACGCCGCGACAGGAGGTGTGCGTTGTGTGAGGTGGCGTCTGCACGATGTTCCTTGACCAGGCCTTCGCCGGCCGAACTCGGGCGTGTTGTGGAGCGGGTGGTCTGCTCCGAAACGCCCGACGGTGCGGCGAAGCACTTGGGGGACCTTGCTTTGACTACCTCATCCGATGCAACGAAGTTCTGCACCGACCCTTCTTCCTCTCACGCCGCAGGCGACCCCTGCGGATCGGCAGGTCTTGCCGGCGATCGGGACGCAAGTGCGAGCCGACCAGGCCCGCGGACGTCTGCCCGTCATGCGGCAGACGCTTGCGGCCCCGAAGCCGACCGCGGCGGACGCCGTTCTCGACGCAGTGGCCGACCGGCTGCTGGCCGTGCTCGAGGCCGACCGCGACCAGGCACTGCCGTTCGACACCGCCGCTTTCCGCTACGAAGCCGAAGTTCGGCGACTGGCGGACGACGACTGATCCCTTGCTGTCACCATTTGTTCAAGACCGGGCCGCGACGCAAGTCGCGGCCCTTCTTTTTCCTTACCCCGCCGTCCAAGCCGCCGTGCAACCCTCGGCCTCGCTGACTTCGACGCGTTGTACCCGCACGCCCTCCGGCAGACGCACGCGAGACGCGATCGCCGCCGCGACCAATTCAGCGGTCGGATTCGTCCCGTCGTTGAACGGCGGGTGCCGGTTCAGGTCGTCGTTCTGCCAAGGCCCGATCACCTCGTCAAGGGCGTCGCGCAGCGGGTGAAAGTCCGTCACCCAACCTGCCGGATCGACGCCGCCGTCGCCACGCGCGACGGTAAGGGCCACGTGCCAGTTGTGCCCGTGCACCGGCTCGGTCGCCCCGCCCGGCAGCCGCAGGTGATGCGCCGCGGAGAAGGTCGCTCGCACCGTGACTGACAGGCTCACGCGGGCATGCTACCGAACCGGGCGGTCGGCCGGAACGCCTGCCGAACTTAGCCCTGCCCGAACGCCGCCGCATGCACGAGCTCGACCGGGTGCACGATCTTGATCGGCATCTTCCGTTCAACCGCGGCCGCTCGCAGGTGCGTCGTGCAGCCGATGTTGCCGCTGACCAGCACGTCGGCGTTCGTTTCGGCAAATCGATCGAGCTTGCGGTGCGCCAGCTTCGTCGCCATCTCCGGCTGTGTCAGGTTGTACGTCCCGGCCGCGCCGCAGCAGACGTCCGACTCCGGCAGGTCCACCAGCTCGAGCCCCGGCACCCGCCCCAGCAGCTCCCGCGGCGGCGTCCGGACGCCCTGCGCGTGCGCGAGGTGGCAGGCGTCGTGATACGCCGCCCGCAGCGGCTGGCCGGTGCGGGTCGATAGATCGTGCCGCAGCGGCAGGCGATCGCCGCCGACGTCGAGGTCGAGCAGCGTCTCGGTAATGTCGCGGACGAGCGACGCGAACTCGCGGGCGTCGGCGGCGTGCTGCGGATCGTCGGCCAGCAGGTGCTCGTAGTTCCGCAGCATCGCCCCGTCCCCGGCGGTGCAGGTCACGATCGCCCGCAAATCCACGCCGTGGCCGAGGTACGTTGCCAGGTTCTGCCGGGCCAACTCTCGCGCCTTCTCGGCCTCGCCGGCGTGCCGGTGAATCGCGCCGCAGCAAACCTGCGCCGGCGGCGAGACGACGTCGGCGCCCGCAGCACACATGAGCTCCGCGGCCATCCGGTGCACCTTCGGCATCATCGTCGCCGCGACGCAGCCTTCGAAGAACGCCACGACGGTCTGCACCTTCTCCGAATCCTCGACCCGGCCGGCGTCGAGCATCTCGACGAGCATGTCCACGCCACCCGCGCGGCTGTGTGGCGGCAACGGCGAGGGCCAGATCGTGGCCGTATCGTCGATCGGCAGCAGGCCGTCCATCCGCCGAAGCGTTTCCGGCATCAGTTTCATCACGCCCAGCCGCCGTGCGATTCGCCGCAGGCCCAGCCGGTCGCCGATGCGTGTCGCCGCCAACGCCACGCGAAGCCGGTTCGGCCGGGCCAGAAGCTGAAAGAACAGGATCCGTTGCAGTCGCGACAGCGGCTGCTGATCCGGCTTCGCGCCGAGCTGATCGCGGGTATTTTCCAGGAGCGTGCCGTAGTCGACGCCACTCGGGCAGGCCGAGGCACAGGCGAGACAGCCGAGGCAACCGTCGAGGTGTTTCTGGGCGGCAGGCGTGTGCGGCACATCGCCGTCGTGCAAGCCGAGCATCAGCCGAATCCGACCGCGTGGCCCGTCGGCTTCGTTGCCCGTCTCGAGATACGTCGGACACGCCGGCAAACACAGACCGCACTGCACGCAAGCGTCGCCGGCGGCCTTGGCGTCGGG
>CAYQCT010000017.1:9477-17123 GCA_964416015.1 uncultured Tepidisphaerales bacterium
AGCCGGATCGTCGGCGGGCCCGGCTCCTCGGCCTGCGGTGCCCATCCCGCCGCCGGCGCTTCCTGGCTCGCCTCACGCGCGTCCAGCCCACGCCCCTCCGCGTCGGCCGGCCCGAGATCCAACTGTTGCGTACCGGCGGACACCATTGATCCTTGCATCGACCGATTCGCAACTCAACCTGCGCCCGCGGGCAACTACGCCAACCGTCCGTCCGGATCGAACTCCTGCTTCAGCCGACGCATCAGCCGCAGTACCGGCTCCGACGGCCGATCGAGCGACGTCCTCGTGCCGTCGGCGTGCAGCAGTTCCGCCGTCCCGCCACGCCTGCGGACGGCCGCGAGAGCGGCGTCCCTCGCCTTGACATCGAACCACATCCGCCCGAACGCTGCGTCCGCCGCCCACGCAACACTGCCGACCTCGGCCGCGACTTCCGTCGCCACCGCCTCGACGTCGGCCGGGGCGACCTGCGTGCGAACGACCTCCGCCGCCGGCCACTGCGCGGCAAGACGGTCGGCGTCGTCGTCCTCCGGATCACGCCGCTGACCCTGCGTGGCCGCCGTCGCAGCCGCATCAATGTCGCGCTTCAGGCCGAGCCAACCCGCCCGCAGGCCGTCCCCGTCGAGCAGGATCCACCGTGGTGGCGCAGCCGACGTGATGAGCTTGTTGACCGCAGCCGCGACGCCGTCGGGGCAGGCGAGCTTCGCCACGTACGCCGCCTCCGGCCGTCGCTCCGTCCGCACGGCAACGGCCACGACGGTGCCAAAACAGCCGCCGGAGCCGACGAGAAGCTTCGCCAGGTCGTAGCCGGCCACGTTCTTGACCGGCAGCCCGCCCACCGTGATCAGCCGGCCGCGGCCGTCGTGGAACTGCAGACCCGTGATCCGGTCGCGCCAGCCGCCCGACGCCCACCGCAGCGGCCCGGTCGAGTCCGCCGCGATCAGTCGGTCGAGCGAGTCCTGCCCGCGTCCATCAATCGGCAGCCATTGCCGCACCGGCTCGACCGCGGCCAGTGCGTCCTGCACGCTCGCCATCGTCGCCTCGCCCGATGCGACGACTGCCATGTCGCTCGCGTGCGGCCGGACTTCGCCCGGTACAACCCAGGGCGTCAGATCCGCACGCGGTTCGGGAGCGGGTCCGGTCACGCCTCATACTAATGGAGGTCGCAGCAACCGTCCGAGGCTTCGAAAGCCGTTGCGACCTTTCGCCGGTCGGGGTATGGTGACCGGGATGCCGGATGCCGCGCCAGGCTCGTCGGTGACGCTCGCCTACGCGGCGGGCGGTTCTTCGCGTCGGGTGCCGTTGCGGCTTTTGCTGATCGTGAGCCTTGCTGTGGGCGGTGTCGCGGCTTGGGGCGGCGGGCGAACGGCGCGGGAGCTGGCACAGCAAAATTTGCACGAATGGCAGGCCGGCCGGCACGTCGAGCCGGCGGAACGCGTCGTCCTCGACCTGGATGCCGATCGCGCCGCCGACCTCTTGGCTGCCGGCTCGCACGAAGGTTTGACGCCTCCGGATCGGCCCGAGGCGACGCCCGCGGCCCGCGTGCCCGAGCCGACCGCCGCGTCCGTTTTCGCCGAGGCGGCCGGACCGGCCGAGGGCGCGACGGAGCAGGACGGTCATGGAGCATTGCTCTTCCTTCACGAGCTGACCTCGCCGCAGGGCGTTCGCCGGACCGTCGTCATCCGGTTCCTGCCGTGGGTCGTGCAAGCCCCGGCCGGCGGCTGGTCGCCGGCGGCGGCGGGGCTTGTTGCACAGATCTACGACACGCGCGGCCTGCTCCGCGAGCCGACGCACCTTGCCACGAGCCGTGCGCCGCTCCTGCTCGACGCCGCGCGTCCCGACGCCGACGTCTACGACCTGCTCGCCGACGCCGGCCTGCGTTGGTTCGCCGGGCAGCCGGACGCGACGGATCCGTCGCACTTCACGCTCGAGTACGAGTTCGCCGACGGCCGCCGCGGCACCGTCGACGGCCACCTCTCCGCTGACGGCAATGCCGTCCGTCTCGCGGTCCGGACGGCTCTCTAGGAGTCGTTCGAACACGCCGCAGCTACGTGCGAAGACGCTCCTAGGTGATCCCGCGAAAGCCCGCCGGCTCCGCCGGTGGGCTCGGGCCCGTCCGGTTCGCCCGTTCCTAACCCGCCGCAGCAGGCGGTACAAATCGGGCATGCCACGCATTGTCTTCGGCCGGCCTCGCATGGGACGCCGCGGGGCGTTCGGACCCATCGGACACATCGGCCGACGCAGCATCGGCGGACTGGGACGTCTCGGCCGCGGCCGGGGCGGACGCGGCGGCGGCATGATGCGGCTCGTCATCGCCGGCGGCATCGCGCTCTTCGCCCTCGCCAGCTACTTCTTCGCCAGCGACACCAACCCCTTCACCGGCGAGACGCAACGCATCAGCATGAGCGAGCAGCAGGAGCTCGCCCTCGGCCTCAACGCGATGCCGCAGATGGTCCAGCAGATGGGCGGCTCCGTCCCGCTGTCCGACCCTCGCGCTGCCGAAGTCGACCGCCTCGGCCGCCTGCTTCTCGACGCGGGCGGCGTCTCGGCCACGATGCGTGAGAAGAACATCCCCTACGACTTCAGCTTCACGCTCATCGACGACCCGCAGACGGTCAACGCCTTCGCCCTGCCGGGCGGGCCGACCTTTGTCACTACCGCGCTCTACGACCGCCTCGAGAATCGCGCCCAACTTGCCGGCGTCATCGGCCACGAGATCGGCCACGTCATCGAGCGGCACGGTGCGCAACGCATGCACAGCTCGAGCCTCGTCCAGCAGCTCGTCACCGCCGGCGCAATCGGTCTTGAAGACGGCAGCGGCCGCGGTTTGACCGCCGCCCAGATGGGCCAGTTCGTCGGCAGCGTCGTGCTCAAAGGCCACAGTCGCGAGCACGAGCTCGAGAGCGACGAGTGGGGCCTGCAGTACCTCGTCGCGGCCGGCATGGACCCGTCGCAGATGATTCGCGTCATGGAAGTCCTCCGCGACGCCACCGGCGGCCGCGGCGGCCCGGAGTTCATGCAGACCCACCCGCACCCCGACAGCCGCATCGAACAGATCCAGGCCTTCGTCGAGCAAAACTTCCCCGACGGCATCCCGCCGAGCCTGACCGACGGCGGCCCGCTGCCGCGGTGACGCAATCTTTGGACAGGTAGACAGCATCCGATTTCTGCCGTAGCGGCGGCGGTCCCGTCGTGCGCACCTTGTGCGGCGGGACGGCGTGCGAATGTCGCGCGTCCGCCGCCATTGCTTCTTTTGGAGAATCGAAGATGAATCATTTCCTGCGAGGGCTCTGTCGAGCCTTCTTCGCCGACCGTGCTCCCGCGCCGCCGTCGCGGCCGGTGGAGACGCTCGAGTTTCGCCGACTTCTGTCGGCCGAATCACCCGCCGCCACGCCCGCCGAGACGCCGCCTTCGGTTGGCGACGTCATCGAAGCGCCGCTCGTCCTCGACGACTTTCGCCCCGACGACGACGGCAGCAGAGACTACGAAGTCGACGGCCGCGTCCGTCTGCCGGGCGGCCAGGAGCTTGACTTTACCGCCGACGCCAATGTGACCCGCATCGAGTCCGGCGACTCGACGACGATCCTCGAAGTCACGCTCGGCCCGGTCGACCTCGACCTGCTCGGCGTACGGCTCGACCTGCAACGTGTCGCTCTTGAAGTCGCCATAACGCCGGGCGAAGGGCAAGTGCTCGGCAATGTCCTGAGCGAGCTGTTGCTGCAGGACGAGGAGGCAGCCCTCGACGCCATCGTCGAGCCGCTGAACGACGCCCTCGGCACCGCCTTCGCCGGCGGCGATTCGCCGTTCAGCACGCTGGCGATCGATGACGCGCTCGAGGACATCTCGCTGACGCCGGAGATGACGGACGCATTCGCCGACGGCTCTCTGCTGGACCGTCTGGCCCCGCCGGAGTCGGCCGGTTTGCGCGCGGTGGAGGAGACGGTCGCGACGCCGATCGCGAGCGAGCCGACGCTCCCGGAGGAGGTTCGCGTGCTGTCGCTGTCGATCGGCGAGTTGGACCTGAACCTGCTAGGCCTGCGGGTGCAGACGCTTGAGCCGGTCGACCTCTCCGTCACAGCGGCCGCGGGGCAAGGCAAGCTGCTGGGCAACCTGTTTGTCGGGCTTTCCTCGCTACTCGATCCGCTTCTGCCGACGAACCAGGTGCCGACGCCGCTGCCAGCTTCGAGCGACAATGTCTCGTCGATGCAACAAATGGACGAAGAACTCGTGCCGATCGTTGGGCTGACGCTCGGCGACGTAAACCTGAACCTGCTCGGCCTGGACGCTAACCTCAATGTCGACCTGCTCGTCGCACTCGACACCGGCCCGGGCAACGTCCTGGGCAGCCTGCTGCTGAGCGAGCTGAACCAGATCGAGGACGAAGTCCTCGCCGGCGGCTTCGACCCGCTCCGCCGCCTGCTCGGCTTCCTCTTCGACGGCAACGGCGTTATGAGCGATGCAATGCCGACCGAGGCGGCTGCGTTGCGAGCTGCCCCCGAAGCCAACGAACCGCCGATGTTCGACAGCCTGTCGCTGCTCGACTTGTCGATCGACCAGCTCGACCTCGACCTGCTCGGCGTAATCGTCCGCAGCGAAGGCATCTCGCTCGAACTGCGGGCAAACCCGGGCCCCGGCGCACTGCTCGGCAACCTCGTCGCTCGCCTGGTCGGCGGCTTCGACACGCCGGACCTCGCCCCGCCCGCCGCCGCACCGCCGATCAGTGGTCCGGTCGATACCGACCCGATCGTCAGCCCGCCGATGCCGCTGCCGGCCGTGACCGAACCCGTGGAGATCGCAGACGAGCCGGAAGTGACGGTCATCGTCGAACCGCGGGTCGAGCCCGACGTCACCCGCCGCGGCGGATCCCGTGTCGCGATGTCCTCGCTGTTCGACGAAGAACCTGCATTAACCTTGTAGGCGATGCGGGCTTCAGCCCGGACCAGTCAGGCCGCAGCCCGGAAGGCGTTCACGAGATGAACGCCTTCTTCTTTTTCCCGCTCAGGTACGACTCCATCACGCAGTTGCTCAACTCGCCGCTGGCCGTGTAGAAGGCGGTGCCTTTTGTCAGCTTCGTGAGCTGGTCGACGAAGCTGACCCAGTCCATGCCGAAGTAATCTTCGACCAGCGCAAACGTTGCGAATCGGCAGCCCTCGCGGCGGGCGAGCAGGGCTTCCTTCAGCGTCGCCGCCGTGCTTCGCGGGTCCGGCGGGTAGAGCAGGAAGACGTCTTTCCCCTCCACATGTGCCGTCGGCTGGCCGTCGGTGATGATGAAGAGCTGCTTCACGTCCGCCGCCTTGCGACGCAGGATCCGCCGCGCGACCTGCAGGCCCATGTGCAAATTCGTGAAGTGCTGCGGCGCACGTTCCATCTTCTCGATCGGCACCTTCAAACGGACTTCATAGTCATAGATCGTCACCGGCTTCGGCATCGTCAGCGGCAGATTCCGCTCGGAGATCGCCTCGGCACCACTGTAGAAGCCGACAAAGTCGACCGTGTCCTGGGGAAACTTGCTGCGAACGAGCTCGCTCATGGCAAGCGCGACCTTCTTCGCGTTGTGCCATCGGCCGTATCGCATCATTGAGCCGCTCATGTCGAGCAGGACGACGGTGCTGCACGAGGTCGTGCCTTCGTGCTGGTGCAGCTCCATGTCCCGCTCGCCGAAGCCGATTTTGCCGCCGGCCTTAAAGTCCGGCAGGCCGTGGCGGTGGATGGCGTTGTGGAGCGTCTTGTGCAGGTCGAGGTCCGCGACGGGATCGCCGAACTGGTAGGGCCGCGTGCCGTCGAGGCGTTCGCCGCCGGTGCCGGGCGTCACCTTGCGGTGCCCGTCGCGTTGGCCGCGGTCGAGGTTCTCGAAGACCTCGAGCAACGCCTTCTGCTGCATCCCGCGGACGGCCTTGGGTGTCAGCTTGAGCTGGCCCTTGCCGTCCTTCTCGAGCATGCCTTCCTGGATCATCTTGTCAATGAAATCCTTGATATCCGGATCGGCCTGCGGGTCATCCGAGTACTGCTGCAGCGCGTCCATGCCCTCCTCGCCGTGCCGCATGAGCAGGTTCTGGAGCTGGTCTCGACCGAACAGGTTGTCCTGGGTCGGAAACTCGTCGCCGTCGAACTCGCCGTAGCTGAACTTCACGACCGCGATCGTATGCGGCTAGACGCCCACATTCCGGCGCGGACTGGCGCTGCCGCTCAATGTGAAAGTACCGCCCGCCGCCGCGTCCGGCCCGACGCCGGCGGCCTCGGCGGTACGGACGGTCAGCACCATCGTCGCCCGCCGCAGCCGGTCGTGCGTCCAGATGCCACGCCGGCGATTCTCACTCGACCGCATCGGCTGAAACGCCATGCGAAACTCGTCGACGCCGCGGAGCAGGACGTGTTCGCCGAGGTCCGTGCCGTCGATCTCGTACGTCCGCTGCAACAGGGCGCCGGCGTCCGCGTCGTACCGCCACTCGACGCGACGGAACCCGCCGGCTACGGGTGCGAAGACGACGAAGCCGGTGTCGTGCGCGACGAGTCCGCTTTGGAAGGTCGCCCGCGCCGACGTGTTGCGTGCGCCGGCGTCAAGGGCGTTGCCGAGGTAGTCGACGTCGTCGTCCGTCTCGCGGAGCAGGGCAAGTCCGCGGTCGAGCACGAGTCGCGCCCGCTGCGCCGCATCGCCCGCCGCGGCGTTGGCTTGATATGACGCAAATCCTGCATTTGTCGCCGCCGCCACCGCGGCCAGCACAGCGGCGCTGATGGCGAGTGCGAGCAGCAGCTCAACGAGACCGACACCGCGTCGAGGGTTATGAGCGTTCGTGATCATTAGTGCTCGCGGTATGACTGCGGGATGGGCTCGACGAGGACGTGGATTTCGATGCCGTCGGGCAGGGCGCGGTACGGGTTGTAGCGGATGTTGAGTCGGCCGTAGCCGCCGGTCTCGGGGTTGGCGCCGGCGTCCGTGTCGGAGTCTTTGTTGCCGAAGTAGCCCAGCGTCGTGTTGCCGGCCCCGTCGCCGACGACGATGATCGATCCGTCGACGACGCCGGTGCCACGGATGTCAATGTTGCCTGCGACGACGACGCCGACCAGCGTGCTCGGCGACTCGCCCGGCCGCTCGAAGCTGCCCATCTCGATGTTCGTCTGCGGCGCGACGATGGTTGCCGTGTCGTCGGCAACGTTATCGAAGCGGGTTTCGCCCGTGAACTCCCAGGAGTTGCCGAAGTGCGTGTAGGCCGTCTGGTAGCTCGAGGCGATCGGGCCCTTGAAGGTGCAGTCGTCGAAGCGGAGGTTGTTGCCCTCGCGGAAGGCTTTGCTCGTGTCCGCGGTGAGCGGCGTGCTCTTGTCGAAGTTGCCGCTGTCCATCCGTTGCGACCACCACTTGCCGCTGCCGGAGTCGTATTTGGTCGTGCCATTCTTGACGACGTCGCGGTCGAGGTCGACGAAGGTGACGCCCTCGAAGGTGCAGTCGTCGAAGACGGCGTTGATGCCGCGTGGGATCGTGACGTTGCGGAAGGTCATGTTGCGGAAAACGGGCCTTCGATAGGTCGCTTGAAAACTACCGCTGCCGTAGGGCGTCTGCTCGTCGGCGGTCTTCTGGTAAAGCGTGTCGTCGCTGTCGATGCCCCAGTTCGCGTCGGCCGAAGTTAATTGAGCGTTTTCGATCACATCGGGCT
>CAYQCT010000017.1:17153-18344 GCA_964416015.1 uncultured Tepidisphaerales bacterium
GACGCTACCGGCGGCGGCGCGGTAGATCGCGCCGGTGTCGTTGTGGATCCAGATCTCCTGGCCGCTGTCGTCGGTGACGGGCCGCATCGTCCGGGCGGACGAGCCGGCGTTGGTGCCGCTGCGGTTGCGGAAGTTCTCGCTGGCCCGCTCGAAGTTCGCCGGGTCGAGATCGATCAAGTCCTCGGGCGCTGCGCCGAACTGCACGGGCGCGGCATCCGGCGAGTGCGGCTCGATCGGGCCGCGCATCAGGTCGTGAATCGTCTCGCCCTTGCCGCGGCCGTCGAGCCAGTTCTGCCAGGATTCGGCGGAATCCCGCATGCTGACGGTGCCGCGGACTTTGGCGTAGAGGTCGTCGGGCCCGATGCGGTCGTCGTTCCAGCCGGCGCGGGCGATGTCGCCGTCGTACATCGGCCCGCCGGCGGTGTCGACGGCGGCCCAGAGGTCCGGCTCGTAGAGGCCGTCGGGACCGGTGAACTCGGCGCGACTGACGTAGCCGTCCGTGTCGGTGTCGAAGCGATCGAGCAGCAGGTCGAACTCGTCGACGAAGCCGTCGCCGCTCGCGTCGAAGAAGCCGGACTCGCCGGCAGCGTTCGCCAGCTCCGTGCCGACGCGGACGCGATTGCCCCACGGCCCGCCCTGGCTGCGCAGCAGGTCGTGCCACGCCTCGAGCCGGCCTTCGAGCCAGGAATCGAAATGAGCGAAATCGCTCAATATCAGGTACGGGCTGAACTTATTCGCCGTGCCCATCGCGACGGGGCCGTCGACGAGCGTGTTGCGGCCGAGCTGAATTCGTGTCTTGCCGACGACGGCGAAGTCGATCCGCTTGTCGAGGCTGAACCGCAGGCTGCTCGTGCGCGTCGCCTCCCGTGCCGAACCGGCGGCAACGGTGGCCGTCGCTTGCACCTCGAGGAACTGCCGATAGTCGCGACTCCCCGCGGACGTGTCGTAGTCGCTGAGCGGCAGACGCTCAACACGCAGCCGCACCGCACCTTCCGGCAGGTTCACATCCGTCGCCTCGATCGCCAGCGGGTCGGAATCGTCGACGGTGTAGCCGATGGCGCTCCAATCGGCGGCGACGCGTGCGCGGATTCCGTCGACGTCGTTGCCGTCGAGATCGGTGAAGCCGTTCCAGAGCAGGTCGACGTCCGCCGGCGTCAGTGTGCCGGCGCTGATCCGCGGGCGGAGCGACTT
>CAYQCT010000017.1:18354-19456 GCA_964416015.1 uncultured Tepidisphaerales bacterium
GAGCCGCGACGCCTGCCACCGCAGCGCACTCTCGGCCAACGCCCGCGCCCGGATCGTGTCGGCCACCGTCGCCGCGCCGCGGGCGTTGAGCGTCGCGACGTGGAACATCGACACGGCCAAGCCGCTGAGCAGGACGAGGTACAACATCGCCAGCAAAGCGGCGGCTCCGCGCCGTTGATGTTTATGACAGAACGTGCTCATAAAGCCTCCTTACTCGATGCGGTACCAACTGGTCGACAACACCGCCCGCGGCGTGTCGCTCGCGTTGCGACGCCACACCACCGTCACCTTGATCCGCACCGCGCCCGTCCCGCCCGGCAGCAACGACGCGGCGTCGACCGGCGTCACCGTGACCTGCTGCGCATACTGATCCAGCTCCGGAATCGTCAGCCGCAATGCGTCGACGGGTGCACCGATCGCGTACGTGTCGAAGTCGTCGAAGTCGTCGAGGTCGTTGAAAGTCGCCAGCGTCTCGCCGACCTCCGGGCCGAAGGTGGTGTCGCGTGTGATTGGATCGTCGAAGGGAAGTCCGCCCATGAGCTCTTCGATGTGGCGGACGAGCTGGCTGGCGACGGTGATGCGGCGGGCCTCGCTGTTGCTCGTGCTGACCACGCCCAGTAGCTCAAGCGAGGCGACGACGCCGGTGGCCACGATGACGATGGCTAGCATCGACTCAATCAACGTGAAGCCACGGCGGCGGGAGACTCGTGCGAGGCGCTGCACATCTCGATATCGGATTCGGCCGATGCCAGGGCAAGCGGGACATATAAGAAAGCGGCGGGAACGACGCGAGGCCGTTCCCGCCGCGGGGGCATCCGCTACGCCGACGAGCGTCAGGCGGTCAGACCGGTAATGACGCCGTGACAACTTTCGTTACGCATTTCGAGCGTGTACTCGCCGACGACTTGGCCGGCCTCGCGGTCGCCGGTGCGGGCGAGCGGCTTGTAGCCGAAGCTACGCCCGGCCAGCGGCAGGACGCTCAAGCGGCTGCTGTCGAGCAGCAGGACGCACCCGGCAGGAACGCATCGGCTGAGCGCGACGCGGCAGACGCCGAAGTCGGACTCGTAGACGCTGACCAGGTCCTTGAAGCGTTCGGTCGCCT
>CAYQCT010000017.1:19466-20440 GCA_964416015.1 uncultured Tepidisphaerales bacterium
CGACGCCGGTGCCGCCGCCGTCCCAGATGTTGCGCAGCGCGAGGTTGAGCTGCTCCTCCGTCAGCGCTGTATCGGCGGGGAAGTCGTTGGAGCCGACGGCGAAGCGGTGCGTACTGAGACTCGGCAGGATGCCGCGCATCGTCCGCGGCGCCGTCGGTCCGCCGGCCGAATTGCCGTCGGGCGGCGTCGCGTCGGCAGCACCGTTGATGACGCTGTCCTCGAGGTCCCGCAGCAGCTCGCGCAACCGCATCGCCTTCTGCTACGCCGAGAGGCTACATCCAAATCGTCCGCCGCATCGACTTCGGAGAACAGGGCATCACCGGCAGTGACAGGTTCAAGCCAGCCAGCCCCGAGAAGATCGAGGAGCGCAAGCGGCGGCACCGGGAGATTCACGGGCCGGCCTACCGCGCCCGGAACGCGGAGAAGGAGAAGGCCAGGCAGCGGGCGGTGAAGGCACGGGAACGCCAGGTGGAGAAGGCGCGGTTGGCCGCCATGACCGATGCCGAGCGGGAGGCGTACCTGGAAGCGCGGCGGGCAAAGCAGCGCGAGTACGACCGCCGCCGTTACGAGAAGCACGGCGAGCGGCTACGGGCAGAGTCCCGCGAACGTGCCCGCAAGCGTGCAAAGCAGAAAGCCAAAGTGCCCGCCGAGTGACCGGCGGCAACGTGCCGCTGCGCCCGTTGTGCAGCGGCGAACCATCCCTCCAACCTGTGCCGGCCGTTGAGCCGGAGAAAGACAGACAGATGAGCACCACCCCCGACCTTCTTGACGGCCACGTCGTCATTTCTATCCCCAACGTCTACCTCCTCGCCTTCGAGGTCGGCAAGCAGTGGGGAGCCACCGCCAGCACCGAGGTGAAGAACCGTATCCGCAGCTTCGTAGGCGACGGCAACTTCACCTTCGGCCCCGACGTTTGGGAAGGCGAGCCCGACGTTTGGGGCGAGGAACTCGCCTACAGCCCGTTCGAGATCTTC
>CAYQCT010000017.1:20450-31340 GCA_964416015.1 uncultured Tepidisphaerales bacterium
CTCGTGCAGGATGTCGAAGTCGACTACGAGATCGACCGCGAGGCCGCCCGCGACTTCTGGTCCCGCCTCGTTGAGTACCACGAGGCGGTGGACCCCCGCACCGCGACGTTCTGGGTGGATGCCTTCGCGGCGGGGGCAGCAAGCGAGCAGGCCGAGCAGAAGGCGGTGCAGCCCGAGTCGCCGGGAGATGATGAAGGCCATCGGCGGTCGATGTGCCAGCCAGATGGGCGATGTTGCCCGTGACCTAGAGCGCCGCGGCCTGATCCAACGCATGTCCCGTAACGGCAAAACGTCGGTGTACCGGGTGCTGGCCGAGCCGCAGGACGGGTAAACCAGAAGGGCAAATCCAGCAAAAATCTATCGGATCGTGTGGAGACTAAGCGCCTCCCCCGCATCTAGCCGCTATTCAACCTGTCGCCCCACAAAGCGACCGCGGTTCGCAGCCGTTCGATGCAAGTGATCGGGTGGAGATAGTCGATACTCACACGGTCGGAACACCCGCCGACACTTGCATCACCCCCGGCCCGTGCGCTGCGAACGCACGGGCCTTTTCTATTGCCGGTCGCAGCCGGCGAGGTGATGCAGAATGCAAGTCGAGATTCAACCAGTAATACAGGGGGTAAAGTGGCAGGGTGGTGAGCAGGCCATCGTGGAAGGACTACCCGTACCTACCACGCCCTTCATCCACCACCTCACCCTTCACCTCCCTCACCGCGCCCTACACAGCATCCACGAATGGGCCTTCACCAACCACCTCGGCCATCCTGATCCAACCTGTCCCGAGCAGCGATACAGGCTTGCATGGCGCTACGCCGGTGGTGCCACGGTCCACAGGAAGGCGGAGAATGGTGACGACCGTGGGGTGAAGGTGATCGTGCCGGGCACCGCTTGTGACATGGTGGGGATCGAGGCACTGCTCGACCTATTGGTGATGGTGGCGGATGAGCCGTGGCGTTGCACCCGCATCGACCTTGCCGTGGACGTGGTCGGTGACGGTTACCCCGCGCAGTTGGTGCAGCACATCCTTCAGTCCTGTGAACAGGGCCACCTCCGTCATGCCCGACGGTGGAAGCCGCATCAGCCCCGCGCGGCCGGCGTGTTGACCGGCAACGGTGTCGAGATCGGGAGCAGGGGCAAGGATGGGTCAGGCCGGTTCGTCCGCGTCTACGACAAGAGCCTCGAACAAGGTTTGGCCCCCGGCGGCCGTCAGCGCTTCGAGGGCGAGTTCAGCGGCGACGTGGGGCACAACATCACCAATGACCTAGTGGAGCAGTACCGGTCAGCCCTGGACGCTCTAGGGGGCGACGTGGACGCCGGTGTTGAAGCCGCCCTCGTGGCGATGCGGGGCCACCTGCTCAACGCCATCGACTTCCGCATCCCCAGCAGCGCGGGCGACAGGCACATCAGCAGGATGCCCCGGCCGGCATGGTGGTCCAAGTTCAGGGATGCCACGCCGGAGCGTCAGCGCGTTGTCAGCACCTGTGAGACGCCCGACCTATCCCGCCGGGCATCATGGTTACACGACGCCATCAGGCACCTTCAGGCAATGGCACAGGCCACAGGGCGAACCTTGGAACAGGTGGCCGCCGACGTTCAGAACATCAATTGTAGGAAGTCGAAGCCGGTGCCCGATACCGACCCAGTCCTCCAACAGTTCAAGCGGTGGGCATTAGAGCATCCGTCGGCCGAGGAGCCTCGGGAAAAGGCAAATGTTCAGCCCGTTGAGACCACCCGACAGGCACCCCCGTTTCCCGTTCGGGAGAAGGTAGTAGTCCAGCCAGACATGTCTGACCAGACATGTCCAGCCAGACAAGTTGTGTCTGACCAGACTACACTAGCGCGATCCCCTCGTCCCATACAGCGGCGGCGACGACACCACAGCGGAAACATCAAATCCCAAGGTTGGAAGCGAAATAGTCGAGGTTCTCTTCATGGAGAACCCCACAGACGATGCAACAGCCAAGATGATCCTCGCCCTAGCCCGCAAGGCGGTGGGCCGGCACCTTCCGTTCCTGGACACAGACGATGCCGAGGATGCCGCCCAGGCCGCGGCCGTTCGGGCGTTAGAAGCGCTGCCGTCCTACACCGGCGCGGGCCACCGATGCGGGTTCCTACGTTGGACCATCCGCAACGCGGTCATCGACCTAGGCCGCCGCCGTGACGCTCGACAGCGTGTTCAGCCCCGCGCGGCCGGCGACCACATCGCCAACATCCCAGCAGCACCGGCGTCACCCGATCCTTCCGCGGCGATGATCGAGGCTGCCGTCGGAATGCTTACGCCTCGGCAGGCACAGGTGGTGAAGGCACGGATGGACCACCCCGACGCGACACACGCACACCTTGCCGACATGCTCAGCCTGAAGGCCGATGCCGTCACCGATGCTTTGAGCAGGGGCTACAGGCGTTTGGCAGGTTTCTTGGCATCGGGCGGCGAGGTTCAGCCCGCGTTTGCGTCCTAGGTAGGCGAGAGCGAAGCCGCCGGGGGGTCACGTCCTGTGCCGCAAGGGAGATCAAGTCTTCCCGGCGCAGCCCCCGGCGGCACAAACGATGCCATGCCGCACAAAGCGAAGTCAATCAGCCAACGCCGACCCCGAGTCGATGCACGCCCCTCGGCCGCCGAGCGGGGCTATGACGCATCGTGGCAGCGCCTTCGGTCGCACCACCTGGATGCACACCCCTTGTGCGTGTTCTGTGGTGGAGCGGCCAGCATCGTGGACCACATCAGGCCCATCAGTCGCGGCGGCGGCCGACTGGACCCGAACAACCTTCGCAGCGTCTGCCGTCAGCACCACGACCGCCTCACGGCCAACCTACGCAAGTTCGGGATCAATGAACTTCACGTCGGGCGGCGCGGGGCCGACGTGCTGAATCAGGCGACGAGCCTGGACGAGGAGGATGCCTAATGCCCACCCCGTCCTACGTCAGCCCCTGTGGCCGCGTCACGCTGTTCAACGCGGACTGCCGCGATGTTCTACCAACCGTGGACCCGGTGTCGTGCATCATCGCCGACGTTCCGTACGGCCAGGTCAGCCGGGCCAGCGCGGGGCTTCGCAACTTGGACAAGGGCGCGGCCGACGACGACGCCGGCCTAGACATCCCGTTCCTAGTCGAGCAGTTCAAGAGACTGGCACCCACGTCCTATGTCTGGTGCAGCACTGAACAGGTGTCCGAGCTTCGCCGGCAGTTCGTCCGACACCGGATGACCACCAGGCAAGGCACTTGGATCAAGAGCAACCCCAGCCCGATGAACGGGCAGCACCTGTGGACCTCGGCCGTCGAGTTGTGCGTGATCGCCCGCCGCCCCACGTCCACCTTCAACCGCTGTTGTGAACCGCCTGTATGGCGGGGGCCAAGTCAGCGGGTCCAAGGGTTCAGCACCCCGAAACCCACATGGCTATTCCGCGAGTTGATCGACGCCAGCACAGAGCTTGACAGCACGACCCTCGACCCCTTCCTCGGTTCGGGCACCACCGCCCTTGCCGCCCTTGCCCACGGCCGACGTTGCATCGGAATCGAGCGTGACCCCGCCGCCTTCGACCTGGCCGTGAGCCGCATCGAGACCGCCCTCGCCAAGGGGGCAGCGTGAAGCAACCACCCACCGTTCAGGGCGAGGCACACCCGTTCGCCAAGCTGAAGGAAGCGGATATCGCCGAGATCGTGGAGGCGGCCAAGGAAGGCGAGCCGTACCTCGTCATCGCCAAGCGGTTCGGCGTCACCACGCAGGACATCGGAGGCATCGCGCGGGGCGAATTGTGGCGTGGTACGACCCGTCACAAGCCGATCCGCCGCCAGGTCCGCCTCACGTCAGAGCAGGCCAGGGACATCTACCGCCGCAGCTTCACACGCGAACCCCGCAAGGCCATCGCACGCGAGTTCGGAATCAGCACCGACAACATCAGGGCGATCAACAAGCGCCGCAGTTGGAGAGCGGCAACCCAAGACCTTCACGCCGCACGGCAATCTTCACCACCCGCAGGCGGTAGGGATGATGGGCAGGTGGACGTGGGGCACGAGCAGGAGCGGACGGGCGGGAGCAGGACGAGGGTAGGAGGGGGAGGGGGTCCGAAAAGTTCAGCACCTGAAGGCCCCTGACCGCACGCCCGTCTTCACTTTTTGAGTCAGGGTTAGAGGCCCACCGGAGTCGCCGCCGGCAGCATCACGATGACCACCACGAACATCACCGACCTCGACGCCCCCGACGCCCTTGCCGCATTCGGGATCGTGGACCTCACGCCGCACCACGGCCAGAAGAAGGATGACGACAAGCCGACGTGCGATCCGCTTGCCGACGACGCCGGCCGGATCGTGACGAAGGAAGACCAGCGCCGCCTCGTGGAGCTTCGCAAAGGTCAGGCCGCCGCCGACCGCATCGGTTCACTACCAGCACCCGGCGAGACTGTTCACCTGCTCATGGACGCGACGTTCGACGGGATCGACCTGCTGCCGGCGATGCTCGACCTCATGGCACCGGCCACCGTCGAGACGTTGCACATCAGCACGCTGTCATTCAACCGCCGTGTCATGGACCGCCTCCTCGCCTTGATCGACGGCGGCAAGGTCGGCCGGTGCGTGTTCTGCTGCAGCGCCCTGTTCCAAGGCAAGGAGCGCCACCTCGTGGACGAGCTTGCCGCCGAGCTTCAGGCCCGAGGGGGGCGGATGACGGTGGAGCGGAACCACACGAAACTGATGTTGCTGAAGACGACCGACGGCCGCCACCTAGTTGCAGAAGGCAGCCAGAACCTCCGCCGCTGTCATTGTTACGAACAGCTTGTTATCAGCGACCACGCGGACCTCTACGGGTTCTATCGCAAGTTCATCGAAGGGGTGATGAGCAATGGCTAGGACTGGACCCGCCCCCAAACCTACCGCCGTCCGTCGCGTCGAGGGAACCGTCGGCCGTGGTGCCAGCCGCAACGCGAAGAAGGAGCCGACGCCGAAGGTGACGGTGCCCAAGCCGCCGGCCGAGCTTGCACCCGACGCCGTGAAGGTGTGGAAGCGCCTCGGCAAGCACCTGGCACAACAGGGACTGATGACGGACCTGGACGAGGCCGCCTTCGCCGCCCTGTGCGACGCCTACGCCGCGTTCCTACGTCTGACCAAGCAGGCCCGCGAGCTTGGAGGCGACATCGTGAAGGTCCACGGTCAGCTTGTGCCAAATCCGGCGCGGGGCCGGGCGGATCGTGAGTTCGAGAAGTTCCGCAAGCTGCTAGGTGAGTTCGGCATGACCCCGGCCGCCAGGACCAAAGTGGAGAGCGCAGCCGAAGCGGCCGATCCGTCGGCCGGCATCGAAGGGTTCCTAAGGACGAAGTGACGAAGGCAGCAGGCCAACCCATCCCAGACGTGCCGTGGTCCGATTGGATCGTCGGCCCGAACGATCGCGCGGCCGTCCAAGAAGGATGCTACTTCGACATCGAGAAGGCCGAGCGGGTCAGGCAGTTCTTCGGCCACCTTCGCCACGGCACCGGCCGGTTCCGCGGCCAGCCCTTCGAGCTTCTAGATTGGCAGTGGTCCAAGGTCATTGCCCCGCTGTTCGGGTGGCGGAAACCCGACGGCACCCGCCGGTTTAGGAAGGGGTACATCAGCACGCCGAAGAAGAACGGCAAGACCACGCTGCTGTCGGGCCTCGCCCTGTACCTGTTGCTGGCCGACGGCGAGCCGACGCCCGAGGTGTATTCGTTCGCGTCCGAGCGTGACCAAGCCGGCCTCGTCTACCGGGAGGCTGCCCGCATCATCGACGCCACCCCCGGCCTTGCCCGCCTCGTCAAGACGCGAGATTCAACCAAGCGGATCATCGGTCCTGATCGTGGGTTCTACGCGGCGATGAGCGCAGAGGCACGGTCGAAGGAAGGACTGAACGCCAGCGCGATCATCTTCGACGAGCTTCACGCCCAGGCGGGCAGGGAACTGTGGGATGCCCTCGCCTACGCCGGGTCCGCGCGGCACCAGCCCCTTCACTTGTCCATCACCACGGCCGGCGACGGGTCCGACCCGCAGCACGTTTGCCGCCAGGAGTACGAGTACGCCAAGAAGGTCATCAGCGGCGAGATCATCGACCCAACCTACCTCGGAGTCATCTACGAGGCCGGTGAGCAGGACGATTGGGAAGACCCGGCGACTTGGGCCAGGGCCAACCCGAGCTTCGGCGTCACCATCAGCGAGGACGACTTCAGGCGGGACTACCTGGAGGCGAAGGAGTCGCCGGCCAAAGTCAACGCCTTTCTCCGCTACCGACTCAACAGGTGGGTGAGCAGCGCGTCGGCTTGGCTGTCGCCCGACCTCCTCGACGCGCTGCCGGCCGACCTGGACGTGGCCGCACTTCAAGGCCGACCGTGCTACTGCGGCCTGGACCTGTCGGCGACCGACGACCTCACCGCCGCCGTGCTGCTGTTCCCGCCCGAGGCCGACAATGACCCGTTCCTAGTCCTGCCGCACTTCTACCTTCCCCGCGAGAACATCGACCGCCTCGGCAAGAAGCACAGGGTGCCGTACCGGGCGTGGGAGCGAGCGGGGCTACTTCGGCTCAACAGCGGCAACGTCGTGGACTACCACGCCGTCCGACAACACATCCGCGACCTGGCCGCGTTGTATCCGATCAAGCAACTAGGCATCGACCGCCTGTTCCAGGGTCAGAGCCTGGAACTGGACCTCCTGGACGACGGCCTCGACGTGGTGCCCGTGGGGCAAGGGTGGCGGAGCCAGGCCCGGCCGCTGGCCGAGCTTGAACGCCTGATCCGAGCCGGTCGGATCAACTTCGGCAACCACCCGGTTATGAGGTGGAACCTTGGCAACGTCGTCACCCGCGCCGATGACGCCGGGAACCTAAGCCTGTCTAAGCGCCTGTCGCGGTCGAAGGTCGATGGTGTCGCCGCACTGCTGTCGGCGCTGTTCTGCTACCTGAACGCCGAGGGCGAGACGGGCGGCAACTTCTACGAAACGAACCCCGAACTGATCGTCCTGTGATGAAGCTGCTCGACTACATCCTCGGCCGCCGCGATGAACAGCGAGCCGCCCCCGCCGAACTGACTGGCCCCTCGTCCTACGGGTTGTTCCAAGGCATGGGCGGCACCGACAGCGGCGTGACCGTGAACGAGACCACCGCGCTTCAGGCGTCGGCCGTATTCGCGTGCTGCCGCATCATCGCCGAGAGCATCGCCGCGCTGCCGGTCCATGTCCGCAGTAGGAAGAACGGCGGCAAGGACTACGACCATCCGCTACACCGCCTCCTTCACGACGAGCCGAACGAGTATCAGACGGCCGCCGCCTTCCGCGAGACCTTCCTCCTGAACGTGTGCCTGTGGGGCATCGGCGTGGCCTTCATCGACCGCGACGACCTCGGACGGCCGCGGGGCCTGTACCCGATCCCCAGTTCGCACGTCCGCCCCCAGCGCCACGGCGGCCGGTTGAGCTACGAGGTTCAGATGCCCGACGGCCGGTACACCCTCGGACCCGAGAGCGTCTACAGCGTCGCCACCATGACCCTGGATGGTGTCACGCCCCTGTCGCCCGTGCGGCAGAGCAGGCAGGCCATCGGCCTCGCGCTGGCGATGGAGAAGTACGCGGCGAAGGTGTTCGCCAACAACGGCAACGTCGGTGGAATCTTGCAGACACCGAAGATGTCTGACCAAGCGTTGAAGGACTTCCTAGCTAGTTGGCGGAAGAACTACACCGGCTTGGACAACGCGATGAAGGTGGCACTGCTGCCGGACGGGATGAAGTTCGTTGCAACGAATCTGGACCCGGAGAAGGGCCAACTGACCGCCAGCCGTATCCACCAGGTCCGCGACATCGCCCGTGTCTACCGGGTGCCGCCGCACCTGTTGGGCGACTTGGAGAAGTCATCTTATGCCTCGACTGAAGCGCAGGGCATCGAGTTCGCCAAGACCCTGTTGCCGTACACGGTCAAGTTGGAGCAGGAAGCGAATAGAAAGTTGCTGCTGGAGCGCGAGAAGGCGACCCACGAGGTGAAGGTCAACGTGGATGCCAGCTTGAGGGCAACGACCTTGGAGCGCTATCGGTCCCACACCATCGGCCGAAGCGGCGGATGGTTGAGCATCAACGACATTCGGAAGATGGAGGGCTTGCCGCCCGTCCAAGGTGGCGACGACCTGTTGCAGCCGCTGAACATGACCAAGGTGGGAACCCAGCCCGGCGGCACCCGAGCCTTGCCCGAGCCGGCCAGCAACACCATCAGCGTCAGCACCGACGCCGCCCTCGACATCATCGAAGACGTGGCGTCACGACTGGCGACCAAGGAGGCCCGCGCCGTCGAAAAGGCCAATCACAAGTTCGCCGGTGACGCCGAAGGACTGATGAAGTGGGCGGCCGAGTTCTACGACCAGCACCGCGACCTTGCCGCCCGGCACATCGCCCCGGTCCTGAACCTGGCCGGCATCGACGCCGACCCGGCCGAATGGGCGCAGCGGTATTGCGACGACGCCCTCGCCGAGCTTCGACAGCACGTCGATGAGAAGACCCCGACAGATGACGCGATCAACGACATCGGCGGCAAGGCCCGCCGCGTGGCGGTGGCCGTCCTGAACCTACGCGACGGAGAAGATGACTATGAGCAGCACGAACAACGACAGCACGACGACGCCCCCGGCAATCGAGACGCGAATGAACGAGCAGCCGCGGCTTGAACTGCGGTCGGAACAGGACAAGCCGGGACGGGTGATCGGGTACGCGGCCGTGTTCGGCAAGGCGAGCGTAGACCTCGGCGGGTTCACCGAGATCATCGAGCGCGGGGCCTTCACCGACACCCTGGCCGACGGCCACGACGTGCGGGCGCTGATCGACCACGACCACAGCCGCCTCCTAGGCAGGACCACAGCCAACACGCTGAAGCTGGCCGAAGACGACACCGGCCTCCGCTTCGAGTTCGAGTTGCCCGACACGAGCTACGCCCGCGACCTACGGGTGATGCTCGACCGCGGCGACGTGGCCGGATGCAGCTTCGGCTTCAGGGTGCCCGAGGGCGGCGAGCAGTGGTTGACGACCGGCGACGGCAAGGCGGTCCGCAAACTGAACAAGGTCAGCCTCCGCGAAGTCACCATCACGAGCATTCCCGCATATCCCGACGCCGGCGTGAGCGTCCGCGTCGCACCCGACGTTCTGAACAAGATTCCTCGACCCCGCGCGGCTAGGTGCCGCCGCCTGTTGCGTCTTACTGAGGCGACGGGTTAGGAACCGCGCCACGGGGCTTTCGCCGACCACGCAGGTGCCAACGCCCACCCCCGCCGAGCGGCGGGATTGAGCAGACACCATCGGAGAAAGCAACCCCATGAGTTGGCAACAGATTAAGCAACTGAAGGAAGAGCGCGGCCAGGTGCTGGCCGACATGAAAAGCCTGTTGAAGAAGGCCGAAGACGAGAAGCGCGACCTGAGCGCCGAGGAAGACGGCAAGTTCAACGAGTTCAACACGCGGGCCGAGCAGATCAAGACAGACCTGGAGCGCCGCGAGCGCATCGCCCAGATCGAGCGTGACGCCGGCGACGCCAAGGGCAACGACGAAACCCGCACCCAGCCCGGCCGCGAGGACACGAACCGCCGCAGCACCGAGGCCGATGAGAAGGCCCAGGAGCAGCGGGCACAGGTTCAGTCTTACCTACGAACTGGACTGCTCCCTCCCCAGGAACAGCGGGCCGTCACCGTCAGCGGAACCGGCGTCGTCGGCGACCGCATCATGTACGACGAGCTTGTGAAGGTGATGAAGTCGTACAGCGGCGTCCGAGCCGCCGGCGCGTTCGTCATCCCCAGCAGCGACGGCAACGAGTTCGGCATCCCGACGGCGGACGACACCTCGAACGAGGGTCAGATCGTCGGCGAAGGTGCGACCGACAACACCGAGGCCGATCCCAACCTTGGAAGCGTCACCGTGAAGCCGGTGCGGTTTGACAGCAAGTGGATCAAGGTGTCTTACGAGCTTCTGCAAGACGCCAGCTATAACGTCGAGCAATACATCCTGAACATCGCGGGCGAGCGGATCGGCCGGGCCTTCAACAGGTTCAGCACGGTTGGCACCGGCACGGGTCAACCCCAAGGTGTCGTCACCGCGGCGGGCGTGGGCAAGACCGCCGCCAGCACGTCGGCCATCGCATACGAGGAACTGCTCGACCTTCAGCACAGCCTCGACGCGGCCTACCGGGCCAACCCGGCATTCCGGTTCATGCTTCACGACACCACCCTCGCGGCGTGTCGGAAGCTGAAGGATTCGAGTGGCCGGTACATCTTCGCCGCCGGCGCGGCAGGTGCCCCATCCACCCTGTTGGATGTTGGCTATCAGGTCAACAACCACATGCCCGAGTTGTCCGACGGTGCCGGGTCCAAGGTCATCCTCGCGGGCGACTTCGGCCGGTACACCGTCCGCGACGTGACCAACGCCGTGATCATCCGAGCCTCGGAGTTGTTCAGCGGCCAGGGCCTGATCGGGTTCCGCCTGTTCAGCCGGCACGACGGCCGGGTGACGGACGCGAACGCTTTCAAGGTGCTGCAACTGGCAGCGAGCTAACAGCGGTTGTGTTCTTGTTCGATCCGCCGGTTGTTGATCCCAGCCGGCGGGTCATCGCCCCTCCTAGAGGGGGTTCTCCTCGGCCCGCCGCGGTTGCCATAGGGCGCGTCGGGCCAAATCAAGGGGCCGGGTTACTGGCATACCCGGCCCCTAACTGAAATACCCAGGACGTCACATGAAGGTCAGATTCCTAACCAGCCTCGTCGGGGCCAACCACTCCCACAACCCCGGCGACATCGCCGACGTGCCCGACGCCGAGGCCGCCCGCCTGATCGAAGCCGGTCATGCCGTTCCGGTCATCGAGGGCGACGAGCAGGCGACCGACCCGGCGGCGCCCGCCCCCGTCGAGACCACGACCACCACCGGCACGAAGGGCAAGCGTG
>CAYQCT010000018.1:0-8451 GCA_964416015.1 uncultured Tepidisphaerales bacterium
CCGCCGCCGCCGGGATCGGCCAGGTCGCCAGCGTCACCGTCAGCACCGCCCGCGTCCGGTCCGCCCACGAGTCCGGCGACGTCGGCCCGACGAACTGTCGCCACGCCTCGGCCACGCCGTACGCCCACGCCGGCTCCGGCACCGCGAGCACCGCCGCCGCGGCCAGCGTCACCACCACGAACCCGCCGCCGCCCCTCGTCAGAACCGCCGCCGGCTGCCAGGCCAGCACCGTCGCCAGCACCGCCGCCACGGCTGCCAATCCGACCGTTCGTCCGTGCACGACCCACGCGTGGCCCGGCACCGCCAGCGAATCGACCCGCACGAGCAACGTCCCCGCCACCCACGCCACCGGCAGCCCGCACAACAACATCGTCGCGAGAATCGCCAGCCAACGCAGCACGGGCGACACTATCGACTCGGACCGCCCCACCTGCCGGAGGTGGTCAGGAGTCGGTCGAGCGAGAACGTGAACCTCCGTTTGCCCGGTACAGCAAAACCAGACACGTGACGAGCCCCCATCGACGACCCTGCAGAACCCCTCCCTCACGGTCGGGGCTCGCAACCGTCCTCTGCTGCATCGACTTCCTGCACGCGACGCGACTCGTTTACTCGTCCCCGAGGTGCCGTTTGAGAAGACAAATCCGATGTAGGGTGGGCCCCGGCCCACCATCGGGATTCACAAAATCGGCCAAGGACAGACGGTGGGCCGGGGCCACCCTACTCGTTTTCAACGGCTCCTAGGTCGAGTCCGCTCACGTAGTCCCGCAGCACCTTCTGCCGCTCGTCACGCGTCGCCTGTAACTCTTTCTGCTTCGCCTGCAACTGCTCGATCCGCGTCTCCTGCTCGTTGAGCTTCGTCAACAGCCGCCGGGCGTAGTCGCTGTCGGCGGGCACGCGGGCGAGGTTTTCGCGGATCCGCTCCTGCTCCTGCGTGATCTGCTCCAACGACCGCCGCGTCGCCGCCAGGTCCCGTTCGGCCGACGCGACGGCACGCCGCAGCTCGATCGTCTTGGCCAACGCCTCCCGCACCCGCTCCGGCATCGCCCCGCTCGACGCGTACTGCAGCAAGACCTGCTCGCTCAGTCGCCCGTCGAGCAACGCGTACGTCTCCTGCAGCGTCGCCCGCTCCACGATCGGCAGCCGCGTCGAGCCCGGCGGCAGTTCGACCTCGTACCGCGTCGTGTTCGCCGTCGTCTCGATCGGCTGCAACTCGCCCGCCGGCTCCGCACCGGGCAGGCCGCGAACGTGCTCGATCACCAGCGTCCGCGGCTCGTCGGTGTCGTTGCGGAAGGCGTAGGTCGTCGTCACCTCACGCTGCACGCGAAGCCGCAGCACGCCGTCGACGATCGTGCCGGCGAGCAGGCGTTGCTCGCCCATCTCGTAGCTTTCGTAGTCGGCGTCGATCTTCACGTCGATGCCGTGCGTGACGTAGCGGGACTCGCCCGGCGGCACGTCGTTGAGCAGGCCGTCGCCGCCGTAGCCGCCGCCGCGGAAGACGGTAACGGGCCCGGCCAGCCAGTGCTTGCCGGTCGTGTTCGTCACGCGAATTGCCGTCAGTGGGTGCTCTTCCAACTGGCTGCGGTCGTACAGGCTCACCGGCTCGGCCTCAACGGCGTCGGCGACGATCGGGATCATCGCACTGCTCTGCCGCGGCAGCGTGATGTCGGCTACGTCGTACGCGAACAACTCGCCGAGATCGGCAGTCTCGGCGGCGCTGCGGACCGACTCCGCGGCGGCGTCGGCGAGCGGAGCGGGCGACTGTGGTGGGGATTTGCCGTAAAGGCCACCGCGCCGCATCGGGGCAGATTCCATCGCCATCATCCGGTCCTTGAGCTCGGCTTCCGCCGAGTCCGTCTCAATCCCGTCCTCATAAATCTTCGGCGTCAACGACGCCAGCCGCGGCATCTCGACCTCCGGCCGCTCGACGTACAGCGGCTCGCTGAGGTCCATCGCGAAGCTCATCGGCCGCCCGCTCACCAGCGACAGGTCCACGCCCCGCCAATCGTTGTCCGTCTGATTCTCGACCACCGCCCAACCCTGCACCGTGGCCTCGCCGTCATCCGGCACGACCAGCCGATAGCTCGTCTTCCAGACCGGCGTCTCGACGACGTAGCCGAGCCGGATGTCGCGCTCGCCGTCGCCGGTGAAGTTGAATTCGACGACCCGCGTCGTCGCGTCCCGCGCCTTGGCGACGGCGGCGAGGGCTTCGCGGAGCTCCTGCTTCAGCGTCGAATCCGTCGGCGTGAGGCTGCGGATCTGGTCGACGCGTTGCGCCACAACGCCGTCGTCGGTCACGAGCGTCACGGCCAGCAGGTCGACGCGTTCGCCGTCGAGAACCGTTGCGGTCGGGGCGATGCCGAGGACGGTGCCGGTGATCGCCTCGCCTTCCTGCCGCTCGAGGCGGACCTCTGCCCCGACGAGTCGGCCGAGCAGCTCCGCGATGCCGTCGACGTCCGACAAATCCACGCGAAAGCCGGCGAGCTGTCGGGCCAGCGGCTGTTCGCTCGGATACGTCACGGTCCCCACCGTCCCGCCGCCGAGGTCGGCCAGGACGAGGCTCTTGAGCAGGTCGTCGACCTGATCCGTCTGGAACCGCAGGATCGTCGCGGCATCGCCTTCGACGGTCCCGGCGTGTTCGAAGTACCCGACGCCGCTGCTGAAGAGCGTAACGCCCGTCACCGGCAGATCCGCCGCCTCCTGGGCGAAGACGGGCGATGTTGCGAGTAACAGTGCGGCGGCGGTGCGAAGCTTCATAGTGGTCCTCATGCGGTAGGTGCGACCAAGTTACCGCGCCTGTCGCGCCGCCGCTGCATCGGCCGCGACACGCCGGAGCAGATTCACGACGTCTTCGACGCAGCGGTCCTGCCGAAAGTTCTCGGCAACATGCTGACGACCCGCCGCGCCGAGCCGCGTCCAACTCGCCGGATCGTCCGCGATGTTCGCCAGATTCGCCGCCATCGCTGCGACGTCGCCCTCTGGCGAGAGCAGGCCCGTCCGCTCGTGCAGGACGACGTCCGGGATGCCGTTGTGCCGGGTCGTCACGATCGGCAGCCCCCGCGCCGAGGCCTCGGCGAAGCTGATGCCGAGCCCTTCCATGTCCCCGTCCGGCGGCGTCAGGCAGTGCTGGGCGTAGACGTGCGATTGCCCCATCACGCCCGCGACCTCGCCGTGCGGCAGCGGCCCGGCGAGGTCGACCGCGTCCTGCAACTGCAACGACTCGACCTCGCGCCGCACCTCGTCCTCCATCTCGCCGCCGCCCACGACCGTCAGGTGCAGCTTTGCCTTCGCCAGTCGTCGCGCCTCGGCAAACGCCCGCAGCAGATGCACCGGCGCTTTCTTCGGTGTCAACCGGCCGACGTGCACGAGCCGCACGGTGCCGCCGTCGTAGTCCGCCGCCGGGTCGCGGTACGGGAAGGCCTCGATGTCGACGCCGATCGGCAGGCGGTGCGTCTTGCCCGGGTCGCAGCCGAGGCCGTGCAGCAACTCGAGCATGTGATGACTGATGCCGACCACGGCTGCGGCCTGCTCGAACAGAGTGCGGTACCGGTGCCGCCAGACTGGCCCCGTTTGGGCGACGAGCCGCGACGCGTCGTAGCCGTAGAAGGTCGCGACCACCGGGATGCCGAGCCCGAGCGCCGCCGAGGCCGCGAGGCTGCTGTCGGGTCCGAAGTGGCCGAGCACGACGTCGGGGCGAATCTTCTTGATCTGCCGCCGAACCCAAGGCCGTACCGCGGGCCAGATCCACCGATCCATCTCGCTCCGCCCGGCCGCACTGCCGTGCAATTGCCCCAGCGTCCGATCGTCCTGCAGCCGCGCCGGCGTCGTCACGAGCTTCCGCAGATTCGCCGCCGGCCGGTCGACTTGGTTCATCCGCGCCAGCGTCACGACGTGCGCCTCCACGCCCGCCATCGCCTGCGTCCGCCGGATCGTGTCGTAGATGAACGACTCGCTCCGCACGCTGAACAACCGGCGAAAGTGAATCACGCGAAGCGACACGGAACGCCCACCTTACGCGGCTCTGCGTCCGCCATTCCGCATTCAGCATTCCTACTTCCGCATTCCTCCGTATCCTGTTCCTCCCATGATCCACACGGCCCACGCCTACGCCCGCGCCGGCCTCGTCGGCAATCCTTCCGACGGCTACTTCGGCAAGACGATCTCCCTCAGCATCCGCGACTTCAAGGCAACCGTTCGCCTCTGGGACTCGCCGCACTTCGAAATCGTCCCCGGCTCCGGCGACCTCTGCCGCTACGACAGCGTCGGCGAGTTCCTCCACGACGCGAAACTCATGGGCTACTACGGCGCGATGCGGCTGATCAAAGCGACCGTCAAGCGTTTCCACGACTACTGCCACGAAACCAACAACGACATCTCCGGCCGCGGAAACTTTACCATTGCCTTCGACACGGACATTCCCCGCCTCGTCGGCCTGTCGGGAAGCAGTGCGATCGTCGTTTCCACACTTCGTGCTTTGACGAGTTTCTACGGAATTGATGTCCCCAAGCAGGAAATGCCGACGCTGGCGTTGTCGGTCGAGACCAAAGAACTCGGCATCGCCGCCGGGCTGCAGGATCGGGTGATCCAGACGTACGAAGGACTCGTCTACATGGACTTCGACCGCGAACAGGTCGAACGCACCGGCGGCGGACACTACGAAGAACTGAACCCCGAGAAGCGGCCGCAGATCTACGTCGCCTACGACCCGGACCGGGCTGAGGTGAGTGACGTGCCGCACCGGAACCTGCGCAAGCTCTGGGACGATGGCGACACGCAGGTGCACGAGGCGATGCAAAAACTTCGCGAGCTCACCGACGCCGGCCGCCGGGCGATTCTTGACTTTGACATGCAGGAGTTGCACCGTGTGACGGACGCGAATTACGAAGTAAGAAAGACGATCATGCAGGTCGCGCCGGAGAACGACCGCATGGTGCAAGTCGCCCGCAGCGTCGGCGCCAGTGCCAAATTCGCCGGCAGCGGCGGCGCCATCGTCGGCGTCTACCTCGACGGCGACCAGTACAGCCGCCTCGTCGACGCCCTGGCCGAGATCCGCTGCACGTGCATCCGGCCGGTGATCTTCGCATCGTGAGCTCGTACGGCGGGGCCGGAGATCGCGAAGGCGCGAAGGGCACGAAGAGAGAAGCGAAGGCCGGAAGGACGATGAAATGTGGCGGGTTGGTGGTCACGAGCGTTGCCGCCCAGACGCACGTGATGAGCACGAGCACGGCAGCAGTCAGAGCCTCCACCTTCCTCTTTTTCTGCTCTTCGCTTCTCTCTTCGTGCCGTTCGCGCCTTCGCGATCTCCGCTCAGCCTCCGGCCCGCCCCGCCTACAACCACCGACATGATCCAGACTGCCGTCATTCCCGCCGCCGGCTTTGGCACGCGCATGTTGCCCGCTGCCAAGAGCGTGCCCAAAGAGATGCTGCCGATCCTGTCTCGGCCGACGATCGAGTACGTCGCCGAAGAGGCCGCCGAGGCGGGCGTGGACGACTTGCTGCTCGTCGTCAGCAACGACAAGAAGGCGATCGAGGACCACTTCGACACGCACGCCGAGCTCGAACGTCGGCTCAAGGAGAAAGGTCGCGAGGATTGGCTGGCGAGCGTGAACGACATCCTCGCCAAGCTCCAAGTCTTCAGCGTCCGCCAACGCGAACAACTCGGCCTCGGCCACGCCGTCCTGCAGGCGGAGCGACACGTCGGCGACAAGCCGTTCCTCTGCATGCTCGGCGACACGATCTTCTCCGGCGACAATCCGGCGAAACAACTCGTCGACGCTCAACAGGAGCTCGGCGGCAGTGTGATCGGCCTCGAACGCGTGCCGCCCGACAAGGTCAGCCGCTACGGCATCGCCGGCGGCGCGATGACCAGCGAAAACGTCATGAAGCTCGACGCCCTGGTCGAGAAACCCGACGCCCCCGACGCCCCCAGCGACCTCGCCATCGCCGCCCGCTACGTGCTGTCGCCGACGATTTTCCAGCTCCTCCACGAGACGCCCCGCGGTGCCGGCAACGAAATCCAGCTGACCGACGCCCTGCAGGAACTCATCCGCCGCGAGCCCGTCCACGGCGTCGTCCTCAATGCCACCCGCCACGACATCGGCAACCCGGTCGACTGGCTCAAGACGAACCTCACGTACGCGGCCGAGGACGCCGAGCTACGCCGGGAGCTCGAGCCGTTCGTCCGCGAGCTGTTCGCGTGACAAATCCGCCTGAAGTTGCGACGTATCGGCATGTCTCGCATCATGCCGACGTGCAGGCAGGGCTGGACGAGGCGAGGCGACGACGACTTCTGGAGGCCCGCGACGCCGCGGCGGGCACGGTGATCGGGCTCGAAGCGATCGAGCACCTTGGGCACGCGAAGCTCGTCGAGGTCGCGCTGCGAGCGTTTGGCGACGATGCCCGCGGCCGGTTCTATGTCGAAACGATGCCGCCCCGCGGGCGTGTGCCGCGGCCGGACCTGATCGTGCTGCACCCGCGGCTTGGCTGCGTCGTAATCGAGTGCAAAGGCGTCCCGCTCGACAGTATCGTCGGCGTCGAAGGCACCACGCTCCGCCTGCGTCGCGGCGGCGGCGTGACGCTCGAGAATCCCTTCGGGCAGGCCGAGAAAGTCTCGTTTCGCCTGCAGGACATGCTCCGCAAACGCCTGAAGAATGGCCGGCCGATCTTCACGTGTGTTGCCGCCCTGCCGCTGATCGAGCGGGACGCGTTCCAGAAGCAATATGCCGTCGAGTGGCCGGCCGAAACCTTGTTCGCCGGCGACTTCGCCTCGCCGGACGCGTTTGAGACGAGCCTGCTCTCGATGAGCGAACGCTCGCGAACGCGGAGCAAACGGAAGGTCAAGTGGTTCGCCAACGGGGTCGAGGAGCTGGACCGGATTCTTCGCGGCAAGACCATGTTCGCCGCCGGCCGAGCGGTGCGGCTCGAAGATCGTGGCATGCCGGCCGACGAGCAGCGGCTCGGCCTTGCCATTGAGCGGCAGGCGCTGGAGGACATGCTGCCGACACGCCAACAGCACGAGATCGGCGACCGCGACTTTCGCGGCGGCCACTGGCTTCTCCGCGGCGTCGCCGGCAGCGGCAAGAGCGTCATGCTCGCCATGGCCACCGCCAAGACGCTCTACGACCTGACCACCCTCGGCGACGACACCCGGCCGCCGCGTGTGCTCGTTTGCTGCTTCAACAAGACGCTCGTCCACTTCCTCCGCGGCCGCATCGAAGAACGCTTCGGCCGACTCAGCTACGACACGCCACCGGTCGGCACGCTCACCGTCAAGCATCTGCACGGCATCCTGTCCACGCTCGAGAAGGCCGAGCCGTCACTCAAGACGGGCATCAAGATGCACAAGCGGGACGAACGCGCGGCGGCGATGCTGTCGCGGTTTGCGTCGCTGCCGCCGGAGCGACAGGCAGCGTTGCAGTACGACGCGATCTTCCTCGACGAGGCCCAGGACTTCGAGCCGAGCGAGTTCCGCCTGCTCGCCCGCCTCTGCCGCCCCGACGAGCGCGGCCGCGGGACGCTTGTCATCTTCTACGACAACGCTCAGAACATCTACGGCCGACCGCTGCCGGTGTGGAGCAACCTCGGCATCGAGATCGTCGGCCGCACGACCTTCCTCAACGCCTGTTTGCGGAACACGCGGCAGACGCTGGAGCTGGCGTTCAACGTCCTCGTCGGCAGCCGTGCCGCCGAGGGCGAGCGGGCGACGACGCGGCAATTCGCCGATTTGGCCGGCTTGCGACAGCGCGGGCTTGTCGATGAGTCGGGCGACATGGTCAACGTGAAGTTCAGCCAACGCGGCGACGGTCCGGAGCCGCGGCTGCGTCTTTATGAAAGCCGCGACGCCGAGACCGACGGCATCGCCGAGCGGGTCCGCCGCCTGCTTTACGACGACGGCGTTCTGCCGAGCGACATTCTGATCCTGTTCCAGTCGCTCAAGCGACACCCGCGTCTGATCGAGGCCGTGCGACAGGCAGCCGGGCCGAACGTGACGGTCCGCGTCGTCGGCCCGGAGCACAACGCGAACAAGGCCTTGCCGCTGATCGAGGACGACGTGCTGACGATGAGCACCGTCCACAGTGCCAAGGGCTACGACGCGGCGGTCGTGATCTTCGTCGGCATCGACGCGATCAATACGACGACCGAAGACCGCGCAGCGTTCTATGTCGGCGCGACGCGGGCCAAGCATCAGCTGATCCTGACCGCCGGCAAGGCCGAGCCGCGGCGGGACGGCAAGCGGTCGCTGCTCGGCGAGGTCTTCGCCGTCGCCGAGGCCTTACGGTCGAAGCCGTGACGCCGACGCCGGTCATGTTCAAGGCGGGCACGCAGGTCGTCTCGCTGGTGGAGGTCCGCGCGGCACACGGCCGGCCGGTGCATCCGCGTGGGGCCGTCGGCACCATCGTCGCGACGCCGGCGGACCCGTGGTCATGGGGCCCGACACCCTGCCGCCGCAGACCG
>CAYQCT010000018.1:8461-12477 GCA_964416015.1 uncultured Tepidisphaerales bacterium
GCGACGCCGGCGGACCCGTGGCACAGCTACCGCGTCCGCTTCGCCGACGGCTTCGAGGCGGCGCTTCGGCAGGCAGATCTGCGGCTCGTTCGCGACTCCACCGACGCCCCGGCAGACCCGATGGCGGAGCACGATCTGTGGCGGTGCGTCATCTTGAAGGTCGTCGTCGGCAGCCGGGCGTACGGGTTGGACGACGAGGCCAGCGACACCGACCGCCGCGGCGTCTACCTGCCGCCGGCGGAGCGCCACTGGTCGATCCACGGCGTGCCGGAACAGCTGGAAAATAAGGCGACCGACGAGGTGTATTGGGAGCTGCAGAAGTTCCTCGTGCTCGGCCTGAAGGCGAATCCGAATGCGTTGGAAGTGCTGCACACGTCGCTGGTCGAGCACGCCACGCCGCTGGCCGCGGAGTTGCGTGAAATGCGGAGCGCGTTCATGAGCCGACTCGTCTACCAGACCTACGGCGGCTATGTCGCGAGCCAGTTTCGCAAGCTGCAGGCAGATTTGCGGATGAAGGGCCGGGCCAAGCCGAAGCACGTGATGCATCTGCTTCGCCTGCTGCTCGCTGGGACGGAGGCCTTGCGGACGGGTGTGCTGCCGGTCGATGCGGGCGAGCACCGCGAGCGGCTGCTGGCGGTGAAGCGGGGGGAGATTCCGTTTGAGGAAGCTGACGCGTGGCGGGTGCGGTTGCACGAAGAGTTCGACGCGGCGGCGATGAAGACGACACTTCCGGAGCGGCCAGATTATCAAGAGGTGGACGCGTTTCTGTTGCGTGCGCGACGTGGAGCATTGGGGGACGTGATCTGAAGTAGTTTCGGTTGCTGCGATGCCTCCTCGCGACTTCGCGCCTTCACATTACAAAGCCCACGGCCTGAGGCCGTGGGCTTCAGGTCGGGGTGCTCCTGATCGTCAAGACTTGTCGCTAGTGTAGCAGATGAACTGATGAAACTACCACCCGCCCTTGCCGAGGTCGCGGACGCGCATCCGTACCCGCTCGTCTTCGCGACGGTCAGCGGCGCACATCTGTATGGGTTCCCCTCGCCCGACAGCGATTGGGACCTACGCGGCTGCCACGTCATGCCCGCCCGCGAAGTGCTTCGCCTGCGGCCGCCGCAGGAGACAATCGAGGCCATGCGCGACAACCGGCCCACCGGCGGCGTCGACCTCGACCTCGTCTCGCACGACATTGCCAAGTTCTTCCGGCTCATGCTCAAGAACAACGGCTACGTCCTCGAACAGCTCCACTCGCCGATCGTCGTCCGCACCACCCCGGCCCACGACGAGCTCAAGCAGATCGCCAGCGGCGTCGTCACGCGGCACCACGCCCACCACTACCTCGGCTTCGCCGCGACCCAGTGGAAGCTTTTCAACAAGGGCACGCCGAAGGTCAAGCCGTTGTTGTATCTCTATCGCGTCCTGCTGACCGGCCTGCACTTGATGAAGACGGGCAAGATCGAGGCGAACCTTGTTGTTTTGAATCGTGAGGCAAAGTTGTCGTGGATTGAGGAGCTGGTCGAACGCAAGCTGACGGGCGATGAACGGCAGACGCTCGCCGATGCCGACTTGGCGTTTCATGAGCGGCAATACCACGAGCTGCGGGCGCGACTCGAAGCAGCCTTCCAATCTTCGCACCTCCGCGAGAAGCCGACGGCGCAGAGTGTTGCGGCGCTCGATCGGCTGCTGGTCGACCTGCGTCTCGGCAATGCCTGACGACAACGCTGCGGCGGTTCGCGCTGGCCCGGTCGGTCCGATATCTTTCGGCCATGCCGGAGCTCAAGGATGCGCTCGCCGCCGAGGAAAGCTACCCGTCCGAACTCGCCGATCGTCCCGCGGCCGCGCCGCCGGACGTGAAGGCGGCGGTCGAGGCGTTGCTGTTCAGCAGCCCGAACGCCCTGCCGCCGCGGCGGATCGCGGAGCTGGTGAATCTTCCCGCGGCCGGCGTGGCAGACGAGATCGTCGACGCGCTCAACCGCGAGTACGAGGCGACCGGCCGCAGCTTCCGCGCCGAGCAGGTCGCCGGCGGGTGGCAGTTGTTCACCCAGCCAACGCACCGCGACTTAATCGCCGACCTCGACCGCCGCGCTGCCGATGCTCGCCTGACGCCGGCGGCGCGGGAGACGCTGGCGATCATCGCGTACCGCCAGCCGGTGCTGCGGGCGGAAGTCGAAGCCGTTCGCGGCGTCGCGGCGGGCGAGGCCATCCGCAGCCTCATCGACCGCCGGCTCGTCAAAATCGCCTCGCGTCGCACCGACCTGCCCGGCCGCCCGATCGTCTACGGCACGACCCGCCGCTTCCTCGAACTCTTTGGCCTGCACTCGCTCGACGACCTGCCCCGACCCGTCGCCGAACGGCCTCGCGATCCGGCGGAGCAGCTGGACGCCGCATCTTAACCTGCCGCTCGCACGAGCGGGCTTAACCTGCGGCGATGCGTCTGCTCCTTGCCGTCGTTGCTTTTGCCGCCACTGTTGCACAGGCGGCACCGATTCCGCCGGACCGGGCGAGCGTGATCTTCGTCCATCCCGACGGCGCCGGCGCCGCGACGTGGGCGGCGGCACGCAACCTTTATGTCGGGCCGGACGACGATCTGCATTGGGATCGCCTGCCGGACATCGCGCTCTACCGCGGCCACGCTCGTGACTCGCTGACGCCGACCAGCAACGCCGGCGCGACCATGCACGCGTTCGGCCTCAAGACCGACCGCAGCAGCTTCGGCTTCGACCGCACCGGAGGCAGCGAACCCGTCGACGCCGAAGGCCGCAGCCTGAGCGTCGCCAAGCAAGCGATCGCCGCCGGCATTCCGGTCGGCCTCGTCCAGTCCGGCAGCGCCATCGAACCCGGTACCGCCGCCTTTGTCGCCAGCGTCGACCGCCGCGGCGACTTCGAAGACATCACGCGCCTCATGCTCGAATCCGGCACCGACGTCATGTTCTCCGGCGGCGAAGAGTGGTTTCTGCCCGAAGGCGTCGAAGGCGTTCACGCGATCGGCCGACGCACCGACGGCCGCAACCTCATTGAAGAAGCACGCGAGCTCGGCTACATCGTCGTCCGGACGCGCGACGAGCTGGCCGCCCTGCCGGACGACGCAACGAAGGTGCTGGGCCTCTTCTGCGAGCACCACACGTTCAACGACAAGTCGGAAGAAACTTTGTTTGCCGAAGGCTTACCGAACTTCGATGAGGAGGCGCCGACAATCGCAGAGATGACGGCGGCAGCCATCAAGATTCTCAGTCGCGACGGCCGGCAGTTCTTCCTTATCGTCGAAGAAGAAGGCTCTGACAACTTCGGCAACAACAACAACGCGAACGGCACGCTCGAAAGCGTCAAGCGGGCGGACGACGCGATCGGCGTCTGCCTGGCGCATCTATCGAAGAATCCGCAGACGCTGGTCATTACGACCGCCGACAGCGACGGCGGCGGGCTGCGGACGATCGGCGTGCCGGACGACGTGACGACGCTGCCTGGTCGCGAGTACAACGGCTCGCCGATCGACGGCGTCGCGGGCACGGGCTCGGCCCCGTTCGTCAGCATGCCCGATTCCGCCGGGCGTCGGCACAAGTTTGCCATCACCTGGGCCGCCCGCGGTGATGTCAGCGGCGGCGTCCTCGTCCGAGCCGCCGGCTACAACAGCGGCCTGGTCCGCGGCTCGATGGACAACACCGAGGTCGGCCGCCTCATGCGTCGCACCTTGTTCGCCGGCACCCCGCCGACGACCCAGCCGGTGGCGGAGTAGGACCTAGTCGAACAGCGTTTCATCTTCCTGATCCGCAGTCGTCCGGCCGAAGTTAGCGCGGAGGATGCCGAAGTCGGCGAGGTTGACGAGGCCGCGGGTCTCGGGGCCGAAGGTGCCGGTGGCAAGGTCGTAGTACGGCGGCCGCTGGCCACAGGACTGCTTGCTGGTGAAGTCTGCTCCCGGGCGACTTCTTTGTCAAGCAACTGCCTGCAACTTTGTGAGGTTGATCGCTCGCGAAAGCCCTCTCTGCACGGCAAAGCGACGAACCACCATAAAGCAACGACGC
>CAYQCT010000018.1:12487-19360 GCA_964416015.1 uncultured Tepidisphaerales bacterium
AGTTTCGGCTACGCGAAGAACGGCGTCTCGTCCTCGAGAGTCGCCACGCGTTCGTCGCTGAAAAGGCTGACGCGATGCGACTCCGCCGTTGCCGAGGGAACCGGTGGAAGAGCGGCGGTTGCGGTCGGTGCCGCGCCTTGCACCAGTGTCGGCCGCAGGCTGGCGTCGGCGGACTCGCGGCTGTGGAAGTTGACGATGGCCTTGCCGTCGCTGTTGTAGCCGGTGCTGATCCGTAGGCTGAGGACGCCATCGCCACCGGCCGCGGCCACTGCGGCGTTCGTCACGTCGAACTCGACCGTGCTGTCGACACCCGCCGCGACGAGCGTCCTGCCTGCGAGCGTGTCGAGAATGCTGCCCGTCGTTGCCGGTCGGTTGTTCCACGTCAGTGTCGTCTCGCTCCAGGCGTCTCCGGTTTCCTGGACACTGAGGTTCAGCTTCGTCGCACTATCGCCCAGCGCAGCAACGCCGAGGCGGAGCAGCACCTGCCAAGCCGACGCGAGCGAGGCCGGCACGTCGAACTTCAGAAACGATTGGCGATCAAAGTCGCTGCCATCGTCGTTCTTGACCAGCAGCGTGGTGTCGGTTCCGCCACCCTGGACGGTGGAGGCATTGCCGCCGCCGCGGGCGAAGTTGTCGGACGACGCGACGAGCGACGTTGGCGTGACGGCCAGCGAGTCGACGAGCACGTTGTCGAAGAAGGCGTCGCTGTTGTAGTGCGCGTACAGGCCGACGGTGCCCTGGCTCAGCGTCGTGTCGATGACGTCACCGAAGAGGTCGACGCCGTCGAGGCTGGCCCGGATGGTGTCGCCGTCGACCTCGACGCTCATCGCGTAGACCTGGTTCTTCGTGTACCCGGCCGCGACGCTGGCCAGCGTCGTCGCCGTGCCGCCGGTGACGACTTCGAGCTTGTGGAAGTTGCTCTGCTTGCTCAGGACGAAGCGGTAGTGGTCGCCGTTGGGCTGGACGCGGAACATCAGGCCGACGATGTCGTCGTCGGTGCTGCGGACGTCGGCATCGAAGCGGTAGTCGGTCCACGACGCAGCCGCCGAATCATTCCAGACGAGGGAGGTGTTCGGCGTGTTGTCCTCCTGCTCGGCCTGGCCGTTGGTGTGCTTCCACGTGCCGCCGGTCGCGGTCCAGCCGTTGAGGTTGCCGTCGTTGAAATCGTCGGCGAGCAGCGTGTTGCCCGAAGGTGGCGGCGGCGGAACCTCGGTCAGCGAGATGTCGCCGAAGACGACGTTGCTCGAACCGCTGCCGGCGTCGTCGTCGGCGACAAGGCCGAGCTTCGTGACGCTGCCGGTGAAGTAGTCGCCGACCGGGATGGAGTAAGTCGCGGTGCCGCTGCCCTGGCTGTAGGTCGGCGAGACCTGCCAGCTCCACGCGTCGTGCCCGCCGCCGACGTCGACGCCGCCGAAGCGGAAGCCGCGTCGGTTGTTCGTCGGGTTGTCGTCGCTGTCGAGGCTGATCGCGAGGATTTCGCCGACATCGCTGGCATCGACGGTGAACTCGAGCACGGTGTCGCTCGTGACGGTGTAGGCGAGGTCGGCGACCTTCCAGGCGTTGCCGGTGAGGCGGATGTCGCTGCCGTTGTTCTCGATGCCGAAGGCAGTCGAATCGCCGCCGGCACCATCCTGGCTGCCATAGGCCGCAAAGCCGGAAACGTCTGTCGCCGTGCCGTCGAGGTCGACGGTCAGCGTGGGCGTCGCCCCGTTGTCGATGAGGTTCCAGCCGTCGACGGTGTACTCGCCGGAGTCGCCGACGTCGAAGAGCAGCGGCGCCTCCAGACCGCGCGGTGCGCCCGTGTCAGGGTTCGCGTATCCGCCCGTGTCGCCAACGTTGATGAGCGTGTTGTTCTCGATGACCGAGGCCCGGCTGGCCGTCGACCGCATGAGGTTGCGCGTCTGGCCGTTAAGCGTGATGACGTTGTCGGTAATCTCGATGGTCGACCAGTCGGTCGCGCCGCTGCTGTTGCTGGTCTTGATGCCGAACAAGCCTTCGGTGCGTGGCGTGACGGTCGTGTTGCCGATGACCTCGTTGTTGCGGAACGTCAAATTGTTCTGGGGCGGATCGGACCAGAAGATCCCGCGGCCCGGGTTCTTGATCAGGTTGTTGTGCATCGTGAACGGCCCGCTGGCGATCGTCACGCTGCCGCCGAACTGGCTGACGAGGTTCCCGCCGTCGACGCCGGTCTCGAAGTCGAAGAGGTTGCGATAGACCTCCACGCCGTTGCGTGTGCCTTCGATGCTGTAGGAATTGCGGAAGTAGTTTTCGTAGATCCGGAACGTATATCCGCCGCTGGGCACCGGCCCGCCGCCACCGGTCTTGGGGATCGAGATCGGTCCGCTGAGATAGTTGTTGTGAATGTCGACATAGTTGTCGTTCTCGAACGGCAACTCGACGCTGAAGGCCCGGCCGACGTCCATCGTGTTGTAGCGGATGGCCGTCGAGCGGAACTCGCGGCCCTTGATGCCGTAGGCATCGCTGGAGCCGGGCGTGCGGGTGAAGGTGTTGTCTTCGATGACGCTCGTCTTGAGGTACGTGCCCCAGACCATGCCACCGGTGCGGCCGTTGACGCGGCCGGAGGCGTCGATGAAGTCGTTGCCGCTGTAGACGTGCCCGTCGCCGCTGCGACTGCGGATGCCGGCCCAGGTGAAGTCCTGCAGCGTCGAATTGGTGACGGTCAGGTTGTCCGCATTGACACCAATGACGCCGCCGTAGAGTCGGCCGTCGCCGTCGAGCGTGAGGTTGTCGATCGTCACGCCGTCGACGCCGTTGATGTGGCTGCCGGAGCCGTTGTTGGTGCCCAGGTCGATTAGGTAGGCGTCGGTGTCGGTCGTGTTGAGGTTGGTTTCGCTGTCGGGAGTGACCGTCAGATCACCCGCGCGACCGGCGGCGGGTTCGAACACAACGCCGGCGGCGGTGCCTTCGATTGTCATGTTCGCCTTCGGCTTCAGCGGGTTAGCGAGTACGTACGTGCCGGGCTCAACACGGACGACATCGCCGGCTGCACCGTTGTCGACGGCGTTCACAAGGCCGGCGACGTCGTTGACGGTGAGGGTCGCCAGCAGACGACGGGACTCGAGGTGGTCGAGCGTGGCCCACGTAGGGCAGAGTGACTTCTTCATGCGGATTCCAGACGGAACCAAGGAAGCGGACGTCTCTCCCCCGGCAGGCCAGGCGGTGATGCACGACGCAACGACCGCCGCGGGGTCGGCGGCGGACTACGGCGTCTGCTGTCACTCGGTCCGCAAGCTGCGGCCCGGCCTCGTCCGTCGGTGAACGCCCCGCTCCTCCACGGGGAAAACGTTCACGCCGCCGCAGTCTGCCCAAGCGGCCGCAGCATGTCAAGCGACCGGCCGCGGCTACCGTCTGCCGTGCCGGAAGGTCACAGCATCCACCGGGCCGCCCGCGACCAGAAGCCGTGGCTCGTCGGCAAACGCATCCAGCTCACCGCTCCCGACGGCCGGTGTCAAGAGGTTGCAAGCCGGCTTAACGGCCGCGAGTTGCGTCGCATCGAGCCGGTCGGCAAGCACCTTTTCTACCACTTCGTCGGCGACGAACCACACATCGTCCACGTCCACCTCGCCCTGCTCGGCAACTTTCGCCACTACAAGGGAGATGCGCCCGAACCACGTGGTGCCGTCCGGCTGCGGTTCGACTCGGGCGACCACGTCCTCGACCTGCACGCCGCACGTACTGCGGAGCTTCTCGACGACGAAGCGGTCCACGCCATCAAGGCCCGAATCGGCCCGGACCCGCTGCATCCCAAGGCCGACGCCGAGGCGGTATGGCGACGCATCCGCAAGTCGCCCGCCCCGCTCGGCACGCTTCTGATGAACCAGGCTGTCGTCAGCGGGATCGGCAACATCTATCGCAGCGAACTGTTGTTCCGCCGGCGTGTGCATCCGCGATCGCCGGGCCGATCCCTGCCACGGGAGACCTTCGACGAACTATGGCGAGACACCGTTGATCTGATGAAGATCGGCGTCCGCTACGGCAAGATCATCACCGTCGATCGCGACTTCGCGAAGAAGCAATACGGCAAGACCTTCTCAAAGCTAAAACGCCGCGAGCAGTTCTATGTCTATAAACAGCCGACCTGCCTCATGACCGGCGGGCCGATCGAGACGTTCGACCTTGCCAACCGCACCGTCTACGTCTCGCCGCAATGGCAGGACCTTCTTCGTTGAAGCGCTCGCCCGAACGATCGTGCTCCGTCGTCGCGTCGCCTCGCCAATACTGCCCGCCATGCCCGAAGGCGACTCGATCCACGGCTGGGCCCGCCGGCACGGCAACATTCTGGCCGGCCGCAAGGCTTCCGTCACCAGCCCGCAAGGCCGCTTCGCCGACGAAGCCGCGACGCTCGACGGCAAGAAGGTCAAGGCCGTCATCCCGCACGGGAAGCACCTGTTCTACAGCTTTACGGGCGGCCGGCAGGTCCACCTGCACATGGGCATGCGCGGCATGATGCGCGAACACCTCGGCCGCGACGTGCCCGATCCCGTCGGCCAGATCCGGCTGCGCGTCAAGACCTCCGCCGGCGCCGTCGACGTCATCGGGCCGGCGGTCTGCGACCTCGTCGACGACGCCGCGGCTCAGGAAGTACGCGACGGCCTCGGCCCCGACGTGCTCGCGCCGGACTTCGACATCGACGAAGCCGCCGCCCGCCTTCGCAGCACCGGCCGCGCCGCCGGCGTCTGGATCGTCGACCAGAACCAGCTCGCCGGCCCCGGCAACGTCTTTCGAAGCGAAGCGTTGTACCTCGCCAAGATCAACCCCCGCACGCCCGGCCGCGATCTAAGCAAGGCCCACGCGACAAGCCTCGTCCGTCATACGAAGCAACTGATGCAACAGTGCGTCGACCGCGGCGAAATGATCACTCGCAAAGCCGCCGGCCGGGCGATGAAGAATCGCGAAGATCAGTTCTACGTCTACCGACGCGAAACCGCCGCCGACAAGGGCGCGCGGGTCGAGCGTTTGCCGATGGGCGGACAGGACGTGTACTGGTGCCCGGACGTGCAGGTGCATTGACTCGTATCGTGTCGCGTGCCGACGCAGAAGCCCAAGGTCGTCTGTGCCATGAGCGGCGGCGTCGACTCGTCCGTCGCCGCGGCTTTGCTGCTCGAACAGGGTTACGACGTCATCGGCTGCTTCATGCGGCTCGGCAACCCGAACGGCGTCGAAGCCCCGGCCGAGTCCTGCGGCACGAAGAAGCACAAGCAAGGCTGCTGCAGCGTGGACGACGCCGGCGACGCCCGCCGCGTCGCCGATCGCCTCGGTATTCCGCTCTATGTTCTCAACTTCGAACGCGACTTCTCCCGCGTCATTGACTATTTCGTCAGCGAATATGACGCCGGCCGAACGCCGAACCCCTGCGTGCGCTGCAACGATTGGCTGAAGTTCGGCAAGCTCGACGAGTATGCAACGGCCATCGGGGCGACGTTTGTCGCGAGCGGGCACTACGCGAGAATTGAGCACACCGCCGCCGGGCCGCGACTGTTGCGGGGTGTCGATCACGCGAAGGACCAGAGTTACGTATTGTTTGGTGCCGGCGTCGATCATCTCGACCGAATGCTCCTGCCGGTCGGCGGATATACGAAGCCGGCGATCCGCGAGCTGGCAGCGAAGCACGATCTGCCGGTGTTCAACAAGCCCGATTCGCAGGAGATCTGCTTCGTTCCCGACGGCGACTATGCCGGCCTCGTCGCCCGCCGCGGCCGGGGCATCGCGGCCGGCGAAGTTGTCGACACGAACGGCAAAACGTTGGGCGAGCACCGGGGTTTTCAGCACTACACCATCGGCCAACGCCGCGGCCTGCGGATCGCGACCGGCCGTCCGACCTACGTCGTCGGCGTCGAGCCGGAACACAACCGCGTCGTCGTCGGTAGCCGCGACGAGCTGCTGTCGACCGGCCTTGTCGCCGATCAGATCAACCTGCTGACGCCCGAGGCCGAGGTGGCGAACGGCCTGCCCTGCACGGCCAAGGTCCGCTACAACGCCGAGCCCGTGCCGGCCCGCTTGTCGACGGACGGCGAGACGGTCCAGGTGGCGTTCGACGACCCCCAACCCGCCGTCGCGCCGGGGCAGGCGGTCGTGCTCTACGACCACGACAACGTCCTCGGCGGCGGCTGGATTCGTCGAGCGGCGAAACGTGCAGAAGCGGCCGTGTCTCCAGCGGCCACGCCCGGGTCTTCCTGACTCGCCTCGGCCTGCGCTCTTTGCGTTCTCCTTCGCCTCGCAGGATTGTCCTTTCGCTGCATGCGACTTCGGCGGTCTGTCAATTACAACTGATTTTCTGTCACTTGAGTTACGGAGTGGCAAGAAGGTATCATTCCGCCGGCACTCAACGCCGGGGCGGCGGGGGGAGAGATCGGGCTGTGGACTCCCGAAAGAGGTTTGTCGCTTTGGAAAGGTCGCCGTGTGCTCCATTAGATCCGCTCTGCTGTTGTTCGCTCTTTCGCCTGCCGTGCCCGCGGCGGGCGGACCCGTTGCGTTCTCCGGCGAGGTCGACTTCTTCGGCCCGAAGTTCGACCGGCCGTTCGTCGCCGGCTTTGATCTTGGCCCGAGCAATAGAGACGTCGGGTACGAGTCGCAGTTGTTCTACACGCGGGCCGCGGCCGAGATCGGCTTCGTCACCGAGACGTTGTTACCGTCAAGCAATGACATCTGGGACGGGGCGGCTTTGATCTATGCCAACGCGTTCGACCCACAGATGCCGGAGGCCGGGCTGCTCGGGTACGAGGGGGTCGGCGGTGCCACCTTCGCGTCGACCAGTATTCAGCTCACGCTCGAGGCCGACCGCCAGTACGTCTTTGTCCAGGCAGGCGTGACGTCCATCGATTTTGGCCGCTACGACGGAACCGTTACCGGCGG
>CAYQCT010000018.1:19370-19582 GCA_964416015.1 uncultured Tepidisphaerales bacterium
GTCGTCTTCGGCCGGATTCCCGAGCCGACGATCGGCGTAATCACTTGTGCGGTGGGCGGGCTGCTGCTCCGCCGACGCCAACTACGGTGACAAGTTGGACCTGCCGCGAAGAACATCCCGATCGGCGGGCTTCACGCTCGTCGAGCTGCTCGTCATCCTCGGCATCATCGCCCTGCTGATCGGGCTGCTGCTGCCGACGGTTGCGCGGGTAG
>CAYQCT010000018.1:19592-22592 GCA_964416015.1 uncultured Tepidisphaerales bacterium
CTCGGCTCGTGGCGTGGCCGATGCGTCGAACCTGCGGCAGATCTTCATCTCCGCCGCTGGTTATGCCGCCGACAACAACAGCTCGCTGCCCTACGGCCTTGTTGCCGTCGATGCTGACGGGCAGATGACGGACAGGCTCCTGGAGTTCGCGTCTGGCAAGAGCACGACGTGGGCCGATTACTTGACGCAGTGGCAGGGCCAAGAGACTGCGGCGTTCCACCCGATCTTCCAAGCGCCGGGGCGACCCCCCAGCAGCACGCCGGCGTACGCCGCGAACCCCATCGCGATGCCGGCCCCGTTCCTGTTCGAGCTGCGCAACACGAATCACGCCGGTTCGGAGAAGCGGCCGGCAAAGCTCACGCGGCTCTACCCGGACAACGCCTTGTTCTGGTCGACTGCGTCCTACGCACCGGAACCAGATGCTGCTGCTACGCGAGTGCCGGAGGCGGCCGGCTTTTCTGGTGTAGATGACGGCTTGGCCTACGGGCTCTACAGCAATCGGAACAACTGGAACGCCCGGTACCGGAACCGGAACGAGGCCGATCCCGTCGCCGGCCATCCGCTCCTGGCGGCCGACGCGTCCATCCGCATCCACGCCGTCGACGGAAGTGCCGGTGACGTCTTGAGCGACCGCGACTTCGAGCGGCCCTTGACGACGGTTACGTTCGTCGGCGGATGGATGCCGGCACGCTTCCGGTACGGAGCGCGGTGCAACGTCGCCCGTGCCGACGGCGGCGTGGTTGGCCTGCGAAAGGGTCCGATCCAGTCCGACGGCTTGCACGATTCGGAGTTCCGAAGGACGATGCTCAAAATCAAGTTCCCCGTCGGGTGGCGATGAAACGAGCGCCGCCGCGTTGCCAGCGTCTTGCGCATCTGATACGACGCGTCGATGCAGCCGCGAGAAGTTGTCGCCACACTTGGTGATCGAGAGAAGCAGGTGCTGGCCCGCCTGCTGCAAGGAGACAGCGAACAGCAGGTCGCCCGCCACCTCGGCCTGTCGCCGCACACCGTGCACGACTATGTCAAGAAGCTGTACGAAAAATTCGGAGTGCGAAGCCGCAGCGCCCTGCTCGCGCTCTACGTCACGTTGCCGGCGGAGGGCCTAGAGGCTGCGGAGGAAGCTCTTGATGGAAGGGCCATCCTCCGCGTCGGCACTCTCGTTGCCGACGAGCTACAAGTAGGTCGCCTTCGCCAGATCGCAAGCAACACGCTGACGCCGTCACGCTCCGCCGCGATCGGAGGCGTCGGCGCCTCGATCGTGCTGCTCGGCCTGATGATCTTCGGAGGCGTCGGCCGTGCCGGGGACACGATGGCGGAGCCGGCGCAACTGGAAGTCGCCGAAGCACCGGCCCTGCAGCTCGCTCCGGAGGTCCACGAGCTGCTGCCCGCGGGCCAGTGGATCGGAATCAGCCGCGTCATCGCCGGACGTACCTACGAGCTGAAATCGACTGCTCCCGTCGAGCTCCTTGTGGGCCTCTACCGCTTCGAGTTCGATAAGAAGTTTCTGCTCGAGAGCAAGAATCACGTCGTCATTCGCGCCCGCACGACGAACGGCGAGGACGGGCGGATCTCGTTCCGCGATCTGGGGCCGACCGCACGACTCGGGAACATGTGACGACGCTGCGCGCGACCAACACGGCAGTCGTGAGTGCAAGAAAAGACCGGGACGACGCACAAGGCGTCATCCCGGCCGGGGGGTGGGGGACTGGAGTCTAGCCACCCCCGGTTCCGGGGGCAAGCCGCGGGTCGGCTCGCCCCCGCAGTTGCTCGATCGACGAAGTAGTCTGGTGCCGAGGAACCGACTGCGGGTGCGGATCACCGGTCGGAACAGACGTGCTTACCCCGACCTGGAGAGGGTCGCGGCCTGCTCTCACGTGAAGTTTGGTGATGTTGCAGGGCCGAAGGCCGAGCACTGCAGGTTGCCGTGGCCCCCCGAGGAGGAACTACAGCCCCAGCGCCTTCGCCATCGCGTCGCCCATGGTGGCGGGCGACTCGGCGACTTCGAAACCGCCGGCTTTCAACGCCGCGATCTTCGATTCGGCGTCGCCTTCGCCGCCGGAGATGATGGCGCCGGCGTGACCCATGCGTTTGCCGGGAGGAGCCGTGCGGCCGGCGATGAAGGCGGCGAGCGGCTTGGTCATGTTCGACTTCGCCCAAGTCGCCGCCTGCTCTTCATCGGTGCCGCCGATCTCGCCGATGAGGATGACGCCGTCCGTCTCGGCGTCGTCCTGGAACATCTGCAAAAGCTCGATGTAGTTGAGGCCCTTCACCGGGTCGCCGCCGATGCCGACGGCGGTGGTTTGGCCAATGCCTTTGTTGCCGCACTGCCAGACGGCTTCGTACGTGAGCGTGCCGCTTCGACTGATGATGCCGACCTTCTTGCCGCTTTCGGCCTCCTTCGCCGGTTTGTGGATGTAGCCGGGCATGATGCCGATCTTGCACCCCCCACCGTACTCGCCCGGCGTGATGACGCCGGGGCAGTTCGGGCCGACGAGGCGGCAGACCTTGTCCGCGATGAACTCCTTGGCCTTGACCATGTCGAGCACCGGAATGCCCTCGGTGATGGCGACGATCAGCTTCACACCCGCGTCGGCGGCTTCCATGATCGCATCGGCGGCGAAGGGCGGCGGGACGAAGATCATCGTCGCGTCGGCCTCGGTCGCGTCGACGGCGTCCTGGACGGTATTGAAGATCGGCAGGTCGTTGGCGTCCTTCGTGCCGCCCTTGCCCGGCGTGACGCCGCCGACCATCTTGGTGCCGTACTCGAGGCAGCCTTTGGTGTGGAACGCGCCCGCGGAGCCGGTAATGCCTTGGCAGAGGACCTTTGTGTTGCTGTCGACCAGAATGCTCATAGGCGGGCACTCTATGAGTCTGAGGCAGGCAAGCCACCGTCGATCGTCAGGTGCAACGTGTGGGACTCGCCGGGCGCGAGCGTGATCCTGTTTTCGCCGATCGCTGCGGATTCGACGCAGAGCATGGTTGACCATTCGTCGTCGCCGA
>CAYQCT010000018.1:22602-24010 GCA_964416015.1 uncultured Tepidisphaerales bacterium
GCTTTGGCGACGTGTGGGTTCCAGAGCACGGTGCTGTTGCCGCCGGTCTTGCTGATGACGATCCGGCGGTCGCCGTCGTGGATCGTCACGTCGCTCGTGTGGCCTTGGTAGATGCGGTCGACTTCGCCGTCGATGCTGGGTTCGCCGCGTTGGGTCTTGACTTCGTTGGCGTCGAGCTGGTCGATGTACCGGCTGCCGTCGAAGCCGGCGAGCGTGATGCGGCGGACGTCGCTCACGTGGAAGTACGTGTGCAACGCGAGCTCGTAGTCGAAGGCCGCGCCGGTGCTTGTAACGGTCGCTTCGATCGTCAGCGTCCGCCCGACGCGGATCTTGTAGTCGAAGACGAAGTCGTGCGGCCAAAGCTCCCGCGTCGCCTCGTTCGCCGTCAGCCGCAGGCTCAGCACGACGTCCTCACCGTCCGCTTTTGCGTCGACGAGTTCCCACGGCATCGTCCGCGCGAACCCGTGCGCTGGTGAATCCTCTCGCGGCCCATTGCCGCTGAACCACGGGAAGCAGATCGGAATGCCACCGCGGATCGGCTTGTCGTCGGCAAAGACCGCCTGTTCGCTGAGGAACAACACCGGCGGTTGTCCGGCCGGCTGGTAGTGCGTGACGTGCCCGCCGTGCAGATAGACGTCGGCCTCGGCCGCATCCGTACGAACGCGGCAGACGGTCAAGCCGCCCGCGCCGCGGTCGAAGTGCAGACCCGGCACGGCGAAGCGGGCGGCAAGTCCATCCGGCATTGTGGCTGACATGCCGGCAGATTATGACATCTTCCGCCGATGCAACCTTCGGACGCCGCCGCGATGATGGTGTGCATGCGTCACCTCGCCATCGCCGCCATTCTCGCCGCCGCGCCGGCCGCGGTGCACGCCGAGCCGACGCCGCGGGAGGTGTTGCAGGCCCACGAAGCCGAGCTGCAGGCGGCGCGGGACGACCTGGCCGACCGCGGCATTCCTTTGACGCCGGCGGCGTTCGACGCGAAGTTCAACAACGTCCCGGCCGACGTCAACGCCGCCCCGTCGTACCAAGCGGCCATCGTGGCCGAGGCGGACGTTGGAGCCGAGGCGTGGGCGGCATGGGTCGAGCTCACGGGCGCTGACGAAGACCAGTTGCCGACGCTAACGAAGCCCGGCACGGACTACACGTGGGATCGCGTCGCACGCGTGCTCGCGCCGTTCGAGCCGTACCTGGCTAAAACGGCCGATGCCGACCCGCACATCCGGCCGGCGGTCGAGGCGGTGCGTGCGGACTTCGGCGTGCGGTGGGACGATCCCGACGTCGAGTCGCTGATCGAGATCGTCCTGCCGCACCTCGGCGAAGCCCGCAACCTCGCGCAGCTGATGCGATGGCAGGCGATGCTCGACGTGCACCGCGGGAACGACGCGGCCGCTCTGACGAGCTTCCG
>CAYQCT010000018.1:24129-27729 GCA_964416015.1 uncultured Tepidisphaerales bacterium
GAGTCCGGGCCGCACCTGTCGGTGGACGACGATGCGGCCGTGGAGGAAGCGCGGGCGCTGCTCACGTTCCTTCTCGACCACGACCCGCTCGAGCGGGATTGGCAGGCGGCGATCGAGGGCGAGATTCTCTTCCAGCAGCACGCCGTCGACGAGTTCCTCGCCGGCCGCGCCGAGTGGATGTTCGACGGCACGCTGGTCGATCTGGGCGGCCAGAGGCGGATCATGGCGAACCTCGCCCAGCGAATCCTGCTGCTCGGCACGGCGCAGCGGACGGCGATTCAGATGGCGGAAGCAATGCTGCCGCTGCACGCAGCGGCCGAAGCGAGCACATGGCCGGAGGCGGAGACGGTGCTCGTGCCGCATCGGCAAATCATCGAGGAGGTCGAGAATGTCGCCTTCGGCTACAACATGGCTGCCGTCCTGCTGCCGTCACTCGACAAGGCGCTCGAGTCGCACTACCTCGCCCGCAACGCCCGCCATCGAGCCGCCGTCGCGTTGGCCGTGGCGTTGTACCGGCACGACCACGACGACGCCCTGCCGCCGAACTTGGAGGCGCTCGTGCCCGACTACCTGCCCGAGGTGCCGGCGGACGTGATGACGGCCGAGGCGGCGGTGCAGTACGACGCGGCCCGCGGCATCGCCTGGACCGTCGGCCGCGACGGCGTCGACCACGGCGGCGTCTCGCTCGACGAACGCGTCGCTCGCAACCCGCACCTCACGCCGCGCGAGGCGCAGAAGCTGGGCTACGACGAAGTCGTCCGCCTCACCCGCGGCGGTTGAAGCCGTCGAACATCGCCCCGCCCAGGTTCTTCAGCGAGACCTCCGGCCACGGTGCCGACCGCCAGCCGCTTCGCAGCGACCCGACCAGCCCGCGAAACACCCGGCCGGGCGCTGCGAGGCGATCGAGGAACGGCACCGACTGTCGGCCGCCGTCGGGGCGGAACAGGAGCAGCGTCACGTCGTCGCCGTCGAGGTTCTTCGCGTTGAGCTCGCGGAGCTTTGTCACGAACGCCGGGATGACGTCGGCCGCGGATTCGCCGTCGATGTCGTTGGCGACCTCGAGCAGGCCGTCCATGCTAAGCAATTCGCCGTCGGTGCCGCGGCTTTCGCTGAGCGAGTCGGTGTAGCAGAGCACCAGATCACCCGTCGCGAGCGGCACGTCGAACTGGTCGTAGCGGACCGCGTCGATGACGCCCAGCGGCACGTTCGCCGGCTGCTGCGGCTTGCTCTTGCTTCGTGTGTCGTTCAGGAACGACCAGCCCTCGCCCCGCCGCCAGACCAACGGCGGCGGGTGGCCGGCGTTGGAGACCGACAGCGTCTGCGTCGGGGCGAAGTACGTCGTCACGACAGCCGTCGCGAACAAGCCGCCCTGGACGATCTCGGCGAACTTGCGGTTGAGCGCGCCGAAGAGCTTGCGCTGGTCGACGAAGTTCACGTACCGCGTCATCAGGCCGCGCAGGTCGCCGGCGAGCGACTCGACGGCCTCACCGTGCCCGCTGACGTCGGCGACGAGCACGCGCGCGATCCGGCCTGTGGCGCAGGTCGAGACGAAGTGCACATCGCCCCCGGCGGCGGCGTCTTCGAAGGGCCGGCTGAAGACCCAGACGTCGAGGCCGGGCATGGCGAAGGCGTCGTCGACGGCCCCGTTGCCGCCCAGGAGCTGCATGCACGCCAACCGCGTCGGCGGCCGCGGAGGTGGGGCGAGCGTCACGGCGAAGCGTACGGGCGAGTTTGAGAGACAACGCAGAACGGCGGCAGGTCCGCAGACCTGCCGCCGTTGCCGGAGGAAAAGCGGGTTGCTCAGGCCCGACGCCGCCGAGCGGCGAGGAGCAAGCCACCGGCGGCGATGGCCAGGGCGCTGGTCGGCTCGGGAACGACGGTGCCGGCGACGAAGGCGGCGAGATCGCCGTTCGTCGTCGTCAGACTGAAGCCGTCAAAGTCGGCGCGGTTGCCGGTGAAGACGAAATCGTCGAGAGTGAATGACAGGCCGGCGATGTCGAAGTCGCTGGACGCGCGATCGTCATTGGAATTGTTCTCGTAAGGCAACTCGATACGAAGCAGCGAGTTGCCAAAGTCACTTAGAATGCGAGTGTCGGCGATAGCGGTGTCATTCTCGTTAACTGGCGTAATGGCAAAGCTGTCGTTGCCGGCCACTTCGAACAGGAAGAACGCGAGGTCGCTCGCTAGCGGATCGACTGAAGAAAAATCAAATTCGCCCTCGAAGGGTCCCGTCCCAGCTGCGATATTCGTGACGCGCAGGTCGTCGAGGACTTGCACGGACGTCGGATTTCCCACGAAGGGCTCCGCGCCGAACTCCGTGACATTGGTGTAGTCATCAACTTCGGGCGCGACGAGCGAATCGTATGTGACGCCGCCGGCAGTAATCGTGACTAGATCTGCGTTCTGCGTGATGTCGCCGTCGCCGTTCGTCGTCGGATTCGCCGGGTCGGTCGTGATGCCCGTGATCGGGGCCGCGGTGGCGACGGCGGCTGTCGCGGCGAATGACAGCGTGGCAAGGTTCGTGATGGTCTGCATGGGCATGTTCCTCTCGGGTCCGTTGGGAAGTGACCGCCGGATGCGGCCGAGTAGGAACGTAAACCGTCGGCTGCGGCGGAATGTCGCCGTTCGCACGCATTGCTCACAATCGCGGCGCATGCGGGGCATCTGCTTGCCGGCTGCGCAATGCTGATGCACGTTCCGCCTGCCGCGTCGTCGTGTTCACCAGCAACCCGCGACATCACCGCTACACCTTCGCCGCCGAGCGGCTGGGCGTGGGGTACTTGTCGGAGTTCGAGCTCACGTTCGAAGGGCACAAGTCGAACCATTCGCACCACCAGCACCAGTTCCTTGCCGCGCTCGAAGGGGGCATGCTGATGCGGATCGGCGAGCGGGTCGAGCCCTTGCCGCCGGGGCACGTGCTGGCGATCCCGGCGGACGTGCGGCACCTGCCGGAGCCGTTGCCGCCGTTCCAGCGGGCGTTGCTGCTGGACCTGCGGCCGACCCGGGATCAGGGGCCGCTGGAGCAGGAAGTCGAACGGCTCATCGGCCCGGCCCGGCCGGTCGATCCGACGTTGCTGCGCGACCTCGTCGAGCGTCTGCGGCACACCATCCTCGGCAGCGACGCAAGGCAGGGCCCGAAAGTGCTGGCCGAACTCTGGCGGCTGCTGGCGGCGGTGCCGACGCGGGACGAGGAAGCCCGGCAGGCACAGGCCGAGGCGACCAACACCGACCGCCGCGTGCAGTTCTGCGAGCACCTGCTCCGCGCCAACTTCAGTCGCGAGATCGACCTCGACGAAGTCGCCAAACACGTCAACCTCTCGCGGAGCCAGCTCAACCGTCTCTACCGCCAGGAACTGCAGATCGGCCCGGCCGAGCGGCTCCGCCAGATCCGCCTGCGGGCCGCCCAGGACTTGCTTCGCGGCAGCACGCTGTCGATCAAGGAAATTTCCTTCCGCTGCGGCTTCGGCAGCGTCAACACGCTGATCCGCCTGTTTCAAGCCGAGCACGGCACCAGCCCCAACGGCTTCCGCCAGCAGGCCGGGTGAGCCAACGAAACCGGCCCGCCGCGGGTGCGACGGGCCGGCGGAAACCGCGGGTTGT
>CAYQCT010000018.1:27739-28699 GCA_964416015.1 uncultured Tepidisphaerales bacterium
CTTAGCAGTCGCTGCAGCCGGTGTCGCCGCAGCAGTCGGACGTGCATTCGCCTCCGTCACAGCACGAGGCGCAGTCGTCGCCGCAGCAAGCGCTGCAGTCGACCGCACAGCAGGCGCACGCGCAACACGCGGCAGCGTCGGTGGAGACGGGCGTCGAGACACTGACGCCGGTCATGAGAAACACGAGAGTAAAGATGTAAGACATGGAGTCCTTGAAGGTTGAAGTAGATTGATGAGAAGAACGAGGTACGAGCCGCAAATGGCGCGGCGGCACGGTTCTCTCAGCAATTCAACCGACAGGACATCCGCAGCAGACTCGGGCCCGGCGGATCAGGATCCGCCGACGGGACGAGGGAAGTCGCGGCATTCGGAACCGCCCACGCCACGACCGCCGCAAGGGCCGGCGTGCCCGCGGCATCCGCGTCACCGCCGACCGGCGGCAGGACCTCGGCCAGCGACTGCACCGCGGCGAACATCTCGCACGACGAGTCGCAGTCCGACTGCGGCGGCGCTTCCTCGGATGCACAGCAGCTTGTTGGCTGCGTGACGCTCACGGTGCACAGGTCCTGGCAGACCACGCGGAAGACGCCGCCGCCCCAGAGAACGGGGACGAGCGTCAGGAGCAGCACGAGACTCGTCCGCAGACGGGGCACAACGAGAGTATACGGCACAATCAACCCGCGTGCAGCCACCGGAGGAGGCGAGGGTAGTGTCAATCGCAATATGATTTGACGGGAGTATTGGAAGGTGGTAGCGTCCGAGCGTGCCCGCCGCCGTGCCTGACGAACTTGCCGAGCAGCTGGAGTCGCTCGTCGAGACTCTGCCCGACGGGGCTCGCCTGCCGACGGTGCGTGCGCTCATGAAGCAGTGCGGCGTCGGGCAGGTGGCGTTGCAGAACGCCCTGCAACGCCTCCGATTCGCCGCCCGCATCCGCGCCGAGGTCGGCAGAGGCACGTTCGT
>CAYQCT010000018.1:28709-31192 GCA_964416015.1 uncultured Tepidisphaerales bacterium
GCGCCGACGAGCGCCGGCCGCAGGAGGGGGACGACGACGCGGCGGAACGCCCTCCACCCGCTCGCGCCGAGGTCGGCCGAGGCACGTTCGTCGTCAAGCCCGACCCGAACTCGCCCGCGGTCGATCCGGCGGTGCGGTCGGTCATGACGCTCGCCCACGAGCAGCCCGGCGCACGCCGCGGCGCGATCGCCGGCCGGCTGTACGACGAGCTGGCGCGACGCGGGCACAACCCGATCACTCTGCACTATGCGAACCTCGACCACGCTGCCGACACCGCGGCCGGGCTTGCCCCGGCCGACGCATACGTCCTGCTTCCCCAGGGCGGCACCATCCCGATCCGGCTGCTCGCAGCCTTGCGAGCGCGGAGCGCGACGGTGCTACTCGAAGGCTTGCCCGCCGAAGGGCTCGACGTCGATAGCCACTGCACCGACTGGCACGCCTGCGTCCGTCTCGCTGCCGACGAACTGATCCGTCGCGGCTGCACGCGGCTGGGCCTGCTTCTGCCCGACGGTGCGACGCCGAACGCCGTCGCGGCCCGGCGGACGTGGGCGTGGCTGCGTTCGCTGCCTGCGCATCGTGATTGGCCCGAGCCGACGGGCGAAGTACCCGAGGGGGTGGACGGCGTCGTCTGCTGGGGCGAGGAACCGCTCGACCTGCCGGCGGAACGCGTCGTGCACGTCGGCGTGCCGGAGCTGGTGCCTTCCTCCCAAGGCAGCTGCGTCGGCCGCCCTGCCGCGGAAGTCGCCGACGCCCTGCTGGCCCGCGTCGAAGCACGCTGGGCGACTCCTGATCTTCCTTATGCCACGGCGTATTACACGCCGCGTCTGTTCTCCTGACCTCATCTTGCCATGACCGCAACCGCTCCTGCTCCGTCTGATCTCGACCAACTCTCCGCCGACTACAAGCGGGACGGCTTCGTCATCCTCCGCGGCGTCATCAAGCCTGATGAAGCCCGCCAGATGAGCCGCGAGGCCTATCGCATGCTCTCGCTCGACCTTGTCGACCAGAACAACCACCGCACGCCCTTCCGCAAAGGCACCGACCCGCAGGTCGGCGTGCCGGAACGGTTCGACCCGGTCATCGACCAATCGCCGCTGTTCAAGGACCTGGCGACGGACGACCGCATCACGTCCGCCGTCGCCGCCTGCATGGGCGAGCCGGCGGTCGTCTTCAAGGACAAACTGATCTTCAAGGCGCCTGGCGTGCAGGGCTACGACATGCACCAGGACGGCTCGTGGTGGCAGATGTTCGACTTCCCGGTGAGCGACATGCTCAGCGTGAGCATCAGCATCGATACTGCCGACAAGAGCAACGGCTGTTTGCAGGTCTTCCGCGGCTTCCATGACCGGCTGCTCAGCGAGAAGGGCGCGATCCGCAACATGACGGACGAGGAGGCGACGCCGATCGATCGCGGCGAGGCGACGTATGTCGAGACGGCACCGGGCGACCTGGTGATCTTCCACGCCCTGACGCCGCATTGCAGCGACAAGAACACGAGCGACAAGTACCGCCGCAGCTTCTATCTGACGTACGTCGCGGCCCGCCACGACCCGGCGGGCGACCTGCGGGAGCGGTTCTACGCGAAGGACGTGGCGATGAAGATGGACAAGGACCGCAAGGCGAATTTGGACCTGTACTACAAGTAAGGCGGGCGGCGATGGTTGACGCGGCGGGCGACGTTCGTAGCTTGTGCGGACGCTACCACCACCTCGCCGCGCACCATCGCTGTACCCATGCCGAGCATCATCTACACCAAGACCGACGAAGCCCCCGCCCTGGCGACCTACTCGCTGCTGCCGATCCTGCGGCGGTTTACGAAGGCGGCGGGCGTGGAGGTCGAGCTGAAGGACATCAGCGTCGCCGGCCGAATTTTGGCCGCGTTTGCGAATCGATTGCCGGCGGAGCAGAAGGTCGAGGACGCATTGGCCGAGCTGGGCGAGATGGCTAAGACGCCGCAGGCGAACATCGTCAAATTGCCGAACATCTCAGCGTCAATCCCGCAGCTCGTCGCCGCGATCGAAGAGCTGCAGGCGAAGGGGTATGACCTGCCGGACTTCCCGGCCGAGCCGGCGACCGATGAAGAACGCGAGGTTCGCGACCGCTACGCCGGCGTGCTCGGCAGCGCGGTCAATCCCGTTCTACGCGAGGGCAACAGCGACCGCCGCGTCGCGGCACCCGTCAAAGCCTTTGCCAAGGCGCATCCGCACTCGATGGGTGCGTGGTCGAGCGACTCCAAGACGAACGTCGCCTCGATGCCCGGCGACGACTTCTTCGGCGGCGAGCAGTCGCACACCTGCCCTGCCGAGACGACCGTACACATCGTCCACGTTGCGAGCGACGGCAGCGAGACGGTCCTGAAGGACAACCTCGAGCTCGAAGCCGGCGAAGTCATCGACGCGTCTCGCCTGCGCGTCGCGTCGCTCCGCACCTTCCTCGCCGAGGCGATGGACGAAGCCAAGGCCAAGGGCATCCTCTTTTCGCTG
>CAYQCT010000019.1:0-14355 GCA_964416015.1 uncultured Tepidisphaerales bacterium
TTCCGACACGCGAACGCATCACGCTCGAGGTCCGCGCGCCGGATCCGACACTGGCGGCGACGCGGCTGATCCGCGAGACGCTTGTCGCCGCCGGCTGCTTCGAGGCGGTGACGTTCAGCTTCGTCAGCGACCGCCTGCAGCAGCACTTCCTGCCGGCCGGGGCGAGTCTGCGTCGCGTCGACAGCGACGTCCGCCGCGCCGACGGCCACCTGCGGCCCAGCGTCCTGCCGGGCCTGCTCGAAGCCGTCGCCAGCAACGAAGCCGTCGGCAACGGCACGCAGAAGTTCTTCGAAATCGGCTCGGTCTTCTGGCGAAACGAGCAGGGCCCACAGGAACACCGCCGCCTCGGCCTCGTCGCCGGCGACGACTACGCGAAGGCCCGCGGCATCGTGGAGCTGCTGCTGAATCGCCTCGACGCCGACCGGCCCGTGCGGGTCGAATTCGCCGACGTGCCCGGCGTCGCCAAATCCGCCGGCGGCCGCGTGATCTGGGGCGACGTGACCCTCGGCACGATCGGGCTCGTCGCGGCCGATGTCGTCGCCGCGCTCGAGCTTCGGCACACGCCCGTCGTGGTCGAACTCGACGCCGAAGCGCTCGTCGCCGGCCACGAGGCGACCGTCACGAATCGCCCGCTGCCACGCTTCCCCTCGGCCCGCCGCGACGTGTCGTTCGTCGTCAAGGAGTCCGTCTCCTACGGCGACTTAAGCAACCTCGCGACGTCGCTCGACCTCGCCGACCTGCTCACGATCGAGCACGGCGGCACCTACCGCGGCAAGCCGCTCGAGGCCGGGACCAAGAGCGTCACGCTCACGCTCGTCTTTCGCCGCGAGGACGGCACGGTGCCACGCGAAGAGGCCGACGCACAGGTCGATCGCTTCGCCACCGCCGCCCAAGAACGCTTCGATGCGCAGCTGCGAACGTAGATCCGTTGTCGGGCAACTTGATGCTTCGCCTGGAAGCAGTCACACGACCAACGACGGGTCGTGACCCGCAACAAGCCATCGATCCAAAGCCCACGGCCTTAGGCCGTGGGCGTTTGAGAAGTCTGATGCAGAACGATCGTGTGACAGCTTGCCGGTCGCTTGGGGCACGATGACGCCAACGATTCACGCGCCGACCGCGTAGACCAGGACGCCGACGCCGAGGACGGTCATGACCGCGCCGATTACCGCCCGCAGGGATACCCGTTCGCCCGCCCACGCCGCCAGGGGCAGGACGAAGATCGGTGTGGTGCTCAGAAGCGTCTGCACTGGCCCGGCGGGCGCGGCGTCGAAGGCGGTCTGTTGCAGCCAAATGCCGCCGTACGTGCCGATCAACGCCGCGGCGGCGACGATGCCCCATGTTGCTGCGGTCGCCTTGCCAACTCCGCCGCGGAAGGCGAAGGGGAGCAGGACCAGCGTCGCCGTGCCGAGCCGCCAGAGGGCCGTCGTCAGCGGGTCGAGCGACGACGCGTCCAGCGCCGCCTTGTTCAGCAACGCACCGCCGGCCTGCCCGATGGCCGCGAGCAAGCCAAAGCCGATGCCGGCCATCGCATGTCGCCGATCACCAGCTTCGTCGGCTGGCGTGCGCTCGAGCACGACCCAGACGACGCCAACGAGCGTGACCGCGATGCCGACCCACGCCAGCCACGGCAGGCGTTCGCCCAGGACCGCCACGTCGCCCAGCACCACCATCGGCGTCGCGGTCAGCGACAGCAGCGTCGTCCGCCGGGCGCCCAGCCGGTTGACGCCGGCAAAGTAGAAGCTGTCGCCCAGGCTGATCCCGACGACGCCGCTAAGCGCGAGCAGCACGAGCACCCGCGTCGGCGTCTGCCGAAGGTCGCCGACGAAGTCCGTGCCGAGCACCAGCAGCGTCAGCGTGAACAGGCCGCAGACGAAGACGCCCTTGATCGCGTTGAGCCGGACCGGCGGAATGACGCGGCCCGCGCGGCCGTAGAGGACGGTCGCCATTGCCCAAAGCGCGGCCGCCGAGGTGGCCGCGAGCAGGCCGAGGCCGGCGGCGTGGATCGTCGTCTCCGGCGGCAGGCCGCGAGCGTAGCCGTCGGCCGAAGTACGCTCTTCGTCGCGTGCCTTCACGTCTCCCGCAACTTCTTCGCCTATGGCTGCCGCCGGTCCTGGCGGGCGTGCTGACGTTCGTCGCGTTGCTGCCCGGCCTCACGTGGGGCCTGCCGGGACGCGAGGCGGACGCCTTCCTTTTCGGCGACCGAACGCCGTGGACGGGCGAGGAGATTCTCGAGCATGCCGGCGGCTTCGCGACCGATGCCGCGGCGGACGTCGATCGGGATCCGACCCGCGACACGACGCTTAATGCGACGGACGCACAGCGCGCGGCGATCGTGCTGCGTTACCGCCTCTACAGCGAGCAGCCGGACGAGATGCTGACGCTGCGGGCGATCGCGTCGATGGCCCAGCGACGTTCGCCGGACCCGCAGTTCTACACCTACGGCGGCCTCTGGACCTACCCCGCGGCGACCCTCATCGGCGGAGCGTCGCTGCTCGGCCTGATCGAGCGGGGCGACCTCGCGTTCTACCTAGATCATCCCGAAGAATTTGCCAAGATGTACGTCGTCCTGCGGCTTTACGCGACGGCGTGGGCGGCGGTCGGGGCGGCGGTCGTGTTCGTGCTCGTGCGTCGCGTGACGGGCTCGGCGGGCGCGGCAACGGCCGGCGTGTTGCTCTACGCCATGACGCCGTTGGTCATCATCGGCAGCCACGAAGCCAAGCCGCACCTGCCGGGGGCGGTCTTAGCCATGGCGGCCACGCTGCCAACTTTGGCGATCGTACGCAGCGATCGGCGGCGGCATCTGCTGGCAACGGGCGCACTCGCCGGCGCGGCGGCGGGCATAGTCGTGACGATGGCCGTTACGTTCCTGCTGATCCCGACGGCGATGCTGCTTCGTCGCACCTCATTGCGCGACGGCGGCCTCGCGATCCTCGTCGGCCTCGGCGTCTTCGCCGTCACGAACCCGTTCGTCCTCCTCAACCCGTCGGCCCTGCTGGCAAACGTCGGCAACACCGCCGGCCACTACGGCGTCGCAACCGGCGGCCTCGACAGCTTCTTCGGCTGGATCGGCCGAACGCTCGGCAGCCTCACGCTCGCCGTCGGCCCCGCGGCGTTCGTCAGCATCTGGCTCGGCGTCCTGCGTGGTCGCAAGCTCCGCCCCGCGACGATCGACGGCCGGGCTTCGCTGACGATGCTGCTGGTCCTGATCGCGGCCTCACTGGCGACGTTCTTCCTGACCTCCTTCGGGCGACCAGCGGACCACGTCCGCTTCGCCAGCCTCGCCTCCCTCGCCGGGATCGTGGCGGCCGTCGTGTTGCTGCACACGCCGGCCGTGCGTCGTCCGCACCTCCACCTCGCTCACGCCGCGGCCATGGTTGTGGCAGTCGCAGTCGGTGCCATCACGCTGCTGCCCTATGCGAGCAACGCCCGCGGCCACGGCCACCGACAACTCGCCGCCGAAACGCTGTCAACCCTCTCCGGCGGCACGCTTGTCCTGCCCGGCGATCCGGCCCCGTACCTCGTGCCGCCGTTCGACCTCTGGCGGTGGTCGGCGACGACGGACGCAGATGCGGCAGGCGTGCGACTGGTCGACCCGCGCGGCCGATGGCACACGATCTCCTGGGCCAATCCGGCCCAGGAGATCGTGGTGGTTACGTCGAATGTCATGCCTTGATCAGCTCGGCGGCGTGAACTCTTCCGGGTCGCTGCCGATGTCGCCGTCGTTATCGCCGCCGGTCAGGCCCTGCAGGCCACGCCGCACCGTATCGCCCATCTCGCCGCCCATCAGCGACGACAGCTTGTCCATGTACGGCTGCACATACGGCTTGGCCGCGTCCGGCACGTCCATCTCCGTCAGGCCCTTCAGCGACGCACCGGCCGCGGCCATGTTGCCGCCTTCGACGCTTTCCTTGAGCTCGCCGAAGCTGTTGTTGAGCGTGCCGAAGAAGTTCGAGACGCTCTCGCCGCCTTCGGCACTTTCAACGCTGTCGCCGAGCGAGCTGAAGGTTTCGCGGCCGTGCTCGATGACTTTCTCGGCCTTCTCCGCCATCGTGCCGTCGCCGGCGGTCAGCTCGTCGAGCTTGGTGCGGATCTGCGTCGGCGAGATGCCGGCATCGGCGAGTGCGCCGCCGATCGTGTCGGTCAGGACGCCCGAGTCGCCGTCGCCGTCGAGGATCGTGTCGCCGTCGTTGTACGTCGTGTCCGTGCCCGGATTGGGATCGGTCGGCTCGTCGGTGTCGCAGCCGGCAAGAAGCACCGTCGCCAGGAGGGCGGTGGCCGGAAGAGTAAGGATGCGGTGGAGCGGAGTATCGTTCATGGTGGTGTCGCCCGTGATCGGGCGGACTGACTGGTTGCAACGGGCGTGCCACGGATCAGTCGAACGCGATGCCGGTCCGCTGGCTGATGTCGCGGAGCTCGTCCACCACCGCCGGCACCAGTGGCACGCCGTTCTCCCGCCGCTCGGCCTCGGCCTCGCGTTCCGGATCACCCGGCAGCAGCACCGCCTCGTGCCCCGGCGTCGGAGGCGTCGCGGCCATCGTCCGGCGATACTCATCGATCCGCTTCTTGAATATGACCGGATCCTCGAAGCCGTCGATCCGCATCGCACCAAAGAAGTGCCCGATTCCCTTGCCGACGCTTTTCGTCGGAATCTCCTGCCGCAACGCGAACGGCGGCGCGAACGGGCCCCAGTTCGCCCCGCTCAGGCAGCACGTCAACACGTCCACCGCCGCGGCGAGCGCCCAACCTTTGTGGCCGCCGTGCTCCTTGCGACTGCCCAGCGGCAGCAAAGCGCCACCGTCGATCATCGCGTTCGGGTCGGTCGTCTCCGTGCCCGTGCCGTCGATCGCCCAGCCGTCGGGAATGCTCTGCCCGGTCCGGCGGGCCATCTCGATCTTGCCGTACGCCGCGGCACACGTTGCCAAATCCACGACGATCGCCGGCTCGTCGTGCCCCGGAAAGCCGATCGCGATCGGGTTCGTGCCGGTCATCCGCGCGTTGCCCCACAGCTGCGCGACGAGCTTGGTCGGGTTCGTCATCGACCAGCCGATCAGGTCACGCTCCAGCGCCTGCAAGACGTAGTAGCCGGCGATGCCGTAGTGATTCGTGTTGCAGACGCTGACCCACCCGCTGCCGACGGCGTCGGCCTTGTCCATCGCGATCTCGTTCGCCCGCGGCCCGACGACCAGGCCCAGGCCGTTGTCGCCGTCGACCGTCGCGCAGGTCGCGTTCTCCCGCACGATCGACAGCGTCGGCGTCGGATTGATCCGGCCCGCGTCGAGCATGTCGAAGTACGTGTGCAGCCGCGCGACGCCATGCGTGTCGATGCCGCGCGCGTCGGCCGCATTCAGCACGTCGGCGGCGAGCGTCGCATCGTCGTCCGGCACGTCGAAGTGCAGGAACGTCCGCCGACAGAAGTCGTGCAGCACGTCCAGCGGAAACGCGGTCGTCGCGGTCAGGTCGGGCATGATGCGAAAGGTACGCGGCTTACGCTCCGCCGCGTTGCACCGTCGGCCACAGCGCTGCCGTGCAGCGTGTGTGTCCGTTGCGTTCGAGAATCTCCACCGTCCGCACCTGCCGAAAGCCGGCGAGTACTTCCTTCCTCGCGAGCACGTCTTCGAAGAGCTCCAGATCCTTCGCCACCGTCGCCTCGTCGGCCGTAAACACGACCAGCAGCAACGCCGCCTCGTGCACGGCCGACTCGTCCTCCATCTTCCGCAGATCCTTCACCGTCGCCTCACGCCATTGCGGCCCGTACCCAGCATGCCGACGGCCGCCCTCGGCGAACTGATGGGCGACTTTCACCTCGACCCACAACGCCTCTTGCGGCCGACACGCGTCCGCCGGCGTGAAGAGATCGACGTCGTCCGCCTGCAACAGCGTCCGTCCCGGCGGCGTCAGCACCAGATCGCACCGCCGCCGCCCCGGCTTCTTCTTGGCAAGGTCCGACGGATAATGCGCTTCCCGCGTCACGCCGCACGTCCCGCCGGCGACGAGCCCGTCGGCCAGCACCGTCTGCAACGGCACCTCCTTCATGGCGTCCAACCCGTACACCGCCTGCTCCAACCGCAGATCCGCCTCCGCCTTCGCCAACGCGTCCCCGACCGCGTCCGCCACCTGATCCGTCGGCCAAAGCAGGGAGTCAGGCACGCGGGCGTCGTCGGAAAGCGAAGCGGCGAAAGGGGCTCGAACCCTCAACATTCAGCTTGGAAGGCTGACGCTCTGCCAATTGAGCTACCGCCGCGGCGGCAAAGAGCGTAGCCGCTCAGGCGAGACCGAGGCGGGCGAGCAATCGGCCGAACCGACCGGGTTGCAGACGCAGACGCTCGCGGACGTACAAATCGACTTCCGCCCCGCGAAGCCCCGCGTACTCGGCTGCGAGAACGCCGACGACGTGCTTCGCCCGCGCCGCCGCCTGCTCCCGCAACGGGCCGTCGGCTTTGGCGACGATCGTCAGCAGGAACTCGAGCTGCGCGTGATGGTCCCGCGCGAGATTGTCCAGCAGCCGACTCGTCGACGAGCCGGCGTGCATGCGGTACTCGACCAGGTCTTGCTTCAAGTACACGAACACGCCCGCCTCCTGCGTCAGCAGCGTCCACGCGACCCAATCTTCCACCTGAAAGGCCTGCGGCGTCGGGGCCAACACCTTCAACGCAAGCTCGCGACGCAGCAGCACCGTCGGCGCACAGACGAAGTTAAAGGCAAGGAAGCCCTCGTCCTCCGAAGGCAGGTACGCCCGGCTTCTCCCGGAAGAAACGTCGCGTCCGGCCTTGGCGAACCAGTCCCGCGTATGCCGCATCTTCTCGTCCTCGCCGCCGAATGGCACCGCATCACCATGGCAAAGCAGGACGTCCGGCCGCCCCGCAACCGCCTCGAGCTGCCGCGTCAGCCGAGCTGGCAGATTACGATCGTCGGCATCGAGCAATGCGACCCACTCCGCCCGCGCCTCCTGCAACGCCATCCACCGGCTGTGCATGACGCCCCGGTTGGCCCCGTTCGGATGCCGCAATAGCCGCACCCGCGGATGCGCCAGCCGTTCGACGACCGCCGCCGTGTCGTCGCTCGACCCGTCGTCGACCACCAGATGCTCGTACGCCAGCCCGTCCTCTTGAACGGACGCGATGGCCTCGCCGACAAAGGCCGCCGCGTTGTAGGACGGCGTGATGATCGAAACCGCCGGCCGCTCGTTGGGATGATCAGGCGATGGCATCGGGAAAACAGGTACGTTCGACTCGCCACCCCCGCCGCCAGTGGCCTATGCTCGGCGTCCGCCGGGAGTGTACCGAAGTGGACAAACGGGTCTGACTGTAAATCAGATGGCTTAGCCTTCGGGGGTTCGAATCCCTCCGCTCCCATAAACCGGCGAAACACAATGGGTTATACGACGACGCCCCGACGATGTTCGGGGCGTTTTCGTTGCCCCGGATTTTCGCCGGCGCAACGCCGGCGCAACGGCTACCGCCGGGTGTCCCGCTGACGGGCGAGCAGTTCGGAGTACGTGCGGCCGACGTCGGTCCGGCTGGCGACTTCGTTGGCGTCCACCACCACCGCCTGCGGCGTAGCGACGCGACGCAGGTTGTCGGCGGGATTGGGGGCTTGCACCGTGCTCGGCCGGAACGGGTTGACGGCATTGCCCATGGTGCTGGCGAACTGCTCGACGAGGCCGCCGCGGTTCAGGCCGGCGGGCAGGGGTGTCGGGGCGTAGTGGGCGGCAAGGATCTGCTGCGCGTTGGCGACCGTCCGCAAGCCGGCCAAGCCGCCGGCGTTAAGGCGTTCGGCGAGGGTGCCGAACAAGTCGCGAGCCTCAAGTCGACTGCGGACGTTGTTGATCGCGGCCATCACCGGCACGCCGACGGCATCGACGGCGCGACGCCGCGTCACGTACTCGCCGGGCGTCAGCACGGCCGGCACACTGTCGACGTCGGGACCGCGGCCAGGGATGACGCCGCCCGTGTTGCGGGCGACGGCGGCCGTGATCCCGCCGCCGCCGCCGATGCCGCCGGACAGCGCGCCGATCAAGGCGTCGATCGCTGCCAGGGCGAGCTTCTGGGTGATCATCTTGGCGACGGCCAACGCGAACTCCCGCGCCATGTCTTTGAAGGCTTCGCTGGCCGACTTGGCCTTCGTGGCGATGTCGCCCAGGGCGTCGGCAACGCCGTCGGCGAGCAGCGTGCGGCTGGACGTGCCGATCGAGGTAATGTCTTCGCTGAACCGCTCGGTATCCAGCGGGCGATTGCCGAAGCGGCCGACGCGGTTCTCGGCCTGCGCCGGTCCGCCCTGCAGCTGGCCCTCGATGTTCGCCGCGGCCGACAGCAGCTCGGCCTGCAGCCGCGGGTCTTCGGTCGTCTTAGCCAGCTCCAGCAACGCATCGCGGGCCTGATTGACCGCGTCGCGATAGACGTCGAACGCCGCGGCCGTGGCGGCGCGGCCCTGCTCTTCGGTCAACGTGCCGATCTCGACAAGGTCGTTGAGCTCCGCGACCGTGGCGGCCCGCCGCGTCTCAGCCTCGGCGACCTTGTCGAGCGCTTCCTCCTGCTCTTCGAGAACGCGTGTCCGTTCCTTCTCCGCGTCGTTCGCGTTGCCGCCGTCGACCGTGACGCCGAAGCCGAACAGGCGGGCGACGCCCGACTCGGCGACGGCCGCCTTCGTCGCGGCCGCCAAGTCGTTGATGCCCTTGACGGCCCGGTCCTTGGCCCGCGTCAACGTCGCCGCGATTCGCTCGTCGAGCGCGTCCTGCTCTTCGCGTTCGAGGCGGAAGCCTTCGGCCCGCGAAGCAATGTTGATGACGATGGCGTCGAGGGCCTGCTCGAGCTCGCCGAGCACAAGCTTCGCCGTCTGTACCGGGCGGAAGCTGGCGGTCACGGCTTCGATGAGGGCCGGTGCGACGTCGACGGCCGCCGCCGTTTTCTTCATGCCGTCGTCGAACCCGCGACCGAACGCGATGGCCGCCTCGGCTCCGCTGGTAAACGTGGTCGCCGACAGCTCGCCCAGCTTCGACTTCAACGTGCCGGCGAGATTCGCCGCGTTGACGAGGTCGCCGCTGGCGATGCTCTTGGCGACTTTGCCGGCAAGGACCGCGATGTCGGCCAGCAGGCCGAGCGTTGACTTGAGCGTGTCGATGACGGAGCCGATGGCGCGGGAGACGCCGACGACGATGCCGACGGTCGAGCCGGCGAACGTCTTGATGACGTCGAGGATCCGGCCGATCAGCAGCTCGATGGCGACGGCCAGCGGACCGGACACGGCGTTGAACGCGGCGACGGCTCCGCGGCCGGTCGCGTTGAACGTGGCGACCACGCTTTCGTACATCGCATGCACGATCGTCGCGATGCGGCGGGCGAAGGCCTGCACCGCCTCGGCGAGTACCTCGAACGTCGCGCGAAGAAAGTCGCCGGCGCGGGCGGAGAAGCCCTGCACCGCGATGAGGTCGCCGCGGAGGGTGGAGGCGACGAGGCCCGCGTAGCCCGACACGGCCTGCTGCAGCAAGTCGAGGCCCGGCAGGCTTCGTAGTGCATTGGCGATGCTGCGTCCCAGGTCGCGGATCGCCCGGCCGACGGTGCGAAGGTATCCGGCGTAGGCGCGCGCGTTGTCGCTCGTGCTCGTCATGCCGCGGTCCAGGCCGGCCAGGGAGACGACGACGTCGCGCGTGAAGTCCACGACAAGTTTCAACTTGTCCAGCGTTCCTTGCCCGACGGCCGTGGCCGCCTCGATCGCATTGAGAAGCAGGCGAATCTTTTTCCCTAAGCCGTCCGCGGCGGCTGCGGCCTCCTCGTTGAGCGCGACGTTCTCGCGGAAGCCGGTGCGGCTCGTCTCGAGCGACTTGTTGAGCAAGTCGATGTTCCCTGCCAGGACGGGGACGACGCGGAGGTTTTCTTCACCTGACAGGCCGAGCCGTGTGAGCGTGGCCGTGACGTCGCCGCCGGTTTTCTTGAGGCGGTCGAGGCCGGCGAGGAAGGAAGTGGACGCGCCGACGCGGTCGCTCACGAACAGGTCGGCGAAGGCCTCGGACGTCGTGCCGGCGATGCGGGCCAGCTCGTCCAGGTCGTCGCCGCCGTCGCGGACCGCCGCGTCGATGCTGCGGAGCAAGCGACCAACCGACGACCCGGCCAGCTCCGCACGCACGCCTACGGCCGCCAACGTCGCGCCGAAGCCGGCGGCGTCGGCGGACGACAAGTCGAAGGTGGACGCGGCTTGTGCGACGGACTGCGCGGTGCTCGCAATTTCGCGTTCCGTGGCGGCCGTCGTATTGCCGAGTGCGACGAGGGCGGATGCCAATCTATCTACGTTCGCCGTCGGCTCCCGCGTGACCTGCAGCAGGCGGGCCAGGGTGGTCGCCGCCTCGTCGCCGACGAGGTCGGACGCGCCGCCGAGCTTGGCGACGGTCTCAACGAACCGCGCGATGTTGGCCGAGCCGGTGACGCCCAGCTGCCCGGCGGCTTGGCCGATCGACAGCAGCTCGCCCGTCGCTACAGGCACGCGAAGCGACACGTCGCGGATGGCAGCGCCCAGCTTCTGTAGTTGGTCGCCGGTGAGGCCGGACGTCTTGCCGACGCCGATCAATCCCTCCTCGAAGGCGATGGCACCGCGGACCTTGCTAACGGCCAGGTCGAACGCGACCATTGCCGCCTTGGCCGCGCCGAGTGCGGCGATGATCGGCCCGATGCTCTTGGCGGCACCGACGCCGAAGCCCTTCATCTTGCGACTGATGCCGCGCAGGCCGCCGGTCAGCTCGTCCCGCAGGCCGACTTGAACTTCGATCTTTTCGGTGCGTTTCGCCAACGGGTGCTCCTGCCGCGTCTGCGGCGGTAGTGCCCGTGGCGGCCGACCTGGTGTCGACGGCGGAAGGTCGAAGGTTGTGTATCAGTCAGAAGGGAAACGCCCGCCGCACGTCGTCGTCCGGCCCGTCGGGCTCGTCCTCGCCGGCCAGCTCCGCCAGCCGCCGCCCGAAGGTCTGGCCGGCTTCCTTGTCGAGTAGCGATGCCAGCATCAACGCTTGCTCGCCCAACGCGACGGCGTGCCGTCGGTCGACCGCAGCCCGCCACGCGAACGGCACCGGGAACGGGGCCGTCAGCACCGCGTCGTGCGGGAAGCCGGCCCCGACGAGCTGCGCCAGCACGTCCGTCAGGCCGCCGTCGCCGGCTCGTCCTTCGGCAGCAACGTCGTCAGCTCGTCGGCGAGAAAAGGGAGCAGGACGTCCTTGACCGTCTGGAACTGGAACACGCCCCACGACAGCAGAACACGCACGCCTTCGGCGGCCGTGAGTTGGTCGGGGTCGAGCGCCGGCTCAATCGTGCCCTCGGCCAGCTTCAAGGCCTCGGCGAACGTGGCCGGGTCGGTCAGCAGGTTCATGATGGCCGCCGCCGGTGCCCCGGGATCGTCGCTGGTCATCTTCGCCAGCAAGGGCGTCGCCCGCGGCTGAAGAAAGGCGACGAGCTCGCCGAGGCGGCCGAAGGGGACGGCTTTGACCGTGAAGGCCTCGCCGCTGGGAAGCGTAACGGTGGCGGTTTCGGTGGTATCGTTCATGTTGGTTGTGGATCGGGAGGAAACGCGGACGCCGGCGGTTCCAGGTCGCGGCGCGTGAGGATGATGTCGTACTTCTCGGCCAACTTCGCGGCAACGAGGTCGACGAGTCGGTCGGCGATCGACTCGTACTGCTTCGCCACCTCGGCGTCGCAGCGGGCGCGGAAGTCCGCGTAACCGTCGGCTTCTTTGGCGATGGTGGCGATGTTCTTCATGGCATGAACGGACTGGCGGGGAAACCCTGCCGCCGCGGGTAGGCGACGGCAGGGCGGCTGACATGAACACGTGGCCGGGGATGCGGGGGAGACGTGCGGCTCCTCTGGTGGGCGTGGTTCGGCTCGCCCGGCTTACCATCACGCGGCCAGGATGCCTTACGGCCCCATCGGTTTCTGTTGTCGCTGCCGGGCCTCGATCTTCATCGCGGCGGCGTAGGTTCGCTCGTCGTACCACGCCGATTGCTCGGCTGGCGTCATCGCCGCCCATGACATCGCCGGGTCTTCTTGCTCGGCCGCGGCCGACGCTGGTGGGTCGACTGCCGCCATCCCTCGCGTGCGGTTGAAGTCGGCGGCGAAGGTGGCGAAGTCGAGCCACCCGCGCCGCTCGTCGTCGTCCATCTGCTGCCAAGCTGATTCGGCGGTGACTGGCGCGGACGCGAGGATCTTTGCGGTGGTAGGCATGGCGGGTCGTGGTGGTGTGGCCGCGGCCTTGGCCGCTGGCGGTGGCGATGAAGCGGAAGGTCGGGCGGGCGATGGTGGTGCCGATGTCGCTGCCGCTGGCCGCCACTCAACGTGGAGCGTCCTGCCGCTGTACCCGCCAGCCTGCACGGCTCGCGGCAATGGCGCTGACGACGGATCAGACGAGCCGACCGACTTCAAGATCAGGTCGCCCAGGTAGGTTGTGCGACCGTCGCCGAAGTCGGCCAGGATGCGTTCCAGCGGACTGATGACGTTCGCGTCATAGTCGACACGACGGCTGGCATCGGTCGGACGGTTCGTTCGGGCAGCGTCCAGCGACCGCTGGCCGTAGGTGGTCGCCCGCGATTGCTCGTTGGCGGACAGCCGGCGGTAGCCGGGCGGGAGTACGGTGCTGTTCGTACTCATGCCGCACCCCCCACCATGAAGCGATCGACGGCGGCTTGTTTCGCGTCCGGCTTCGGCTCAGCCACGACGCGGCGGAAGTCGGCCAGCGGCAAGGACGGGTGCGGGAAGAATGTGGTGCGATCCGGGTTGAGCTGGTGTCGGCGGATGCGGTCGACGGCCTCGTCAGGACGCAGCTTGTCGACGCCCAGGACGGACACGGGGCGGGCGACGATCAGGATCGGCCGCTGGCCCGGTCGTGCTCTGCGAAGTTGCTCAACGAAGACATCGAGCCAGCCGACCGATTGCCCTTTCAACGGGACGAGGTCGATCTCCTCGAGCAGGTTGGACAGTTGCAGGCGCATGCCGTCCGTGCCGTCCACGTGCCCGGTCGCGACGTCCATGATGTGGCCCGCCGAGAAGGCGGTGACGTAGTCGCCACTGGCGGCCTCGACGTGTCGCGTCTCGCGTTGCGGGTGGTCGAAGGTGATGCCGCGAAGGCGGCGCCGGCGTTCCAGGTCCTCCTGCGCGGCTTGCAACCGCGGGGCTGGATCGTCCAGGCCTAGCACCTTCCAGGACGGGCCACGAAGGTCAGCGGCAAGCCGACGGGCCGCGGCAACGGCGGCCGCCTGCTGGCGGTCCAGATCGTCGGCCGCTTCGTTCAGCTTCGCCCCCTCGTCGGCCCGGCCAGCCACGGTTTCGCGACGCGCCTGCTCCGCCGCCTCGTCGGCGAGTCGCCCGGTCGCCTCTTCGAAGGATTCGGCAACCTGCCGCTTTACTGCGGCCTCCTCTGCCAGGTCGCCCGCCTTCGGCCCTATGGCAGCGTCCGCGAGATGGCGACGGACGAGGGCTACGTCGCTGGCGACCTGTTCGTCAGCGACGTTGAGCAGGTCGATGACTTGCTCGAGCCGCTTCGCGTCGTCGCCAGTTAAGGCGTCGCGTGCCGCCTTGCGGACGAGGTCGCGATAGTCGTCCTGCGCGGCCTTCACCTCGGCCGCGGCGCGTTCGCGTTCCTCGGCTCGGCGGCCCAGGAGCGTGTCGATCGTAGTTGCTTTGCTCATTAGGGAAGTTGCGGTCGGCAGCGGCGTCGGGGGCGAAGGTACCGGCACGGTCGCTGACTGATGTCAGTCACTGACCTGCGGCGCGAGCCAGGAAATTTTGTATCTGTTGCCGCAGGCCGGGCAATCGACGTATTGCACTCGCCCCTCGTCGTGGAGCACTGTTCTGTACGTGTGGCGCTTGTCCCACTCCCCACACTCGGGACACGCAGGGGCGTCGGCATAGATAGTCACGTAGCGGCACGTGCCGGTCGGCGGCTCGACGGCGGGCGAGTTGTCGAAGGCGGGGCCCACCGCCCCGGCGGCCTCGGCACGGGCGGCGGCTTCGGCGAGCACGCGCTGGCGGTCAGCATGGAAGTCATTGGTTTCGTCAGCCATGAGTGTCTCCTGCCGCGTGCTGCGGCAATGGGTGGAAGACGCCCGTGGCGATCAGCGCGAGGCTGACGGCGGAAGGTCGTGAAGAAGGCGAAGTGCGCGGCGTTGTTAACCCTGCGTCCTTCGATGATGATCGATAAGTCGCTGTCGGCGGGCGACTTGGAGCGGGCCGCTCCCTACGGTTAACCCGGTTCGGCAGCCGTATCTTGTGCGCAAGAAGTGCGAAACTGCCTCCCCGCATGGAAATCGTTGCTAGGTAGTACCTAAGCCCCCTGCTGGTGGCGGCCGCCGTGCCGCCGATGCCGGGCACACACGGTCCCCGCCTC
>CAYQCT010000019.1:14365-22475 GCA_964416015.1 uncultured Tepidisphaerales bacterium
GGTGCAAAGTTTGCACCCTGTCGGCGTAGCCCGATGACGCGGTCGCTGCGGTCGCCAGCGACGCCGGGTGAGACGGTGGCCGGGTCGACAGCCTCGGCCGGTGCCCCGCGGTCGTAGGGATCGTGCGGTGCGAGCCAGAACAGCCGTCGCTCAAACACACCGTGCCGGCCGCGGACGTCGGGCCACAAGGTCGAGTAGCCGACGAGGCGGCCGGGACACGACGTTGCACCAGGGCGGCGGGCGCGGAAGGCGACCGGGCGGACGTCCTGCCGGACGTAACGCGGCAGGTCCGCCAGCGGGACGAGCCAAACGATGCCGGCTTCGCCGGCAAGCTCCGGGTGGTCAAGGGCGTGGGTCATGCCGCCTCCTTTTCCTGAGGCGACCTGCTGGATACGGAACTTAAACCCCTACTGGCGGGGTCGTGGGGCGGGGTTTCGTATCCAGTGATCTTCCGTTTCGGCCGGAACCGGCGGGACGGCCGGCCGGTGCCGCCGGCGTAATCGAAGCTGCCGCGACCGGCTTCGACAAGGGTTTCGAAGTCGGCAACGGCCGACCGCTCCGGCCGGGTGCCGCGGTATCGCCGCGGGCCGCTGCGGCGGACGTCCGCCGGCGAGGGCGGATCCTCCTGCCGGCAGGCCCAGGCGAACAACTGCTCGATCGGATCGGCCTCGGCGGCGGCTTCGCCAAACGCCCAGGCCGCAGACTCGCGGCAGTACCGCCAAAGCTCCACCGCCGCCTCGAGGTCGGGCACGTCGATCTCGCTGCGGCCGTTGAGCAGGGCATACGCGATGCTCAACCGCAAGACGTGCGTGGCGGCGCGGGCGATCAGCATGCTGCCTGGCGAATCGCCGTCGCCGAGCTCGTCGTTGAGCTCGTCGTACGTTGCTGCCCACATTGGCCGCGCGGCCGGCGACCATTGCATCCGCCCGACCTGCCGGGCATGCAGGATCGCATCCGCGATGCCGGCCGCGGCTTCCTGCAGATCGCGTTCATCTAGCCCGCCGCCGAACGGAAGGCTCTTGCTCCGCCGGCTGGCGACGAACAGGAACCGGTTGGCAAACCCGTTTGCTTTGTCCGTTTCGGCGAGCATCGCCTGCAGCTCTGCCGGCGTGACGTCGGCTTGAAGTACGACGTGCGGATCCGTCGCGGCGTATGGGTTCGTCCGAGTCAGTTCGCGTAGTGATTCGCCATCCCAGGCGTTGCGGAGCGTTGCTGACAGGTTGTTGCCTTCTCGCGATGCGGCCGCGAGAACCTTCGCCATCTCCGGCTCGCGGACGAGCAGGCGCTTGTCGGCAACGCCGGCGTCAAGCTCGAAGAGGCCGTCTTCATTTGAATCTGCTTCTTCCCGCTCGCGCTTTGTCTTCGGCGCGGCCCGGATCGGATCGCGGATAGCATGGACGAGGCCTTGCCCGGTCGTCAGGCCGCTCGCGATGTTCGCTGCGGCGAAGTCGGCGTCGATCAGCTTGAGCAGACGCCGAACGCTGCCCCAGCTCTGTCCCTTGCGGCCGTTGCCGGTCGAGCCGACGACGATCGGCCAGATTCGTGGGGCATGCTCAATGCCGTCGATATCGACGTGCGGCTTGCGGCCGATCATCGCCCCGCAGGCGGACAGCAGCCGGACGAGCAGGACCGCGGGATCGGCTTCCGAATGCGGGGCGATGAGCCGGACGGCCTCGCCCACCGGACCTGCGAAGGCGGCTGACTGAAGCGGCGCTGGATACGAAACCCCTGCTGGCGAGGCCGTGGCGCGGGATTTCGATTCCGTATCCAGCAAGTCGGCCTGCGAATTGGCCACGGCCTCGTCCAGAAGCTCGTCCGGCAGCGCCTCGTACGGCGGCGGCTGCGGCTCGCGATGGTTCAGGAAGTCGTCAGCATTGAGCTTCTTCATGCGGCCTCCCGCTGCATGGCCGCATCGGCGAGGCGATGAATCTCGAGGCCGGCCCGGCGTGCGGCTCGGCCGAGCCGGGCGGCCTCGTTGGCAGCGGCCGCCAGCCGGCGAACCTCCGCCAGCCGGACCGGGATGGCTTGCCCGATCGGCTCATTCAGCAGGGCCAAGTCGGCCGCGTAGGCGGCACCGCAGAGCCATAGCTCCGCCAGCCGCGATTGCCCGACCGGGCCGACCCCCTCAATCCGATCGGCGGCATGCCGGATTAGAAGCGGGATCGCATCGCGGCAGCGGATGCCGCGGCCGAGCTTGCCGTCGATCGCGGCCAAGGCCTCGGCCAGCGCGGCGACGGCTCGATTGCGGCGATCGTCGCCGACAAGGTCGGTTGCGGCCAGGCCGGCTTCGGCCGCGGCAGCGGGACCGCGGAGCGGGTCGGCAAACAGCAGGCCGACGAGCTCGTCGCGGAGCGCATCGAGGCGGGCGGCGAGGCGGAAAGCGGGATTATCTTGAAGATTCGGATGGCCTCTTCGACCGGACTGATATATCATGCGGATGCTCCTGAGCGGGGCGAATCAAGCGGGCGTTGCGGAACGCCCGAACAAACGAGGCCGCCGCGGACTCCTAACCGCGGCGGCTTTTCCTTGGTCAAGCGGCGGCCGGCTCAACGCGGTTGGCATTGCGCCAGGCGAGAAGATCGGCCCTTCGATAAAAGATTCGGCCGCCAAGCTTGAAGTACGCAGGTCCTTTCCGCTCGCATCGAAAGCGGGCGAAGGTTTGACGGCTGAGGCCGCCTTCAATTTCTAAATCGGGCGAGGTCGACGCGATCAGTTGTTCCGCGGCGTTCGGTTCGCTGTTTTTTTGCTTCTGCATGCTCCAGCGAAGGCCACCGCGTTCCTGCGTGTCGAGCCGGGAACATTCCAGGAACATGCTCAGGTGTCGCAGAATCTTACCTGTTTCGCCCGCAGTGCCCGAATGTTCCCGGAGCGGGAACATGGCCGGAACATCTAGTCGAAGTACGGCCGCCCCAAATGCTGCAATCTCGCCTTGAGACTCACCACGTCCCACACTTCCGTACCGCCCGGCCCCAATGTTCTTAAATCGTGGAACTTGTCGATGTTGCGACCGATCCACACGCGCGCTGCCTCGACATGCTGTGGCGAAACTACTGCGCGAACGGCGGCCTTCAAGCTGCCGGCGGTGCCGGACGTCAAAGGCTCTTCTTCGATCGCTGTCGCCCGCTTCTCCAACGCAGCGATAAGACGCTCCGTCCGCTCGGCGTGCTTGGTTAGTTGCTGTTGTTCGCGGAAGTGCTGGCGCATGACCCGACGCACGTCCTGCCCTTTCTCGATCACGACCGTTGCCTTCGGCCGCGGCGTGGGCGGGGCGATGGCCCGTGCCAGCGATTCGAGCTCCCGTCGGGCATGGCTTGTTGTCCCGATGTCGTCCGGCGGGAGCGGGCCGTCGACGACACGCAGCTTGTCCCGCATCGCCCGGTGGTACGCGTGAAGACTCGCCCCCGCAGACGATGGAACCGTTGGCAGGCCGTGGTCCTGCGCCCAATCTAGAACCGCTAGCGACAGATCGGGCAACGGCGGCTCGACGCTCGTATCGGCGGCCATCGCACGCTGCCACGCGAGCATCGGCTGCTGAACGCGTTGCACCAGGTCGTGCCACGTGGAAGCGGGCAGTGTGCTTAAGGCACGTGGCCGAATGCGTCCGTCGTGCAGCGTTCCGGTCACGAGCTGCGCGTCCTCGATGGCAAGCGTCGCGGCCATCTTGAGCACGACTACGTGCGTCAGGATCGCGGCCGCGTCGTCGCGTCCGGCTGCCTTCGCCCGAAGAGCGTGAAGGATCGGTTGCAGCAGGCCATCGACCGTGATTGGCCGCTCCGCCGCGTCGAGGTTGTCCGTCATGGTCGTTCCCGTTGGCAGGGCCGACGGGCTTGGCACGGCGGGCGGGGAACGTTCGCCCGGATCGTGCCAAGCCGCGGACATGATCAGTGTCCTCGCCGGCGTTGGTTCGTAGGTTCATCATCGCGGGTCTCGCGAGAACTGGAAAGCCGCCGGCGCTGCGGTGACAGCGCCGGCGGCGGGATCAGAACAGGTAGAGCTGCCCGACGTCGTCGCCCTCAATGACGAGCAGCTCGCGGGCGACGCGGGCGGCGTGCTGGCGGACCCGACGCTCGCGGTCGCGGCGTTCCCGCTCGTCGGCCTCGTCGGCCTGCTCGCGGGTCACGGCCACCTTCTGCGGCCGGACCGCCATGTCTCGGCTGCGGCCCCTCATGCCGCGGCCTCCCCTTCATCACGAACGAGCGCGTAGTCGGCCTCCTTCAGCAGGGTCTCGGCGGCGTGACGCAGGTCGCGACTCGTCTTGTGCACAAGGGCGACGCGGAGCTTGTCCATGTTGCCGAAGACGCCGATTGCTCCCGGTATCCGGCTGGTATTCTGCGATGCCCTCAAGGTCGACAACGCGATGACGAGCAGGCGTTCCCGCAGCAGGTCGATCGGCGGCACTTCTCTGAACGAAAGGTCGAGCGGATCGAAGCCGGCGGGCGGGCGGGCGACGACCTCCACTTCGCCGTGCATTCCGCGAAGCCTTGTGGACGAGTCGCCTTCGTCGTCGTCGTAAAACGGCGCGTAGAGAATTACGTCGGAGTCGATCGTCGTAACGACGCCTGCCGATGCCTCCCCAACGCGATCGAGAATGACGTCACCAACGGTGAAGGGGCGGCCGTGCCTGTCGAGGCGAGTCGGCGGCGGGTTGATGCCGTAGCGGGTCAGCAGTTCGTGCGTCTCGGGGGTGACGTTGAGCAGGTCGGCTTGCGTGAGGCTCAGCGGCGGTACGTCCTGTCGGGCGGATGTTGTGTTGTTCATGCTTGCTCCTGGTGCGGCCCGCCCGCGGGTCGAAGAGCCACCGGCCAGGCAGGCGGATGCCGAGGGCTGGCGGAAGTATGTCAGCGGACGAGTTACATGTCAACATCCGGGTTACACTGTTCGCATGACGAATCGGCCGATGCACGAGGAAGTCGTGCCACTGGATACTCACAAGCTGCGCGCTCTTCGTGTCGGAAGGGGCTGGACCTACGCCGAAGCAGCAGAGCGTGCTGGGATGACAAACCGGCAACGCTGGTACGCAGTTGAGTCCGGCCAGCGTGCCGATCCTTCGATCAGCACGGTCGAGCGGATGGCCCGTGCCCTCGGCGTCACGGTCGACGACCTGCTCGTGAAGCCGGCCGAATGACCCGCCGGCCGCTGGCGTGGATACTAAACCCCGCCCCACGACCCCGCCAGTAGGGGTTTAAGTTCCGTATCCAGCAGGTCGCTTCGCAAACGTGCGGGCGGCCGCCTGCCGATGAAGGGGTGGGCTAGTCCCACTTGCCCACCGTAGCGGTGTCACGTAATGTCTACATGGTCCGCGACGCGGCGGAACACGCTGGAACCCTTGGAAGGAAACGGGAGTCATGAGCACGACGAAGACGGCAGACTCGAAGGGCCGGGTGAACCTCGGCCTCGCCTTTGCGAACCGGCCGGTGATTGTCGAGCAGGTCGACGAGCTGGAAGTGCGGGTACAGCTCGCCCGCGTCATGCCCGAACGCGAGGCGTGGTTGATTGAGAACGAGGCCGCCCGCGCGTCGGTGCTGCGGGGCGTGCGTGACGCGGCGGAAGGAAACTCCGTCGACCCGCCGGACCGTTGTTCATGGGCAAGCCACGCGTGACGCGACGGCAAGCCACGTCGTCGGTCACCATGGCCAGAAGGATCGTCGCTTCTTGCCACTCGACGGCGGGACCGTTAGGGACTGCTGGCCCTCCTTCGTCAGGTAGAAGACCTGTCCCTCAATCGCAGCGTTGTCCGCACTCGTCGGCTTGACCGCGCGGATCATCACGCCACCTGATTTCTTCAACGGAACGATCGCAACGTTTGTCGGCGTTCCGGCCGCCCTGCTCGGCTTCTTTGCAGCTGAATCGAGTTCCAATGTCATGCTCGTCCTTTCGGCGTCCGCGTCGGGCGGATTAACTTCCACCGTAGAGCCGTGCGACGTGGTTGACAAGGTGTTTGCACTGAGCGATCACCGCGTTCGCGATCTTCTGGCCGTCTGCAACGAATATATCGGCTTGCCCGGAGTCGAGATACACCACGCCAATAGCCCGTCCGTCCGCGAAAATAGGGACGGACATCCAGGCTCGTCGCCCCGGCGAAAGCTGAAGCGCCTCCTCGTGTGTGAAGCCCCAACGGCGGATAAACTCTTGCACCGCCTCCGACTCGTCCATCGACTTCCGCTGTGCCCCAATTGGATGAGGGCGGTTCAGCCGAGCCGCAGCGCCACTTACACCCGCCCTTGCCGAGAGGCGCCGCCCAACCTTCCCGCCCGGCCCGCCAACATAGTCGACGATTTGCTCGAGTTCGTCAGGCCCCCCGTGACGCGGGTGTCGGTGCACCTTCAGGATCGTGACGCGAATGCTTCCGTCGTGCTCGCCGATGTCCTTACGCAGGCTCCGCAGCTGCTGATGAAGAGTCGATGCCCACATAGCTAGCTCCTGCGGCTGCTCGGGCGGCTCGTACTTCCTGCTCTTGCGATAGCTTCGGATGCTCTTCAAGATGAGGCAAGCGAAGACGACAACGGCAACCACAATGAAGGCCCAGAGCCCGGCCCAGTCTTGCCACCGTCGCGAGCCCGCCGGAGGAAAACGAGCAAGTGCTCCAAGCGTCGCAAACGCAAGGCTTCCAAGCACGACGACGAGATCGAGGACTACATCCGTCGGAAACTTCGCTCGGCGGATGGATGGGAGCTCGATCATCTTGTCGCCTCGTCTCGCACGCTATCCATCCGGGCGTGCAGGGCCTCCAGCGGTTCCCGCATGTCGTCGACGCCGACCTGCACGTAGTCGAGCGTGATGTCGGTCGTCGCCTTCGCCCGGTGGTTCAGCACCGCCTTCACCATCGCGTGCGGCAGACGCTTGGCGGCCATGCTGGCGAAAGTGCGGCGTAGGTCGTGCGGCGTGACGTCGATGCCCGTCTGCTCCCGCACGCGGTCCAGGGCGTGCCGTGGCTCGGCCAGGTAGCCGCCTCCGGCCATGTGGTTCGTGCCGAACGACGGGAACACGTACCGGGACCGCAGCCGGCGGGCCAGGGCTACCCGACGGTCGAGCACCCGGCGCGCGACGGGCGTGATCGGCAGCGTGAGCGGGTCGCTGTTCTTCGTGTCCGTGATCGTGAACGTGCGGGCCTTGGCGTCGATCGCCTTGGTCGGCAGGCTGCGGGCCTCGTTCGACCGCAGGCCGTACAGGACCATGAGCTGCAGGGCGTCGGCGGCGAGGGCGTGGGCGGCATGGTTCAGGTCGTCGTCGGCCCCGGCGTCTTCCAGGCACGCCAGGAACCGGCCTAGGTCTGCCTCGGGTACGTGACCCTTACGCGGTGCCAGCGGCGTGACGAGACGCTTTCGCCCGGCCAGCGGCGAAACGTCGATCATGTCCCGATCGGCCGCATGATTGCACGCAGCCCGCAGCAGGCGCACGGCGCCGTTGGCGACGCTCGTCGTCCGGGTCCGCCGCAGCTCGTCGATGTGCCGGCCGTTCAGGTCGGCCAGCGGCAGGGCGGCGAGGTGGCCGAGCGCCTTGTCTGCCTGCCGGCGGTACTCGCGGACGGTGCCCGCCTTCAGCGGCTTGCTGCGGCCGATGCCCCGCTCGGCGTCGTCGGCGTACTCGGCCAGTGCCTGCCCGACGGTATAGGCCTTTGAGCTTGCATCGGCACGACGACGACGCTTCTCCTCGAGCGGGTTCACGCCGCGGTTGATGTCGGCCACGGCTTCGGCGGCGAGCTTGCGGGCACGCTCTACCGTCACGTCCGGCCACGCCGCAACACGCACGCGTACCGGCTTTCCGTTCACGCGGCGATTCACGTAGAACGTCCGAGCACCCGTGGCCGTCACCTGCACGGTCAGCGGCGAGTCGGTGTCGTGGATGAACGACCGCCCAGTCGCGGGCACGGGTAGCCGCTTCATCGCAGCTTCGGAGAGTCGTACAGGTTCAGGCAAGGCCGTATGATGACGAGTTGACGCAGCACTTCAAGAGGCCCCGGCGCAACGCTGGCGCAACGGCTGGCAGGCATGTACGGGAAACGGCCGGAACGTCACAATGCCGCACGTGCCCGTTCTGGTGCTTCCAGGGCCGATTATCAATGCGACGGAACGGCGCGACACGATGTATGGAGCGACTGTAAATCAGATGG
>CAYQCT010000019.1:22496-30776 GCA_964416015.1 uncultured Tepidisphaerales bacterium
AGGATGTTGTGATGGCGAAGACGCAGACCGCGGGTGAGCCGAGGGCCGGGGCGGTGGCGACGTTGGAGCATCTGCCGAAGCTGCCCGTGGGCGAGCAGCGGCCGGCGCCGTTCGCGCCGGCTTGTGCGTTGTTTCGGCGACATCTCCGCGGAAGTGGCCTCAAGTTTACGCCGGAACGGGCGGCAGTGTTAGATGCCGTGCTCAACCGAGGCGGATCCGCGGGCCTGTTTCATGCGGACGCGGTCGTCGACGATCTGCGGGCGGCGGGCGTGCGGGGCAGCCGAGCGACGGTCTACCGGACGCTGCACCACCTGCAGGAGGCCGGGTTGTTGCGGCAGGTGAGCTTCGACGGGGCGCGGCAAGGGTACTACGAGCTGGTCGCGGGCGGGCTCGATGCTGGCGGGCCGCGGGATTATCTGGTGGATGCGGAGACGGGCGAGGTGTTTCCGGTGCCGGACCAGGGTTCGGATTCGCCGGCGGCTCGGTTGCGGGAGGCACGGGACGCGGCGTGCCGGGCGATGGGTTTCGAGCCGGTGCGGCATCAGTTTCACGTCTTCGCCCGTCGAAAGCGGAGGCCGCTGCGGAAGGGGCAGAAGGTCACCGATTGAGCCCGCCGCCGAAGTGCGGCAACTTGTCTCGGTCGCGGAATTAGCAGAGTGCGGCGAAGGTGATGAGCGACAGAATGCCAACGCGCAGCTTGACCGGGCCGACCCAGCGTTCGAGGGTGACCAACCACGGGAGACGGAACTGTGTCGGCGGCTGTGGCGGGATCGTGAGTCTGCGGCGGGGCACGGGAAACAAGAACAACCCGGCTGCCGGCGGAAGAAGATGGCACTCCTGCTGCATAAGGCGGGATACGGGATACGGATCGTGCTGGTGCGCCGCCTCGGGAAGACGCTCGGTTGCCGATCGGCGGCGCGGTCGGCCGCAGCCGGCACGGTCGTCTGCCACGACACGAAGTCGAAACTTGGGCCGGATGTTGTTCGGCTGATCTGACGTAGATATAACTGCCGGCCGATACGTCGTAGGTCCGGCCGGACTGTCCTGATCCGCCCGGTAGTTGAAAGCGAAGATGTAGCACCGCACATAGTCAGGGTCGAGATGCATCGATCTGCGCGCAGCCATACAAGGGTGATCCCCATCGCCATGCCCCCCAAGTCCGGCCCCATTGTCGAGTCGAGCCACGCAGACATCATCGCGTACGCCGCGACTTTCGAAAACTTACGCAACGTCGTTCGCTTCAGTGACGCCGCCCTCGTGACGACGCTGCCGCGTGGCGGCCTGCAGATTACGCAGCCGCGTCGGACGGATCCGCAACGTATGCGACTGTTCGGCAGGGAGATGCACGCGTGGGACGTCGTCGCATGGCAGGCGATGAGTCGGCAACGAACCCTTCGCGTCGGCGACTTCACCGGCGAAGTGCCGGTCGATGAGGAGGAGGAGCAGGGCGATGACGTGACGCCGTTCGGCGCGGTGGCCGAGCAGTTTCGCGAGAAGTTCCTGCGGCCGCACGGCATCGAGCACTACGCGGCGGTGCCACTCGACGGGCCCGTGCTTCGCGGGTATCCCGGCGTGCTGCAGTTGCTTCGCACTCGTGAGGCCGGCGAGTTCACCGGCAGCGAACTGCGTCGCCTGCGTCTGGCGGCGAAGGAGCTCGATGAAGTTCACCGCCTGCAGCAAGAGCGTGAGCGATTCAAGACGGACCGCTACCCGCTGGCTCATCTGCTGACGCACAAGCAGTTCGGCATCACGCGGACCGGCGAGATCTGCTTCCCGTCGCAGATGCCGGAACTCCTCGACGACATCCTCCTGCACAACCTCGTGATCGAGGCGAAACAGCGGTTCGAGCGGCACGAAGCCGAGGCGGACGTCGTCGGCGAAAACGGCCAGGCGGACTCGCGTGTGCGGCCCAGCAGTGCCGGCAGCAACGCCGATCGCCTGCTCGTGGCCGATCGGCTGGGCGACCGATGGGCGTTTCGGCTGACGTACTTCCCGACCTACCCCGCGTTGACCGGACGGGCCGACGTGGACGAGCCGGTGATCCTGGTGAGTCATCAGCCCGAGTGCGAAGCCTGGAGCACGCTGCGGCCGAGCGATTTTGCGGCCGACGACGAGATCGGGCGGCTGATCCCGGCGTTGCAGTACATGCAGACGCACTACATGAAGGACGCGTCGCTCCAGCGTGTTGCCAAGGTGGTGCACCTTTCGCCGTTCCATTTCCACCGGCGGTTCACCGACCTGCTCGGCATCACGCCTAAGCATTACATCTTCGACTGCCAGATCGGCGAGGCCAAGCGGCGGCTTTCGGCGGGCGACATGGACCTCCGTCAACTCGCCGAGCATTGCGGCTTTGCCCACCAGTCGCACTTCACCAGCCGCTTCAAGCAAGCGACAGGCCTCACGCCGACGCGTTGGCGGCGGCTGGCGACGGAGGTCGACGAGAACGCGGCCGCGGTGGCAGCCTCCTGAGGTCGGGCGGGTGATTCCAGGCTTCGGCAGCTTTTACGGCGCGACCTGCACCGGCACACCCTCGCTGCCGATCGGCTTCAAGCGGCCTAGGAACAGCGGCCGCGGCAGTCGCTTCCACTCCTCCCGCGCCCGGCGGTCGAGCTCGTTCATCTTCTGCAACAGGTCCTGTCGTTCCGCCCGCAGGCCGGCGTTGCGGGACTGGTAGAGGTAGAAGCTCCGCGGCAGCGGGCCCTGGACCAAAACGCCGGCGCTGTTGAAGTACCACCGGCCACGGTCGAGCTGACGCATGTACGCCTCGTTGCTCGTGATGGTCGTCTCGATGCTGCGCACCTCACGGGCGTGGCGGTCGTAGTCGGCGCGAAGCAGGTCGACGTCGGCCTGGATCGAGCGGCGGATCGTGTCGAGGCGGGCGTGTTCGTCCGCTTCGACCCACTGGCTTCCCCAGCGGAGCAGGCCACGCTCGCCCTGGCGCAAGATTGCTGACGGCTCCTGGGCGGCGAAGAGGCGATGGAGCCGGTCGGCGTGCGGCACGTCCTCGCCCCGCGGCAGCATGTGCAACAACTCAGCGGCGTTGTCGAGAACGTCCGTCGCGCCCGGCGCCGCCTTCAAGGCCTCGCTGACGAACCAGACGGCGAACTTCGGCCGGCCGAGATTGGCTTCGATGGCCGCGAGGTTGTTCAGCGTCGGCGCGTGGTTCGGCAGCGTCCGCCGAACGGCTTGAAACCGGCGGCGGGCGGTCGGTGCGTCGTCGACGAGCAACGCCTGCACGCCGAGCAGGTAGTTGCCCGCGTCGGCCGTGAGCGGGTCGTTCAGCAACGCCTCGGCGGCGGCGGGCGTGTTGGCTTGCAGCGCCTGCATGATCGCTCGCCGGGCGGCGTCGTAGCGGTCGGCTTGTGCGGCGGGATCGACCCAGACGCCGCCGCTGCGTATCTCGCCGCGGTCGCGTCGGCCGCGCCAGACGGCAAGCTCAACCTCGGCCCGTGCGGCGACGTCGCGGTCCTTCGTCTCACGAACGAAAGCCTCGAAATCCGCAATGATCGCGTCGAGATCGTTCCGCGTCTCCGCCTGTCGGCGCAACGCGTCAAACCGCTCCGCCGGCGATGCGTCGGCCGGCTTGGCTTCGTCATCATTGTCGCGGCCGAGGATGATCCGCGTCACCCGTTTGGCTTTGACGATGGTGACTTCCCCGTCGACGGCCGTGACCTTGTAGCCGCGGGCGGTGCGTTCGACGTCGCCGCTGAGCCGCGTGCCGTCGTCGAGCACGAGCACGTCCCCCGCTGCCGTCGCGGCCGTCAGGAAGAACGCCAAGAACACGATGGTGCAGCCCCGGACCACGTCTGCATCCTATCGAATCACGTGCGACTTGTGACAGCAGACGTCACAACATTTTCATGATCGTCCCCGTCGCGCGTGAGGCACAGTTGCGTCGATGTGGCCGGTTTCAGCTATCGGCTAGCGACCTCGGTCTCGCCCGGCACCGGGACGCCTGCATCGACGAGCGTCTGCTCCAACGTCCTGATGCGCTCGACCTGTGCAGCCAGCTCGGTTTGTCCCGCATCCGCCGGGGCGGTCCCGCTCACGAGCGACGACGTAGCCCATCCCGCCCCGAAGCCGACGACGAGTGCGACGCCGGCCGCGGCGCTGGCGGCGAGGATTCCGGTGCGGTTGCGTTCGAGGAACTTGTTCGTCTTGTACGGCAAGGCCGCCTGATCCGCCTCGATGGCTTCGCCGGCGAGATACTTCTGGATCTCCGCCGCCATCGCCGCGGCCGATGCGTAGCGATCGGCCGGCGCTTTCTGGATCGCGCGAAGCGGGATGCGTTCGAGGTCGCGGTCCAACGCCCGGATCAACTCGTCGAAGCTCGTGTCGCGGCCCGTCACGATCCGCATGACGCGGCCGTGCGGTGCCTTCTTCAACGCCTCGCTCGGTCGGGCGGGCGTCGCGTTGTGGATCGCCCGCTGGATCACGGAGGCGTCGCGGGCGTTGCGGACGTCGAAGTTGAACGGCAGACAGCCGCTGAGCAGCTCGAAGAGAATCACGCCCAGCGAGTAGACGTCGGTCCGGCCGTCGATGTCGCCGCTGGTGTTGTCGGCCTGCTCGGGTGCGGTGTACTCGGGCGTGCCGACGAACGCGCCGGTCTCGGTGACGAAGGACTGGCCGGTCAGGTCGCTGTCGAGGGCTTTGGCGATGCCGAAGTCGATGACTTTGGCGCGCGGCGTCTCGCCGTCGAGGGCGACGAGGATGTTGGCCGGCTTGAGGTCGCGGTGGACGATGCCGGCGCGGTCGGCGTGTTGCATCGCCTGGCAGACGTCGACGAACAGCTTCAGCCGCTCCTCGAGGCCGTAGCGGTGTTCATCGCAGAACGTCGTCAGCGGCAACGGCTTGGATCGGCCGCCACCGACGAGCTCCATGACGAAGAACGGCCGGCGGTCGGCGGTGGTGCCTTCGTCATAGATTTGGGCGATGCCCGGATGATCCAGCACGCTCATCGTCGCACGTTCGCGTCGGAAGCGGGCAAGGACTTCGCGCGTGTGGCTGCCGCCGATGACTTTGACGGCGACCTGCCGCGTGACCTCGCCGAGCGCTTCGGCCTTCCAGACGACGCCCATGCCGCCTTCGCCGATCTGCTCGACGAGCTTGTACTTGCCGACCATGTCACCCGGCTTCAGGTCGTGAACCGCCTCGTCCTCGGGCTGGTCCTGGCCGCCGAACGCACTTTCCCACGCCGAGTCGCCGACGGCGTCGCGGAGGCTTTCGTTGACGTCGAGCGAATCGACGCCCGGCGGTGCTTCTTCGCCGGCAACCGCGGTGCTTCCCTCGTCTCCCCGGTTCGTGCTGCTCATGCCGACCGCAGTATGCCCGGATGTGGGGACCGACGCCAGCAAAATCGCCGCAAAAACTTACATGTAGCCACGCGAGGAATTGGCGTGACAGCCGGGCGACCCGATGATGCAGTTTTCTTCACGACGAGGCACGACCGGGAGGAAGTGCGCCAGCGCTCCCCCGGCAACGGCAAGTCCCGAACCGCCGACCTGCTTCGAGACGTTCGTCGAGAACGGCCGTGCTCGACTTGCGAGGTCGCTGGCGCTCTCCCTCACGGTCGTGCCTCGTTGCAAGCGTCAACTCAAACGTCCGGTCGGAGGATGGCGTCGCGTTCGGGGCCGACGCTGACGAGGGAAACGGAGACGCCGCAGAGCTCGCCGATGCGTCGCACGTACGCCCGCGCGGCCTCCGGCAGGTCGGCGAACCGACGCACCTTCGAGATGTCGCCCGGCCAGCCGGCGAGCGTCTCGAAGGTCGGCTCGACCTCGGCCAGCGTGTCCATGTCCGCCCGGAAGTAGTCCAGCGGCTCGCCACGCAGCGTGTAGCCGGTGCAGATCTTGAGCTCCTCCTGATCGCCCAGCACGTCGAGCAGATTTACGCTCAGCGACGTGCACCCGCACAGATCGCAGGCGTATCGAGCGGCGACGGCGTCGAACCAGCCGACGCGACGCGGGCGGCCGGTCGTCGTCCCGAACTCGCGGTCCTCGCGCTGGCGGATCTGGTCGCCCGTCTCGTTCGTCAGCTCCGTCGGAAACGGCCCGCCGCCAACGCGGGTGGCGTAGGCCTTGAGCACGCCCACGAACTGCCGCACGGCCTGCGGCGGCACGCCTGCGCCGGTGAACAGGCCCAACGCGCTGCAGTTGCTGCTGGTGACGTAGGGGAACGTGCCGTGATCGAGGTCGAGCAGGACGGCATGGGCACCTTCGTAGACGATCCGCTTGCCGGCTTCGCGGTCGAGCTGCAGCCGCCGACCGACGTCGCTGACGAACGGTGCCAGCCGCGTGCCCCAGGCGACGCACGCGTCGGCGGTCGCTTTGGCATTGGTCGGTTCGGCGTCGAAGAGCGTGGTCAGCGTCTTGTTGCGCTCCTCGACGATCCGCGCGACCTTCTCCCGCAGCCGCCGCTCGCCGTCGGGCGAATCGACCACGGCCGCCAGGTCGGCAACCCGGATCGCTGTCGACCGCGTGGCCTTGTCCGCGTAGGTCGGGCCGATGCCGCGACGCGTGGTGCCGATGGCATCGCCTTCACTCGCCGACTCGCGGGCGGCGTCGGCGACCTTGTGATACGGCATGACGACGTGCGCTTTGTAACTTATGCGCAGGTTGTTCGGCGAGACCTCGACGCCGCGGGCGTTGATGGCGTCGATCTCGCCGACGAGCACGTCCGGGTCGATCACGACGCCGTTCGCGAGATAGTTCATGACGCCCGGCCGAAAGACGCCGACGGGCAGCAGGTGCGTGGCGAACCGCTCGTCGCCGATCTTGACGCTGTGTCCGGCGTTGGCCCCGCCGCAATAGCGAACGACGACGTCGGCGGCTTCGGTGAGAACGTCGACGATCTTGCCCTTGCCCTCGTCGCCCCACTGCAGGCCGACGACGCAAGCGTTTCCTTCGAGGAGGTCGGCGAAATCAGAGGCGGCGTGCGGGTCGGACACGTCGCGACGGTAGTGCGGCCGGTTTCCGACGCAGAACTCGCTCCGGCCAAGAAACATCTTCTTGCGAGGCGTCGCATCTTGTTAATCTTTAGCTGCCGCGGCGTGTTCTCGTCGCTGGAACCGCCCGCCCCTCGCGAGGAGTCAGATCATGCACCGCCGCCAGCCGAACGTCGTCACCCGAGCCGCCCGCCTTGCCGTCGAGCACCTCGAGCAACGCCATCTGTTGTCGTCGAGCTTCCCGTTTCCCAGCGGCGAGAGCGACTTCGGCGACGCCCCGGATTCCTACGGCACCTTGCTCGGCAGCAACGGCCCGGTCCACGAGGTCACCTTCGACCGAATCCGCCTCGGCGGACAGATCGACATCGAACCCAACGGCCTGCCGACGACGAGCGCACTCGGCGACGACGCAGACAATCTGGACGACGAGGACGGTGTTAGCATCCCGCAGGCGTTCGCGCCAGCTGCCACCATCACGGTCAATCTTGCAGTCGTCAACGAGCCCGGCCTGGCGATGGGTTGGATCGACTTCAACCGCGACGGCAAGTTCGGGGGCGGCGTCGAGCAGATCATCGACGGCCCTGTCTCGCAGGGCATCAACTCCTTCAGCATTGCCGTTCCGGCCAACGCCGTCGAGGGCTTCACCTACGCCCGCTTCCGCGTCTCGAACGACATGATCCCCGGCCCCAACGGCATCGGAACCGTGGGCGAGGTGGAGGACTACCGCGTGCGGATCGACAGCGGAGCCGGCGGTGGCAACAACGGCGACTTCGGCGACGCGCCCGACTCCTACGGCACGACGCTGGCCAAGGACGGTGCCCGCCACGCCTTCCTGCCCAAGCTCGTCCTCGGCGAGGTCTGGGACGAGGAACCCGACGGCCAGCCCGGCGTCGATGCCGACGGCGACGACAAGACCGGTTCCGTGGACGACGAGGACGGCGTGCAGTTCGACGGTAATTTCCGCCAGGACCGAGTCGACACGGTTCTCGTCACGGCGGGGGACGAGGGCTTCCTCTCCGTCTGGCTCGACCTCCAAGGCGACGGCACGTTCGACCCGCAAGACCTCGTCTTCCAGGACAGAATCGGCGGGGGCGACAACGAGATCGAGATCGACGTGCCGGCGGGTGCTTCGGCGGGCGAGACCTACATGCGGTTCCGCTTCAGCGACGAAATCGTTGTCTCACCGGTCGGTGCCGGCGGTTTCGGCGAGGTGGAGGATTATCTCGTCGACATCGACGCCTTCGTCCCGCCGGTCCAGGAATTCGACTTCGGCGACGCGCCCAACTTCCCCGGTGCCCTCCTCGACTACCCGACGCTGCTCTCGAGCGACGGTGCCC
>CAYQCT010000020.1:0-18115 GCA_964416015.1 uncultured Tepidisphaerales bacterium
CAACGGCTACCCGATCGCCGTCTACAACCGCACCACGAGCAAATCCGAAGAGTTCGTCGCCGAGAACGACGGCAAGAACATCAGGATGGGCGAGACCTACGAGGAGTTCGTCGCCCTGCTCGAGAGGCCGCGGCGGATCCTGGTGATGGTCAAGGCGGGCAAGCCGGTCGACTACGTCTTGAACGACCTCAAGCCCTTGCTCGACAAGGATGACATGGTCATCGACGGCGGCAACTCGCTGTTCACCGACACCGAACGGCGAGCGAAGGAAATGGAAGAACTCGGCTTCGGCTTCTTCGGCTGCGGCGTCAGCGGCGGCGAAGAAGGCGCGCTCTGGGGCCCGTCCATGATGCCCGGCGGCACGGAAAAGTTGTACGACGAAGTCGACGAGATTCTTAAAAAGATTAGTGCAAAAGCGGAAGAAGACGGCAAGCCCTGCGTCACCTACCTCGGCAACGGTGGGGCCGGGCACTTCGTCAAGATGGTGCACAACGGCATCGAGTACGGCGACATGCAGCTCATTGCCGAGAGCTACGACCTCCTCAAACGCGTCGGCGGCCTGAGCAACAGCGAGCTGGCGGACGTCTTCAGCGACTGGAACCAGGGCCAGGACCTGCAGTCGTTCCTGATCGACATCACGGCCGAGATCTTCAAGTATGGCAAGGATGGCGACGACTCAGATGACCTGATCGACCTCGTCCGCGACGCCGCCAAGGCCAAGGGTACCGGCGCGTGGACGGTGCAGGCGGCGATGGATCTCGGTATCAGCATTCCGACGATTGCCGAGGCGGTCATGGCCCGCAGCATCAGCGACCGCAAGGAAGAACGCGTGAAAGCCGAGCCGGTGCTTGCAGGGCCGAAGCCGGAGACCGGCAGCATTGATAAAACGAAGCTCATCGCCGATGTGCGGGCCGCGTTATACTGCTCGAAGATCTGTAGTTATGCGCAGGGTTTCACTCTCCTGCAAGCTGCCGATAAAGAGTATGGATTCGGCCTTCGCATTAAAGAAGTCGCCGGCATCTGGCGGGCCGGTTGCATCATCCGGGCGGCCTTCCTCAACGGCATTACGGCGGCAATTAGCAAGCAGCCGGACCTGCCGAACCTGCTGATGGCCGAGCAGTTCACAAACGAAGTTGCCGAGCGGCAGGAGGCCTGGCGACGCGTCGTCCGCCTCGCCGCCGAGCAAGGCGTGCCGACGCCGGGCTTCGCGACATCACTCGCCTACTACGACTCCTACCGCACCGCCCGTCTGCCGGCCAACCTCATTCAGGCGCAACGCGACTTCTTCGGTGCCCACACCTACGAACGCCTCGACAAGCCCGTCGGCGAGACGTTCCACACCGAGTGGAGCAGCAAACAACCAACCACCGACGCCTCGGCAGCAGCGCCCTCGCATGCGGGCGAGCCCGCCTGAGGAACCGCTACAACTTCTGCTCGAAGCTATCGCCCGTCCAGAAAGCCCACGGCCTCAGGCCGTGGGCTTTGTACAACATAATCATCATCCGCGCGAATGTTCTTCACCCGAGCAGTTCGACCAGATACTGCTCCAGTTCCTCCGCCCGCCGCGCCGCGGTGTGTTTCGTCAGCACCTTCTCCCGCGCCGCCCGCCCCACCGCCGCGGCCTCGTCTGCGGGCCAGTCGCGGACCGTTCGGAGCGCGTCCTCCGTCGTCTCGGCAACGACTAGCTCCCGGCCGATGTCGAAGAAGTCATCCAAGCCCGGCCAATTGTCGCCGACGACCGGCGTCCCGCAGGCCGCGGCTTCGAACAAACGCACGCTCGGCGACCAGCCGGCCGATCGCATGTCCTGCCGTGTCACGTTCAGCGTCCACCGACTCGCATTGTAAAACTCGCAATGCTCCGCCGGCGGAAGGTGCTCCACGCGTTCTACATTCGTCGGCCAGTCAATCGTCGCCGGATACAACGGCCCAGCGACACAGAAACGTCCTTTGTTCCACTCTCGGGCCGAATGCGTCAACAGCCGATCGACCGTCGGCTGTCGGTCTTCGCTGTACGTGCCTAAGTAGCTCAGATCGTACTTCGTCTCGCCCGGCTCCGGATAATATAGTTCACGGTCCACGCTACAGTAGAGCGGCAACGCCTTCGGGCTTCCGAGGTCCTTCTCCAACATTTGCAGCGTCGGCCCGCCCGTGAAGCTCAGGTACGCCGCGTACTTTGGAATCAACGAAGGTGAAACATACTCATGATCGCCCCGCCGCAGCTTTGCCAAGGTCACCGGCGTGTCGATGTCATAGAAACAACAGACGCCGCCCGCCGCGTGGATCGCCCACTCGCCCACCGCGACGCCGTCCGGCACGTAGCTGCCGACGATGGTCGCCTCGGACTCGACCAGCAGCGACTCGTATTCACTTTCAAGCTCCGCCAGTGAGTCGTACAAAATCGTCCGCCCGTACGGCGGATTCGGCAGGTCGCGATTCTCCGCATACCACGACTTGTCCCGCTCCAGGAAGACCACCTCGTGCCCCCGCCGTACCAGCTCCCGCACGAGCCCGCGAAACGTCGTCGCGTGTCCGTTGCCCCAGGAGGAGGTGATGGAAAGGCCGAGGATGCTAATGCGCATAATTAGTGAGAACGCTTCTCCGTAGGGTGGGCTTCAGCCCACCATCTGCAGACAATCTAGAAACGGAGGTAGGCTGAAGCCCACCCTACGATCGATCAACGCTCCGTATACTGCTTGTCGTAGTAGTCCCGGTACGCCCCGCTCTTGATGCGTTGCCACCACTCGCGGTTGTTCTTGTACCAGTCGACTGTGTCCTGAATCGCCTCGTCCCACCGCCGCTTCGGCTCCCAGCCGAGGGCGTTCTTGATCTTGGTCGCGTCGATCGCGTAACGGCGGTCGTGACCCTTGCGGTCCTCGACATACGTCACCGCCTCGTCCCAGCTTCGGCCGCAGAGGTCGATCAGCTTCTCTGTGATCGCCCGGTTCGTCTGCTCGTTGTTGCCGCCGACGTTGTAGACCTCGCCGGGCGTGCCCTTCTCGAGGACGGTCAGGATTGCGTCGCAGTGGTCGCTGACGTGCAGCCAGTCGCGGATGTTCAGGCCGTCCCCGTAGAGCGGGACCTGCTTGCCCTCTATCAAGTTCGTGACGAAGAGCGGAATGAGCTTTTCGGGGAACTGGTACGGGCCATAGTTGTTGCTGCACCGCGTGATGAGCACGGGCATCTTGTGCGTCTCGTAGTACGCTCGGCATAAGCAATCGCCGCCGGCCTTGCTGGCCGAGTACGGACTGTTCGGCTGCAGCGGCGTTTGTTCGGTGAACATTACCTCCGGCTTGTCCTCCGGCAGTGTGCCGTAGACCTCGTCGGTGCCGACGTTCAGGAAGCGTTCCACCTCCGCCGCCTTGGCCAGGTCGAGCAGGACCTGCGTGCCGACGACGTTCGTCGTCACGAAATCGGCCGAGCCCATGATGCTGCGGTCCACGTGACTCTCCGCCGCGAAGTGGGCGACCCGCTTCACGTCGTGCTTGTCGAACACCGCTTTCATCGCATCCGCGTCGCGGATGTCGGCCTTCTCGAACTTGACCTTGTCGGCTTCGAGCAGGTCCGCGATGTTCTCGAGGTTGCCCGCGTAGGTCAGGCTATCGAGGGCGACGACGTCGTCGTAGCCACGCTCGGCGAGCAGGCGGACGAAGTTGCTGCCGATGAATCCGGCCGCGCCGGTGACGAGGAGAGAGCTGCTCACGTTGCCCGCATCGTACCAGGCGGTGCGGCCGCTGAAGCGACGGCCTTATCAGACGCCCGCCGGCGTGCCGCCGAGGTCGAAGGCGTCGTGGACGGCCTGCACCGCGCGCACGCCGTCGGCGCGGCCGACGATGCAGGAGATTTTGATCTCGCTCGTCGTGATGTTCTCGATGTTCACCTTCGCCTCGGCCAGCGCTTCGAACATCCGCCGCGCGACGCCGGTGTGGCTGCGCATGCCGACGCCGACAACGCTGACCTTGGCCAGATCTGCGTAGTAGCGGACGGTCGGCGTATGCGTTTCGTCGCCGAGCTTCTTGAGAAGCTGATCGACGACCGGCCGGACGTCGGCGAGGTCGCCGTCCTCGACGGTGAAGCTCATCGTGGCCGTGCCGTCGTCGAAGACGTTCTGGATGATGTCGTCAACGACGATATTGCTCGCGGCGATCTCGCGGAAGACGTCGGCGGCCATGCCCGGCCGGTCCGGCAGGTCGGCGAGGGTGACGCGAATCAAATTCCGCTTGAGCGCGGCTCCGCTGACGGCGATGTCTTCCATGTCGGGCGTTTCCTTGCAGACCATCGTGCCCGTTGCGTCGTTGCCGGCATTACGGACGTGGATCGGGACGTCGTACTTCTTGGCGAACTCGACCGCCCGCGTCTGCAGCACGCCGGCCCCGAGGCCGGAGAGTTCGAGCATTTCGTCGTAGCTGATGCGGTCGATCTTGCGGGCGTTGGGCACGACGCGCGGGTCGGCGGTGTAGACGCCGTCGACGTCAGTGTAGTTTTCGCAGACGTCGGCGCCGAGGACGGCGCCGAGGGCGACGAGCGTCGCGTTGCTGCCGCCACGGCCGAGGGTGGTCGTGTCGCCGCCGGGTGCAATGCCCTGGAAGCCGGCGACGACGACGATGCGGCCGGCGTCGAGCTCGCGGCGGATTCTCTCGGCGTCGATCGTGCGGATGCGGGCCTTGGTGAACGCGTCGTCCGTCTGCAGCCCGATCTGCGGCCCGGTGAAGCTGACGGCCTCGTGCCCTTGGGCATCGCAGGCCATGGCGAAGAGGGCGCTGGTCACGACCTCGCCGGTCGCCAGGAGCTGGTCCATTTCCCGCTTCGGCGGCCGATCGCCGGCGACGCTCCTGGCGAGAGCTTCGAGCGTGTCGGTCGTCTTGCCCATCGCGCTAACGACGACGACGACGCCGTGCCCGTCGCGGCGGGCGTCGGTCGCGCGGCGGGCGCAGCGGTGCACCTTCTCGGCGTCGGCGACGCTGGTGCCTCCGAACTTCTGGACGATCAACCCCATCGGCGGCGGCAGGATACGGCCGCCGCCACCCGCGTCACCCGTTCAATGCAGCCAGCACGCCCGCCAGATCCCGCCGCAGGACCGCCGGCCGATCGAGCACGAGCCCGTCGAAGGTGCGGCCGCGTAGCCGATCGGCATCGTCCGGCTCGGCCGCGACGTAGCGGTCGCCATCGAGTAGGAACCAGTCGATCGCTTCGTCTTCTGTCCGCCACAGCAGATACTCCGCCACACCCGCCTTCCGATACGTGTCGGCCTTGTCGTGTGCGTCAACCTTGGCCGTGCTGGCGGCGATTTCGACTACCAGCTCCGGCGGACCGTGGATGAAGCCGTCGTCGCCGATTCGAGCCCGACCACCACGGTCCGGCGGAAGCATGAGATACAGGTCCGGCTGCGGTTTGTTCCGCGGCCCGAGCAGCACCGTTCCGTCGTTGCCGCCTTCAAGCTGCGGGTGCTTGGAGCAGTACACGCCGAGCCACGTCGCCAGGATGTGATGCGGGTTGGCGTGTTCGCGATGACGGACTGGACTAGCCATGTACACGATCCCGTTGATGAGCTCCGCCTTGACGTCCGGCATGTTCTCGTAGCGACGCATGAACTCGTCGCCGTCGAGGTGGTCGCCGTTCTCCAGCGGCGGAATCTCCTCGCGGAGCGGCGTCGGGCGAGGCGGCGCAGGTGGAAAGTTGAGGCCCGGCATAACGCAGGATCGTACCACGCGGCTGGCAATTTCTGAATCAGAACGGTCGAAGAACGAGCGTTCGCTGCGAGCTGCTGCACGCGCTGAGGAGTTCCCGCATGACCTCGTCGCCCGCGCCGGTCGGGTGAACCGTGTCGACGCTTCGGCCGGCCACGTTGCCGCGAATGCACGTCAGGTCGAACGGCCATCCGGCGCGGTGGACGAGGAGCAAGACGTTGTCCGCCAGATGCACTTCGAGCATCAGTCGCTTGGACACCGGCCGCACGCGTTCGACATCGCCGGCCGTCGCGTCTACCTGTTCGACCAGCACCCCGTCTCGCGTCGTCCATACTTCGAGCCGCCAGGCGTACTCGCTCTCGATGACCGGCGGCACGCCGTCCGGCCAGTCGTTCACGCCACGTCTCCGGCCGGCAGGTCGACGATGCGGAGGACGGCCGTCGCGCCGGTGATGCCGGGCAAGGCGTCGATCTCGCCGACGGCCGAGACGATGCTGGCCTCGCGGGCGACGTGCGTGGTGACGACCACCGGCACCGACGCCGCGTCGCCGCCCGGGCGTTCGCGTTGGCTGACGCTGGCGATGCTGATGCCGGCTTTGGCCAAGGCACGCGTGACGTCCGCCAGCACGCCGGGCGCGTCGGCGGCGGCGAGGCGGAGGTAGTAGCGGTGCTCGCTGCGGCCGAAGTCGACGACCTGGGCCGGCCTTGCGACGTCCGGCAGAATGGGCAGTCGTGGGTGCGTGCCGCGGCAGACGCTCAGCAGGTCCGCCACGACCGCCGCGGCCGTCGGTGCCCCGCCGGCGCCGTGGCCGACGAGCATGCTGCGGCCGAGCGCGGGGCCGTAGACGACGACCGCGTTTACCGCACCCTTCACGTCCGCCAGCACGTCGCCTTTGGGCAGAAGTCCGGGAAAGACGCTCAACGTCAGCCGGCCGTTGTTGTCGCGGCGGCCGACGGCGAGGAGCTTGACGACGTAGCCGAGCTCGCCGGCGTACCGGACGTCTTCGGCAGCCAGGCCGTCGATGCCCTCGCGATGCACGTCGGCCTCGGCAATATGTTCGCCGAAGGTAAGGCCGCCAAGGATCGCCAGCTTCTGTGCCGCGTCGGCACCGTTGACGTCGAGCGTCGGATCCGCCTCGGCAAAGCCGGCGTCTTGGGCCTGCTTGAGGGCGTCGGCGTACGTCTCGCCGCGGTCGGTCATCGCGGTCAGGATCGCGTTGCTCGTGCCGTTGAGGATGCCGACAATCGCGTCGTGCCGGTCGGCGAGCAGGCCGTTGCAGAGCGCGCCGACGACCGGAATGCCGCCGCCGCAGCTGGCTTCGAAGGCGAGCGTCACGTCGGCTTCTCTGGCGGCGGCGAACAGCTCCGGGCCGTGCGCCGCGACGAGCGCCTTGTTCGCGGTGACGACGTGCTTGCCGGCCCGCAACGCTGCCAGCACGCAATCGCGTGCGAGCGTCGTGCCGCCGATGAGTTCGACCACGACGGCCGCCTTCTCGTGCGTGGCGGCGGCGAGCGGATCGTCCGTCAACGGCAGGCCGGCATCGGCGTGTCGATCCAGATTGCGAACCGCCGCCTGCACGACCTCGAATCGCAGGCCGGTACGCCGGGCGAGATCGTGGTCTTCGTCGGCGACGAGTCGGACGACTTTCTTGCCCACCGTGCCACGACCGAGCAGGCTGATCGGGATGAGCGACGCGTCAGTCACGGGCCGGGCAGGATAGCCGGCGCGGGTTGTCAGGCGGCCGAGGCGCGTCGTTGCGTCGCGGCGTCGGCCAGTTCGATCACGCTCGCAACGGCAGCGGTCAACATCGCCTCGACCTCCGCCTCGTCGGCACTGCCGGGGGCGTTCGTGCGGACGTTGTGCGCTGCGCAGCGGACCGTCGCGACGGCCAGGTCACCGCAGACGAGCAGGTCGCTCAAGAGCCACGGGTTGCAGACGGCGGCGGCTTCGACGGCGGTCGCGACGACGCGGCCCGCGGTGGCGGCGACGGCGAGCGGCACGGCGACACTGTCTGCCGAGGCGGCTTCGAGTGCGGACGCGTCGCCGGTCGCTTTGATCTTCTTCGACGAGCTTCGTCAACAACGTCCGACAGTCGGCGAGCTTTGCCATCCACGCCGCGACGGCCTCTTCGTCCGCCGACGTATTCGCCTTGCGTCCTTGACTAAATCGCAACGCCATCTCGCCCGCCGCCGCGCCGAGTGCACCGGCGAGCGCAGCCGCCGCGCCGCCGCCGGGGGTCGGTTGCCGCATCGCCAACGCCGCGACCCAGTCGGCCACGGGCGTCGTCACCGGCGTCACGTCTTCAACTTTGCTCGTCATCGGCATCGGCTTCGCCTACTTCGTTGAGGTAGCTCATCGCCCGCTCGAGCTCGTTCTTCAGATGCCGCACGCGGAGCAGACTGCGGACGCGCGTCAGCAGCTCGAACTTGTTCACCGGCTTGCTGACGAAGTCGTCGGTGCCACACTCGGCCGCCCGCTCGACGTCGCCGAGCTCGTTCAGGGCGGTGACCGTCAGGATCTGGATGTCGCGGGTCGCCGGGTTCTGCTTGATCTCGCGACAGACCTGGAAGCCGCTCATCCGTGGCATCATGACGTCGAGCAGGATCAAGTCGGGCCGGACGTCTTCGACCTTCTGGATCGCCTCGACGCCGTCGTAGGCGATGGCGACCTTCACCGGCAGGTCGTCGAGATAGGCCTGCAGAAGCTCGACATTTTGCTCGTTGTCATCGACGATGAGGACGGTCGAGTCCGGGAGGAACGACTCGTGCGACGTAGCCGGGGCAGGAGAAGGAGCCATGAGCGGTGCGGTTCAGGCGGAGTCGGCCGACGCGGCGTGTGCGGCGTCGACGGCGTCGGCGAACGCCGGGCCGGCCTGGTGCAGCCTAGCGAGATCGTCGGGCCGATCCACGTCCCACCACGCCGGCGCGTCCGCCGCGGGCGTGCCGTGTCGGTTCGCGCTGGCCCGCACCGCGTCCAGCTCCCGGCCGGAGGACCACGGAACGCCGCGAACCAAGTCGGCCGTCGCGGCGGGATCGGGTACGCCCATCGTCCAGAAGCCGCCGTCGTCGCAAGGGCCGAGGACGACGCGGCCGTCATTCAGCAGCTTCGCGGCGGCGGCGAGATGCGCGACCGGCAAATGCGGCGTATCGGCCCCGAAGAACAACAGCGGGTTGTCCGGCAACTCGGCCGCCACATGCGCCAGACGGTCACCGAGGTTGCCCGTGCCCTGTTCGCGGTACTCGTCGGCAGCGTGTTTCGTCGGCTCGCCTTCGCCGGTCCAGCAGAGCACGACACGCCCGATCGCCTCGCTGCGGCGTAGCAGGTCGAGCGTCATCGTCAGGAACGTCCCGTGCAACGCCGCCGCGGCCTCCGGCGTCAGCGGCGGGCAGAGCCGCGTCTTGACACGTCCCGCTGTCGGAAGCTTTGCCATCACAACCGCCGCAGGCCGTACACGCACTCGGAGAGCCTACGGGGAAGGTTTTGCGGGTTCAGCAGGAACCCGGAGCGTGGTACGACGCTCGGGTGACCGTTTCCTCGCCGCCCCTGCCGGACGCTCCGCGTGTTCGTGAGCCGAGCGACACGACCGACGCCGAAACGCTTCGCCGGGAGCGTGACTACTACTGGTCGAAGCTCGTCGCGGTCGCCGAGGCGATGGAGACGAACGAGCCGTTGAAGGTCGTCCACGACGTGCGGAATGTGTTGCACGAAGTCGCGTTGCTTCGCAAGCTGGTCGAGCTCGAATCAGAATAGCCGGTTAGAGCCACCAGTTGAGGTCGATGTGCTGGAAGATGACGTCGTGCGCATCCGCGTTGGCGACTTCGACCTTCTGCACGTCCGACAACGACTCGCCCGCGGCAACGTCCGAGGCCGCCTTGATCAGTCGGCCGAAGTTCGTAGCGTGGTCGGCGATCCGCTGGATGCCATAGTCGACCGCGCCGCCGGTATGGATCACGAACGCCCAGTCGCTCGCCTGTAGCAAGAGAAGCTGTCGCCCCGCTTTCTCCAGAAGCGTGCGGACCTCCGCGTTCGTCTGCCAAGGCAACGCGTGCAGCTGTTTCAGGAACTCGCCCTCGGCCCGGTACTCGATCTCCCACCACCACTTCGTCTGCTCGTTCGACCAGACACTGTGATCGCCGTTTTCGCCCCAAGATCCTTCGGGAAGCCGCATCACCTTGTCTGGCGGATCGCTCGCCAGCACCTCGCTTGCCGTCGCCAACCGGACGTGCTCGTCGCCGGCGAGGTTGAGGATGACGTCCCGCAGGAACCTTGGCCCTTCGAACCACCAGTGCCCGAACAGCTCCGCGTCGAAGCTCGCAACAACCGTCCCGCGGCGACCCGTCGCACGATTGTAGTCGCCGAGTGTCGTACGGACCGTGTCACAGAAGTGTGCCGCGTGTTCGTGAACGAGAGAAGCGATGTCATCCGGGTAGTAGGGTTCTTTCTCGTTCAACGGCGTCTTCGTGCTGGTGATCTTGTGATACCGCAGGCCGCGTTCGCCGCGTTTGCGGTGGAACTCGAGATACTTGCCGTTGGCCGGATAGCCGATGCTGCCGGACCAGACTTGTTCGCTGACTTTGGGATGTCGGGCGAAGGCGTGGACGCTGGTTTCGCGGGGTTCGCTGGCGACGCCGACGGGCTCGAGCGTCTCGTTGCCGCCGACGCGGCCGCCGGCACCGGGGTAGAAGCTGCCGTCGTGCCGGTGGCCCATCGGCGTGGCGTTCTGGACGAGGTGCGACTCAACGAAAAAGTGCGTCACGCCTTCGCTTGCCATGAACGTCTCGACGCCCGGCCGGTCGCGGGCGTTGTCGTACAGGACGCTCGGCATCCAGTGCGGCCAGTGCGGCCGATACGCACACTCCGGCAGCCACATGCCCGTCGGCCGCTTGCCGAAGTGCTTCTCGCTCGTCGAAGTGCCGCACTTCATTTGTGCTGCCAGCATCTGGTCGTTGAGCACCAGCGGCATGTAGCAGTGCGTCGCGTTGCTCGTCAGCAGCTCGACGTGGCCCTCGTCGTACCGCTTGGCGAACTCGCCGGGAATGTCGCGGCCGATGCGTTCGAACTGCGCGAGGCGTTCGCCGTGCCAGTCGACCCAGCGCTCGGCGAGGTACGCCCCGTGCTTGTCGCCGGCCTCGTCGAGCTCCTTGCGATCGGCTTCGGCCTTGGTGATACGGTCGTTGAGGTAGTCGACGAAGCCGGTCTTGAAGCGGTCGTGGGCGAGCTGCTCGAGCAGGACCGGCATCAGGCCGATCGTGATGCCGGGACGTTTTTGCAGGAGCGCGACTTCGCCGATCATGTCGAGGATCGGCAGGTACGTTTCGGCGGCGGCTTCGAAGAGCCACGCCTCGCCGTGCGGGTAGCTGCCGTGGTGCAGGACGTACGGCAGGTGGCCGTGGAGGACGAGGCAGAGGTTGCCGAGCGGGCCGGGCATGGTCCGCACCGTACCCGCTTGCCGCGGCCGGTTGCAGCTTCGACTGTTCGACGACCGATAACGGGGACATGCTCAAGTCGCTCGACCGCCTCTGCCACGTCGTCTGGTCCGCGTACCCGCCGGTCGCGTTGCTGCTCGGGGCGTTGATTTCCGCGTCGGGTTGTGCGCCGGCGAAGGCGTTCAATCCGTTGGATCGCACGCCGGAACCGGCCGTTGTGCTGGCGAGCTCCGTGACGACGCCGCCGCCGGCGTATCCGCAGGAGCTGCCGATTGCCGGCACCGCGGCCGCTCGTGGGATCGTCCTGTACGGCGCGGATCGCATCGACCTGATGAACCTCGGTACCGAGCCGTGGAGCGATGACGCCCGGCTCTGGGTCAACAACCGCTACTCCGTCCTGCTGCCGCCGACGGAGCCGGGCCTGATGATGCGGCTGCCGTTCGAGCTCCTGCGGGATGCCAACGGCATCGCGTTCCCCACGAACAACCGCGAAATTCGCATTGAGACTGCTGCGATTCAGGTCGGCGACGAGCTCGCCGCCGTCCGCGTCGCGATTGGTTACTGAACCGCCGCAGCGTGAGCTTGGGCGGTTGCACCACTATGGTGCCGCCGCGTGTCAGAACCGGCGACGACCAGCAGTACTTCTTCTCAGCACGACCCACGCGTCGATCTGGTTGCCGTCGGGTTCGAGCTGATTGCGAGCCGCCTGCGGTTCCTGACGGACTGCCTGCAGGACGTGCTTCGTGACCTGGGTCGGCCGGACCTGTCGAAGCACGTCGATCTGGAAGACACGGAGCACGACCACGACGACGATCAGTCGCGGCGGGCACAGGTCGATTCGATCTGGTTTCAGCTGTTGAACCTCGTCGAAGAAGCCGTCGCCGGTCGGGTACGCCGGGTCCGCGAAGGCCTGTCAGGTCCTGCCGCCGAGCCGGGGCTGTGGGGGCAGACGCTGCGCGACCTGGCCGCCGACGGGCTCAACGCGACGCAGGTCCGCGAGGCCCTGCCACACGTTCGCATCGAGTCGGTGCTGACTGCCCATCCGACCGAAGCCAAGCCGGGCGCGGTCATCGAGCAGCACCGCGCGATCTTCGACCTACTCGTCGAGCTCGATGATCTTGACGGACCGTCGCGGACGGACGACGAGCGGGCCGAGCACCGTGACCGAGCCTGCGCCGCCCTGGAACGGCTTTGGCGAACGGGTGAGATTCTGGTGCAAAAGCCGGATCTCGCCGCCGAACGGGCGAACCTGCTGTATTACCTGCGCGAAGTCTTTCCCGAGGCCCTCGACCAGCTCGACAATCGGCTGCGTAGAAGCTGGTCCGCCTGGACGGATCAGCCGGCCCTGACGCCCAAGGACCAGCCGCAGGTCAGCTTCGGCTTCTGGGCCGGCGGCGATCGCGACGGGCATCCGGGCGTCACGCACCGCGTCACGAAGCAGACCTTCGACGAGCTCCGCCGCGGGGCGTTGCAGGTCCACGCGCAGTCGCTGCTGCGTCTCGCAGCGCGGCTGAGCCTCAGCAGCCGCGTCCAGCCGCCGCCGCCGGAGTTGCTGCACCGGCTCGAGGAGCTGGGCGAGGCGCATCCGCTCGTCAAGGAACGGGCCGAGGTCCGCCATCCCGACGAGCCCTGGCGGCATCTGGCGTTGCTCATGCGCGCCCACCTGCCGCCGGCACCGGGCAAACCGATCCGCGGCGAGACGGCCGGCGCTGCCAGTGCCTTGACGCCGGCCGACGCGCATGGCGTCACGAAGCCGACGCACTACGCCAAGCCCGCCGCCTACGCCGACGACCTGCAACTACTCGGCGACACGCTCCGCTCCGTCGGCGCCGGCCGCCTGGCCCAAGTCGACGTCGACCCGCTGCTCCGCCGGTGCGACGCGTTTGGCTTCCACCTCGCCAAGCTCGATGTCCGCCAGAACAGCAGCTACCACGACAAGGCCTTCGCCCAACTCCTGCACGCGGCGGGCGTTCGCGACGGGCACGACTGGGCCGATTGGGACGAATCGCGGCGGCTCGAGCTGCTCCGCATCGAGCTCGGCGGGCCACGCCCCTTCGCCCGCTTCGGCAGGCGTATCGGACCCGAGTGTGACGAGCTGCTGGCGACCTACCAGGCCATGAACCGGCAGGCGGACGAACGCGGCTTCGACTCGCTCGGCCCGCTCATCGTCAGCATGACCCGCCGGCTCAGCGACCTGCTGGTCGTCTACGTCTTCGCCCGCGAGGCCGGCCTGGCACGCTTCGAAGTCGACCCGGACGACGGCGGAGGCGTGCTGGTCTGCCCGCTGCCGGTCGTGCCGCTGTTCGAGACGACCGAAGATCTCGCCGCCGCGCCGGGCCTGATGCAGCAGTTCCTGCAGCATCCCGTGACTCGCGCCAGCATGGCCAGCCGCCCCGGGAGGCCGCCGAGCCTGCTGACGAGTCGCGAGCAGGTATTGCCGGTGCAGCAGGTCATGCTCGGCTACTCCGACAGCAACAAGTCCGGCGGCATCTTGGCGGCGCAGTGGGCGTTGCACCGCTGCCAGCAGGAGCTGACGGCCGTCGCCGACGACGTGGGCGTTCGCCTCCGCTTTTTCCACGGCCGCGGCGGCACCATCAGCCGCGGGGCCGGGCCGACGCACCGGTTCCTCGAAGCCCTGCCCCAACGCAGCCTCGGCGGCGACGTTCGCCTCACCGAGCAAGGCGAGACCGTCGCCCAGAAGTTCGGCAACGCCGAGACGGCGACGTACAACCTCGAGCTCCTCGTCGCGGGCGTGGCCGGCGTGACGCTGCACCACCGCACGCACCACGGCTCGGCCGCTCCGGCACCGCACGCATTGGCGGACGTCGCAGAGACCTTGTCCGAGTTCAGCCGCGAGGCCTACCAGGAGCTCGTCGCCGCCGATGGGTTCATCGACTTCTTCCGCGTCGCCACGCCGATCGATGCGCTCGAGCAGAGCAACATCGGCTCGCGGCCGAGTCGCCGCACCGGTCGGCGGACGCTCGACGACCTCCGCGCGATCCCGTGGGTCTTCGGCTGGAACCAAGCCCGCTTCTACCTGCCCGGCTGGTTCGGCGTCGGCTCGGCGTTGCAGCGGCTGCAGAACGAGCGGCCAAACGACTTCGCCCGGCTCGCCGACCAGCAGGCCGGCGTCGAGTCGTACCCGTTTCTCAAGTACGTCCTGACCAACGTCGAGACGAACCTCGCCAGCGCCGACGCGACGCTGATGGCCGAATATGCGGCGCTGGTCGAGGACGTCGACCTGCGGACCCGCTTCCTCGGCCTGATCGGCGACGAGTTCGACCGCAGCCGCGAATGTCTGGACCGGGTCTTCGGCGGCCGGAACATTGAGCAGCGTCGGCCGCGGATGGTGCGGACGCTTCGGCTGCGAGACGCCCGGCTGCGGGGCCTGCACCTGCGACAGATCGACCTTCTCCGCCGTTGGCGGCCTCTCGTGGCGGCGGAAGCGAGCGAGGCAGAGCAGATGCTGCCGCAGGTCTTGCTCAGCGTCAACGCCATCGCGAGCGGCCTGCGGACAACGGGTTAGCGACTTCGGCAACCTAGGTCAACCTCCACCGCACGGACAGTCTGTCCGGCCGCGACACGTCGTGGCGTCGCAACCTGCTGTGCGGGATGAACGGCTTGTATCAGATCCTTGTTGACTCGCCGTTCGCTGCCGTCACGCAACCGCCGGTCCGTTGCTGCGACGAAGCTTCCGCGGCCGGATCCATTGCCTCCGATGCTTGTTCCGACACGCGTGGCACGGCTCTTGCGTCGGACCTATCGAGGCCGGCCGATTTTCGTGGCCTGCTTCCTCCAACGACTGCACTCACAAGGAATTATACGATGTCGATCGGATCCGACAGCTTCGCCGCCCATGGCCTTTTTCAGACCTTCGACCCGCACGCCGTGGCGATCACGCGGGTGGACATCCACCAGACGCAGTGCCGCAGCTGCGGCTACGAGCCCGAGAATCAGCTCACGCCGCCGAAGGTCTGCCCGAAGTGCCGCAGCCAGCACTGGGAGCGATTTACCCTGCCCGGCTCGATTCTGAAGAACAGCGCCCGGTACTGAGGCCACTTCCGCTATCGCAGCGGCATATGAGTCGGAATCCATGAGCCGCTTGGCAAATTCGCCCGTAGCAGCGGCGGGCTGCCGCTGCTAAGTTCCAGATCGGCAGCCGGTTGGTGACCGCTCGTCGACAGCGACACGTCTCGACAGCTACTCGTCTTCGTCTCCGGAATCATCGACCGCCACGAGCGGCGTGATCCGCTTTTCGATCTCGTCGATCTCAAGCTTCTTGTCCAACGGCAACGGCAGGCAGACGCCACGATTGTGGTCGCTGGCAAGAATGATGTGGTGGTCCCCGTTGCGGAAGTATCCGCCGGGCTGTGGCTGGTGCCCTGTCAGAAGCACGTCTGCGCCCACGGCTTGTGCAAATTCGGCGGCCTGCGTCGGGCTCGCGCCCCGGCCCCAGATGAGTCGGTAGGCCGGGCCGACCTTGCGCTTGTAGTCCTCGCCGCTCAGCTTTTCGCGGCCGAAGACGTCGTAGTCGAAGCTTTCCAGGTAGTCCGGATCCGGAAGGCTGTGGCAAAAGAAGAGGCCTGCCGCCTTCGCCCGCACGGCCAGCGGCATCGCCAGCACGAGCTCCGTCACCGCGATGTCGACGTTCCGCCAGTCATCGCCGAAGTCGCGCCGCAACGCTTTGGTGAACGCCTCGCACACGCCGAGGCCGCCCTTGCTGATGCCTTCGCCGTGGACTTGTGCGAGGTCGTGATTCGCCAGGACCATGTGCACGCGGTCCGGAAAATCGAGCAGAAGTTCCGCCGCGTGATAGAGGCTGACCCAGCTGTCTTCGCGGCCTTCCTCGTCGAAGTGATCGCCGTGGATCAATTCGTGGACGACGAGGTGCCGGTCCTCGCGTTCGTGCAACGCCGCGACGTGCGTGATCTTCCGCCAATTCGTGCGGTGGTCGTGAAGGTCGCCGGTGAAGACGACGCTGCCCTCGTCGGGAAGCGTGACGACCTGTCCGGTGCGTGCCGAGGAGAGTTCGAGCTCTTCCTTGGCTGCCGTCAGCGTCTCAGCGACGTGGTCCGCGGTCAGGCCGTGTTGGTTGGTCGCCTCGGCCATGGGCGGGTCATGGTTGCGGCTGCGGGGGCGGTGTCAACGTCGGCGGTCAGACGCGTAGCATGCCGCCGCCGCAGCAGGAGTGGCGGAATTGGCAGACGCGCAGGATTTAGGTTCCTGTATCTCACGATGTGGGGGTTCGAGTCCCCCCTCCTGCACTCGAAGCGACCGCCGACAGATCCGGCCGATGGGCGTAGGATTGGGACGTGAGTCGCCCTGCCCTCGCCGTCGCCTGTGTCTTGCTCCTGGCCGGTTCCGCCTGGGCCGATCGCGTCTGGATCGGACGGGCGCCGCCGCAGCAGACGACGGTACTCGGCGTCGAGAACGGCAACCTCCTGTTCCGCACCGGCGGCCGGGAGTATCAGGAGCCGATGACCTCGGTCACGCGTCTCGAGATCGACAACCAGGACCGCCTCAACGCCGCCGAAGCCGCCTTTGCCGAGGGCCGGTTCGCCGAGGCGGCCCGGCTGTATCAGCAGGTCATCGACCGCCGTGGCAACCAGACGTGGATCACGCTCCGCTCGACGCGTCGTCTCGTCGATTCCGCCGATCGCTCCGGCGACTTCGGCGGTGCCGCGGCGGGCTTCGTCGAGCTCGTTCGCCTCGATCCGGCCGCCGCTGCGGACAACGTGCCCGATCCGGCCAATGCCCGCGGCGGTGCCGACGTGCTGACGGCCGCACAGGGTCGCGTCCAGCGGGCGCTCGACAGCCGCGTAGATGACAACCAGCGGCGTGCATTGCTGACGCTGTTGCTGCGAATCACGATGGAAAAGAATGACGCCGGCGCCTCGGCGGCCGTCGCGGCGCGGCTGGGCGACCTGCTCGGCGACGAGGTGCCGACGGACGAGGCCGAGCGTGGCGTGTTTGCACAGGTCGTGCTGGCCCGGGCGCGGCTCGATCTCGAGGCCGGCGACGCGGCCGGGGCGACGAAGCGAATCACTAATTCCTCGGCCGCCTTCACGAAGCCGCTGGACCAGGTGCGGGCGTTGCTCGTCCTCGCCAAGGCGGCTGAGTCAGAGGCGGGCGAGGACCGCACGAAGCAACTCGACGCTGCGCTGGCGTACATGAAGGTCGTCGCTCACGCCCGCACGGCTGGCGAATCCGCCAACGCCCCGGCCGCCGAAGCGCTGCTCCTCGCCGGCGACGTCCACGCGTCACTCGGCCTCACCGACGACGCGAACGACCTCTACGAGAGCGCCGCCACCGACTATGCCGACACGCCCGCCGGCGTCGAGGCACAGCAGAAACTCGCCGTGCCGAGCAAGTGAAGCTGCAACTCGTCGGCGATCCCGTCCGCTACGCGGTTACCGGCTACTCTCGCCGCCATGCCTGACCCGTCGCTGCGTGACTTGATGAACATCTGCGGCGACGTAGCCGTCGCGGCCGGCCGTCGATCGCTGGAATACTTCGGCAAGTCGGCCGACCAGCTCGGCGTCGAGGCCAAGGGCGACGCGACGCCAGTCACCATCGCCGACCGCCTCGTCGAAGATGCCGTCCGCGAGGACCTTGACGAGCGCTATCCGGACCACACGGTCAAGGGCGAGGAACGTGACGACAAGCCGGGCGATCCGCGGTACACGTGGTACGTCGACCCGATCGACGGCACGAAGAGCTTCGTGCAGGGCGTGCCGCTGTTTGGCACGTTGCTGGCCTGCCTGATCGATGACGTGCCGCGGGTCGGAGCGATTTACCTGCCGGCGTTGAACGAGCTGATCGTGGCCGCCGACGGCGAAGGTTGCTGGCACGACGGCCGGCGGTCGAGGTGCAGCAAAGTCAGCAGGATCAAAGAGGCGACAATCGTCGCCGGCAGTGTCACCCGGGCGATTGACCGCAGCGACGCCTACCGCGACCTGGCCGACCGGGCGAAGCTCAACCGCGGCTGGGGCGACGCCTTCGGCT
>CAYQCT010000020.1:18178-18398 GCA_964416015.1 uncultured Tepidisphaerales bacterium
CAGAACATCCACGGCCCCGACTGGCTCGCCGTCGCCGGCGGCGTCAAGGACGAGGTTCTTACGACTCTGCAGAAGCACCCAGAACGCAGCGACTGGTAGAGGCTTACTCAGTAAACGTCATGCTCTCCGGAATCCGTCGCGGCTGACCATCCTGATCGACGCAGGCGATGGTCGTCGCACCCTTGGCCAACAGATCCTTGCCGCGAGAAAGTACGTACTC
>CAYQCT010000020.1:18438-25552 GCA_964416015.1 uncultured Tepidisphaerales bacterium
GTCTGCCGGGTTACGGTGGTCGTCAGACTGACTTCGTCGTCATACTTCGCCGGCAGCTTGTACTGCACTTCTGCCTTGGTCACGACAAAGAAGATCCCCGCTTTCTCCAGGTCGGCATACGCGACACCCAGATGGCGTAGAAATTCGACGCGTCCGATCTCGAAGTACTGTAGAAACCGACTGTGATGCAGATAACCCATCGCGTCGACTTCCGTATAGCGAACGCGTAGCTGCGTCGTGTGCGACTGGCCTTGCGTGCTCATGGAGCGACCGTAGCCGGTTCGTACAGCTCGGCAACGAAGTGACCGGCCCGACCGGCCGGCCGAACGACCGTCTTCGTTAGTTCATAGCCGCGGTTTCGAAGCCGTGCCCGGTGCGGAGTCATCGACGGCTCGAACGGCGCGAAGCGACCGGGCGTCAGCCGCTCATTCCAAGCGTCCGTCTCGTGCGCGATCAGCCAGACCCGCGTCGCGTCCGACGGCAGATCGTTACGATGCTTTGCCGGCGACCACCGCATCGCGTAGTGCTGGACCGCCGCCGCAGAGACACCCTCAGCAACGATGAATTCGTCCGGGCGAAAGTCATTCCTCGGTCCCGCGCGGGCGAAGAGCCACACGTCCGACGCGACCGACTGATCCGCCAGATGCCGCACGCTTTCCCGAAGATCACGATCGAACGGCTCCTTGTACGGATGCCGAAGATCCTCCGCAAGCCCCGCGATCGGCAGGATCGCCAGCAGTGCAGCGACGACGCCAAGCGCGAGCCTGCGTCGCGGCAACATGCGCAACAAGCCCCACCCGCCGACCCCGGCCAGGAGGCAGATCGCCGGGGCTAGGTAGAGCATGGTCCGAACGGTCCGGCCGTACGGATACGCTCCGGCGCTCGCTGCGACGAGCCCGACCGCCGCCGGCAGGAGAAGAAGTCCGAGCCAGTGCCGCCGCTTCGTTTGCCAGAGCGTGTATCCGCCGGCGATGCAGAGCAGCAGCGTTGCAATGCTACCAAAGTTCTTGCCGCCGTTCGGGTAGCTCAGCATGCGACCGGCATGGACCTCGACGAGCCAGATCGGCAACATCCACGGCTGACTCCAAGGCGGAAATGCGCCGCTCCACATCTGCATTGCCTGATACTGATCAACCTTCGCGGCACGCACATCGGCGTAGGCGAGATACATCAGTAGAAAGCTGCCGCCGATAACGGATCCCGCCAGAGCGGCGAACCATGACAGACGGCGGCGCTGCAAAATGAGCCAGACGCTGCTACCGGCAAAAACAAGCACCGCCGGGAAGCTCATCCAGACGGCGATGGCGCCGAGGAGCGTCCAGATCGCCAGCTTCCAAGGCGTGCACTTTCTGCCGATCTCGATCGTCAACCACAACGCCGCAACGGCCACGAGAAGATCGATCGCATAGGGCTTGAGTTCCACCGAATGCCGCAACGGGAAGTAACTGGCGGCGAGCAACATCGTCGCGACGGCTGCCTCGCCGCTTCGCAGACAACGGAGGCAGAAGAGGCCGAACGCAGCGGTCGCGACCGAGCCGGCGAGGACCGGCACGAGCCGCAACACCATCTCGTGGTGCCCTACTGCCTGCGTCAGCAGTTCGGTCAGCCAGAGGAACCCGGGCGGCGCAAGCTGCGACCAGAGCAACGGCTCGAGAAACCCGGCCAGGTCATCGCGGAACTGGAAGTTGATTGCCAGCATCGCCTCGTCGTCCCAAAGCGGCGGGTTCGCGAGGTACCGCCCGAGCCGCCAGATGAGGTTCAGCACCACGAGACTGCCCGCCAGCAGCAGGCAGAGCTGGCGGTGACGCAGCGGGCGACGGACGGCGGGTGACACCTGTTCGAGCGTACCGGCGGATCGGCTGGACGAACAAGCGTCACGCGGGCTACGATGGCGGCCCGCCGACGCGTGGTGCGTCGTCGCTACTTCTCGACTAAGGACACAGCATGCTCGAAACGAAGGACAACGGCCGCTCATGATCAAGGTAAAGCTCCGCGGCGGCGAAACGACCGACCAGATGCTCAAGCGGTTCAAGAAGGCGTGCGAGAAGGAGGGCCTCACGAAGGACCTCAAGAAGCGGGCGCACTACGAGAAGCCCAGCGAGGAAAAGCGTCGCAAGGCCAAGATGCGGCCGACGATGCGCCGTATGGGCTGACGCCGCCCGTGCCGGGAGGGAAAGTACCACTTCGATCGACTGCTGTTCACGCCGCGCCCCGTACGGGCGCGGCGGTTTTCGCTACGCTCCTGCCATGACCGACGTCGCCACCGCCGAGGCCACGCCGCCTGATTCTGCTTCGCCTGCGGAGCTTGTCGGCAACGCCGTCGAGATCCAGGGGTTGACGAAGGTCTACAAGGACTTCTGGGGCCGGCCGAAGGTGACGGCACTGCACGGACTCGACCTGACGATCCGCCGCGGCGAAGTCTTCGGCCTGCTCGGGCCCAACGGCAGCGGCAAGTCGACGACGATCAAGCTCCTGCTCGGCCTGATCTTCCCGACGGCCGGCTCGGCGAAGGTACTCGACCTGCCCGTGGGCCACCCGGACGTCAACGCCCGCATCGGCTTCCTGCCGGAGGAGTCATACCTCTATCGCTTTCTCAACGGCGAGGAGACGCTTCGCTTCTATGGCAAGCTATTCAAACTTTCACGCAAAGAGCTGAACGAACGCGTGCCGTTGCTGCTCGACGCCGTCGGCCTTGATCAGAAGGCCCGTCGACGGAAGCTACGCGAGTATTCGAAAGGCATGGCCCGCCGGATCGGCTTGGCGCAGGCTCTGATCAACGACCCGGACCTCGTCCTCCTCGACGAACCGACGACCGGCCTCGACCCGATCGGTACGCGAGAGATGAAGGACCTCATCGTCAGTCTCAAGGAGCAGGGCAAGACCGTCATCCTCTGCAGCCACCTCTTGGCGGACGTGGAAGATGTCTGCGACCGCGTCACCATCCTCTTCCGCGGCCAGATGCAGACCCTCGGCCAGGTACGGGATCTCACGCAGGACCGCGGCATGACGGTCGTCGAAGCACCCGATCTTTCGGAACTTCAACAGAACGAGCTTCGGCAATATCTGGAGCGACAAGGGATCAACGCGAGCCTGTCACACCCGCGAACGACGCTGGAAGATCTCTTTGTTCGCGTCGTCCGTGACAACGCGGGGAGCGGAACGTACACAAGTAGCGCATGAATGATTGTCCTTGCGCAAGCAGTTCGAGAACGTACTAGAATCTCCACGCCGACGGATCAGATCGCTCTATAGCCTGATCCCTCACGCCGGATTAGCTTGCGAAGACTCATCAAGGTCAGCAGTGACGTGACCTTACTTGCGGGCAGACCGGTTGCGTCAATAATCGCGTCGGGCCCGAGAACGCCGTCGCGTAGTGCGTGCAGCACTGCCGCTTCGTCGCCTTCGACGGGAGGACGCGGCGAGTCACGCACTTCCGCCGCCACCGGAGCAGGCGGAGATTCCTCCTCTGACGGCGGCTCGGCCGCGTCTGCTTCGTGCACATCCGCCGGCATCGGGCCGAGATTCTCCAGCACGTCCTCCGGCGTCGTCGCAATCCGTGCCCCGTCCCGCAGCAACGCGTGCGGCCCGAACGAAAGCGGGTTGTCGACGCGACCCGGCAGCGCGAAGACCGGGCGGCCGTGCTCTTCGTTCGCAACGCGGGCCGTGATCAACGCCCCGCTCCTCTCGGCGGCTTCGATGACGAGAACGGCCCGCGACATGCCGCTGATGATGCGGTTTCGTCGCGGAAAGTGATCGCGGTGCGGCGGCGTGCCCGGGCGAAGCTCACTCACGACCGCCCCGCGACCTTCTGCGATTTCCGCCAGCAGCGGCGCGTTCTCCGGTGGGTAAGCAACGTCGCAGCCGCTGCCGAGGACGGCGATCGTCCGTCCATGAACCGCGGTCAACGCCCCACGATGCGCCCGCGCGTCGACGCCGTACGCGCCGCCGCTGACGACGGTCGCGCCCATGCCGGCGAGCAGGGCGCCGAAGCGGGACGCCTGCTCGATGCCGTACTGCGACGGCCGACGGCTGCCGACAATGGCGACGGCGTGCAGGTCGCGAGGCTCCAAGTTGCCCCAGACCCAGAGCACCGGCGGCGCGTCGGTCGCTGACAGCAGCAACGGCGGCCAGTCGTCACTGTCGCGGCAAAGCACCCGCAGGCCGAGCCGTCGCGCGTCGTGCAGTTGCCGTTTCGCCTCCTCCCGCGCCCGCGGCAGCGACGCCGCCGCCCGTGCCGCCAACTGCGGCCCGATCCCGTCGACTTCTCGCAGGGCTGCCGGCGTCGCCTTCGACGCCTCCTCGCCCAGTTGCTCCGCCACGCGCCGCACCCGCACCGGCCCCAGTCCGTCGGCCAGAGACAACGCCAACCAATGAGCCACGTGCACGGCCGGCGGTTGTACCCGATGCCGCCGTACGGTGCGGCTTCATGGGAGAGATCAAGACAATCCTCGCGTTCCTTCTCGCCGCCGGCTCGTATGCCTCAGCTCAGCTCGTCGACTTTGGCGCCGACGACGGCGACGGCAGCGTCAACACCGGCCCGAGCTTCAACGGCACTGACTTTCTTTGGGGAAACTACTTTGATGCTTTGCAGTCAACTCAAATCGTAGAAGTCCGTGTTGCTTTTGGCCGACTCGATCCGCTAACACCGTTGACGCTCGTCGTTTACGAAGATCCCGACAACGACGGCGACCCGCGGAACGCGACGCTCGTCTTCTCGCATGAGGCCGAGAGCGGTGTCGCCAACGCAAACAACGACAACATCGATGTCTTTACCGACTACGCCCTGCCGACGGCGGTGCAGCCGACCGTCGAGAACGGGTTCTTCGTCGGCGTCTTCATCAGCGGCATCGACGGCCTCGGCGGGACGGACCAGGTCGCCGATGCGCCGATGCGTCGCGACCTCGACACGGCGACCGCGCGGGGCTTCAGCTTCTTCACGCCCGAAGGCGAAGCCGATTTGATGAATCTCGGTAGCTTTCTCGCGTTTCAGCCGGTCGGAGATCCGACCGTGTTCGGCGGCCTTGCGGGCAATCCACTGGTCCGAGCGAAGGGCATCGTCGTGCCGGAACCAGCGGCGGCGAGCCTCGTGATCGCGGCCGTCGGCGTGTTGCAGCGGCGACGCCACTAACCTGCGGCGTGGCCTTCTTCGCCAAAACACTCGACCGCCTCAAGGGCGCGCTGTCCAAGACGGCGGCGGTGATGAACACCGACGTCCGCACACTCTTCGTGCCGGGCCGGCAGATCGACCACGCGTTTCTCGACGAGCTCGAGGACAAGCTGATCCTGGCCGACATGGGCGTGCGGCGGGCGACGAAGATTCGCGACGCGGTGCAGGATCGCTGGCGGCTGGGCAAGATCAAGAACGCCGAGCAGGCCGCGACCGTCGTCCGCGACGAGATGGCCGCCGGCTGGGCCGAGGCGGCGGCGCGGGAAATCCGCTACGCAGAGAGCGGCCCGACCGTCATCATGGTCTGCGGCGTCAACGGCGCGGGCAAGACGACGAGCATCGCGAAGCTAGCCTGGATCCTGAAGAATGAGGCAAACAAGCGTGTCATGCTCGCCGCCGGCGACACGTTCCGCGCGGCGGCGACGGAGCAGCTTTCGCTCTGGGCCGACCGCATCGGCGTCGAGATTGTGAAGCAACGGCAAGGCGTTGATCCGGCGGCCGTCGCGTACGACGCGTGCGATGCTGCTGTTGCCCGCGGCGTCGAAGTGCTCATCGTCGACACCGCCGGCCGGCTGCACACGCAACAGGGCCTGATGCGAGAGCTCGGCAAGATCCGCACCGTCATCGGCAAGAAGATCGAGGGCGCGCCGCACGAAGTCCTGCTCGTCCTCGATGCCACGACCGGCCAGAACGGCGTCAACCAAGCTAAGAGCTTCACGCGTGAAGTCGACGTCACCGGCATCTTCCTCAGCAAGCTCGACGGCACGGCCAAGGGTGGCGTCGTCCTGGCGATTCGTGACGAGTTGCAATTGCCCGTCAAGTTCATCGGCCTTGGGGAAACGCCGCAGGACGTGGAAACCTTTGAACCTGCTCGTTTTGTAGAAGCACTTTTTGAGCGGCCCGCTTGATCAGTCGGCTGGGACAAAGCGACAGACGCAGTCATAGAGCGTGCCGCCGACGTGGGCGGCGATCATCTCGTCTTTGAGCATCGCGAGGTTGAGCCGGTCGCACGTGAGGTCCGCCGACAGGTTGCTCTCGACGCCGCGGCCCATGCCTTCGAGCACGACCAGGTCCGCGTCGGCGGCGGCTTCATTAAGCTCCGAACTGACTGCCGACAGGTCGATAAGCGGATCGCCGGTGCCGGTCGACACGATCTGCACCGGCAGATTGCGAATCACGCTCGGCAGCCGCGGCCAAAGCTCGCGTACCTCGGCCGCCGTCACATCGTTCAGGCTCGGCTCTTCGTTGGCGGCGATGACGACGGTGCTGCCGGGCGTGCTCGCGAGCCAGACGAACGGCAGCACGCCCAGGACGAAGTCGCTACCGGCGTTGTCGGCGAAGAAGACCGTCTTCCGCGGCGGCCTCGTGTTGACACGATTGCGGAAGGCGTCCAGATCGTCAATCAGCCACGGCCGCGGCTTGAGCTTTGCGCGGGTTCCCAAGAAGTCCGGCGACGCATCCTTGAACTTCCCGGCCGTTGCCTTCGCACCCATGTCGAAGATGTTCCCGGCGAAAACGCCCTCAACGGCCAGCCGGACCGGGTCGTCGCTTCGCTCGATCTCGCCGACGACCTGCTCGAGCAAGGGGAGCATCAGCTCGTTCTCGCGTCGTTTCTGCTCGACGAACGCATCAGGAAACCCGTTTCGGCGGAGGCAGTCGTCGCGCCAGCGGTCGAGCGTGAACAGCGTCACCGTGCCGAAGTTGTCCGGCTTCTGCGAGAACTCGTCGAGCTTGGCCCGCAGCTCGGCCGCGACGTTCGCCGCCCGTTGCTTCGCGTCGTCGGTGTCTCCTTGCGCTGCCACGCCGATGCCGGTCAGCGTGTCGATGTGGCTCGTGAAGAAGTCGACCCAGTAGCGACGGGCCTTGGCGTCGCGAACCAGGTCAAGGCTGCACGGCTGATACGACGCGGGGTCGCGCAGCTTGACGAACGGCTCGAGTGTCGGCATG
>CAYQCT010000020.1:25562-26553 GCA_964416015.1 uncultured Tepidisphaerales bacterium
CCGGCAACGTAGGTGTCGCAGCCGACGCGGAGGAGTGGGGTCGTGATGGAGTACCTTGCTTGCGAAACACTCGCCGCGTTCTTTTCGAGAGATCGAAAACCAGGAGGACGGCGCGGTCAGCGCGAGTTGATGCGACGCGTGCGTGGTCGAGGTCGTGTCGCGCGACGCGTAATTGGTAAGCTTACCGGCATGTGGAACTCGCGGGGGCAACCAGTGTCGGCAGAGCGAAACGAGTTTCTGTTGCTGCGGAGGCGGGTGGCGCATCTTGAGAATCGCGTGCGACTCCTCGAAGGCCAAGCGATCCAGCCGGCCGCGCCGATCGCGGAGGAACCGCCTGTCGAGCCGTCCGTCGAGCCGCTTCCCGAGTCGTCGGGTGGATCGTCGATCGAGTCGCCCGTTGACGCCGAGCCCGTGACGCCTTCGGCAGAGGAGGCGGTTATCGAGGCGGTTGAAGTCGAGCCGTACGAGTCGCCGCCGACGCAGTCGGCTGTGCCGGTCATGCCGTACCAGCCAGCCACGGCGGAGCCCGCGGCGGTGCAGGACGGCACGATCGAGCAGGCGATCGGCCTCCGGTTGGCCGGCGCAGCGGGCGGGCTCGTCGTCATTCTCGGGGCGGTGCTCGGCGTCAAGTACGCCTACGACGCCGGCTGGTTTCAGCTCATCTCGCCAGAGATCCGGCTCGGCCTGCTCGTGCTCGGCGGCGTCGCTTTGCTGGCTGCAGGCGAGGCCGTGTTGCGTCGCCTGGGTCGCCCCGCTGCCGTCGGGCTCTTCGCCGCGGGCATCGGTACGCTCTTCGTCGCCGCCTACGCCGGCTACGGATTTTTCGACCTGTACGGCCCCGTGGTCGCCTTCGTCGCCATGGCCGTCGTGGCCGTGCTCGGGGCGGGCGTCGGTCTGCGGGCAGGCCTGCTGAGCGTGGCAATCCTGTCCCAGCTCGGCGGAAACCTCGCGCCGCTGTTGCTCGGCGGCAACGCCAACTCGACGACGCCGC
>CAYQCT010000020.1:26563-30412 GCA_964416015.1 uncultured Tepidisphaerales bacterium
TGCTGGCCTACCTGTTCATGCTCGCCGCCGTCGCGGCCGTGCTCGTCTGGTGCGGCGACCGACGCTGGAAATCGCTCCGCGTCGTCGCGCTCGCGCCGATCGCCTTCTGGATCATCGGCCTCTTCCTCGCGGGCGAGAACGGCACAGCCATCTTCGCCTTCTGCGTTGGCGTCGTCACGATGTACCTGCTCGAGCTGCTCGCGCACGAGGACGTCGAGGGCGAAGAGCCGACCGGCGACTTCGACACGATCTTCGCCGCGACGCTTCTCACCGGTGCGGCTGCGTCGACGCTCGCCAGCTTCGGCACGAGTGGCTGGACAACGGCTGCACTGCTCCTGCTGCAAGCGGCTGCTTTGGCACTCGTCGCGAGGCAGGCACTCCGCGGCGAGGACCAACGCGAGCTCGCCCAGACGTTCCTCACTGCCGCCGCCTGCTTCGCCGTCGTCGCGGTGCCGGTCGCCCTGTCCGGCGTCGCCGTCACACTGCTCTGGGGCATCATGGCAGTCGGCTTCGGCGTCATCGGCAGCCGGCAGCGGAACACGCTCGGCCGCGTCGCGTCCGTCGTCGTCTGGCTGCTGGCCGTCGTCTACGCGGCGTCGCGGGTCGAGAACGAAGCCTGGTTTCGCACGCTGAACGTGCCGATCTCGCCGATGCTTCTCATCCAATATGGACTCGCCGGGGTCGGCCTCGTGTTGGCGTGGCTGCTGACGCAGAATCTGCCGCCGGCAACATCCGCCCGCTTCGCCGGCCGCCGTGAACTGCTCACGACCGGCCGCTGGCTCGCCGTCCTGGCCGTCACCGTCTACGGGCTCACGTCGCTCAATCTGCTGCCGACGCCGGTTGCGACCATCGCACTCGTCCTCGCCGCGTGGCTGCTCGCAGTGAGCAGCCGCATTGCCCCGCGTCTTCGCCTCGCGCTGCTCGGCATCGGCGTCGCCTGCATCGCCGCCGGCAAGTGGCTGTTTGTCGACCTCCTCGGCCAACGCGTCGGCGACGGCTGGACGCAGCAACAGCTCGACTACCTGCCGATCCTCAATCCGAACACGCTGCTCGGCTCGCTCGTCACAGGCAGCGTCGTCGGCATCTACTTCTTTCGCCGCCGCGAGCTGAATCTGTGGCTTCAGTACGCCGCCCGCTTCCGGAACGCGACGCAGCTCGCGCTGACCTTCGCCGGCGGCCTACTGGCGTTGCTCGTCCTCGCCGGCGGGTTGGAGATCGACCGCATCATCACCGCCGCGACGCCGACGTGGCCGCTCGACACGCCGCCGGCCCGCCTGCGGCAGCTGGCGTTCACCGCCCTGGCCCTCGCCGCATCGGCCGCCTTCGCCGGGCTCGCGTTGCGTCTCGTGCAGGAGCCGGAGCGGCGGCAAATGTTGTTCGCCCGGCTCGCAATTCTGCCGGCCCTCCTCGCGGGGAAGTTCGTCCTGATCGACCTCGTGCTCTCGCCGCGACTCGTCGTTGCGTCGCCGATCATCGCGGTGCTGAACTTCGAGACGCTCGTCGGCCTCGTCCTGCTCGGCGTCCTCGCGTTGCACCTCTGGCCGCTCGCGAAGGTGCCGCCACGCGAGCCCGGCCGAACCGCCGCCGGCACGTTGCTGGTGACCTTCCTGACGATCGGCGTTGTCCTGATCAGCCTCGACCTCTGGCGTCTGCTCGGAAGCCTTGCCGTCTCGACCGTCGTGCAACGCGCCGGCGTCTCCCTCACCTGGGCCGCCCTCGCCGTCGGCTTCGTCCTCGTCGGCCTGTCTAAACGCCTCGCCCCGCTCCGCTACTACGGCCTTGTTCTGCTCGCCGTCGCGGCCGTGAAGGTCCTGGTCTACGACCTCGCCACCGTCAGCCGCGGCTGGCGGACGATCTCCTTCCTCACCGTCGGCCTGCTCATGATCGCCGTCAGCGTCGCCTACGCCTTCTTCGGCCCGCGGCTACTGTCACGCGAGCCGGAACTTTCGGAGGACGTGCCGCGGAACGGGTGAAGCATCTGACCTAGGTAGCCACGAGGCATCGGCTCGTGCACGCCGAAGGCTTTGGGCTCGTGCGGCGGATGGACGTAGGTGCCGAAGATCACGTCAAAGATCGGCGAGACGTTTGCGTAATTTCCCGCGTCCCGCTCGCGGTCGTGATGCCAGTGGTGAAGTTCCGGTGCCCCGATCAACACCCGCAACGGCCCGATCGGTAGGCGGACGTTCGCGTGGATGAAGATCGCCCACAAGCCGCGAAAGCCCGCGAACAACGCGAGCGACTCGATCGGGAATCCGAGTGCGAACACTGGCAGATTCACTAGGGAGATCGTGAAGATCGTGTCCAGCGGATGCTCACGATGGGCCGCCAGCCAATCGAGATGCTCGGCTGAGTGGTGGATGCTGTGAAATCGCCAGAGAAACCCGACGCGGTGCTGCAGACGATGCCCCCAGTAGATGAGAAAGTCGCCCAGGAGGATGACGGGTGGCAACTGCACCCAAAGCGGCCAACTCGCTACGTAGTCGACCAGCGCATCGGGCACAAACCACCGCACGCCATCTCCGACGAGCGTGACGATCCACAGGCAGACGCCGTTCCACAGAACGTACTGGCCGACGAAGAAGCTGAGGTCGAGCCAGAACCCCGGCCGTCGCATCGGCTGATTCGGCTTCGCCGGAAACACCCGCTCCAGTGGCCGGAAGATCAGGGCCAGCAGGACGAACATCACGCCGGCAAGGAGGATCGAGTAGACAAGCGTCATTCGCCCTCCGCCCGCGTTGTTGGCAGATGAGGCTGTGTGGCTGGTTTCGTTGCTGCCTCGCGTTGGTCTTGGAGTTCCCGCTCACGAAGCCATTCCTCGTAGTCAAAGCTCCCGCGCTTCGTGCTCGGAAGCATGAACGTCCCAAGTAGGACGAGGAGCAGGACTGCAACCGCAAGCGACCAGAGGATGGTGGCAGCCTGTGAAACCCGTTTTCGCATCACGGCCCACCCTACCAGATTGAGCTGTCGTGTCGGCTTCTACGCTCCCCGCGCCGTGGTCGACCGCTCCACCCCGCTCACCGCCCTCGACGGCGTCGGCCCCAAGAAGGAGGCCGCCCTCCGCAAGCTCGGCCTGCAAACCCTCGGCGACCTCCTCGACTACCTCCCACGCGACTATCAGTTCGAGTCCGGCGAACGCGGCGTGAACGAACTCGTCGCAGAACAGATTCAAACCGTCCGCGGCGAGGTCGTCGCCAGCGACTTCATCCCCGGCCGCCCTCGCTCCCGCTTCGAAGCCACTGTCAAAGACGCCAAAACGGGCGAAGTCCTCGCCTGCGTCTGGTTCAACGCCGGCTGGATGCGAGGCAAGCTCACGCCGGGCATGAACGTCCGCGTCCGCGGCAAGGTCCGCCACTTCCGCGGCATCCCGCAGATGGCCAACCCCAAGTGGGAAGCCGTCGATGATGACACGGCCGCCATCGAGGAGAACACGTTCCGCCCGATCTACGCCGCCACCGCGGGATTGCCCAGCGAGCAGATCGAGAAGCTCGTGGCCGACCACGTCGAAGCCGCCGCGGCCAAGCTCGACGAGTGGTTTCCCGCCGATTTCTTGGAGAACCGGCATCTTTTGTCCCGCGGCGACGCGTACCGCAAGATCCACCGGCCTTGCCACGCCGCCGACGCCGCCGAGGCCAGGCGTCGGCTGCGCGAGGGCCGCATCAGTGCGCCCGTCTTCCGCATCGACCGCCGCCTCGACGAACGCATCCGGGCCCGTTTCCCGTTCGACCTGACCGACGCCCAGCAGAACGCCGTCTACGAGATCGCCGGCGACCTTAAGAAACCCGTGCCGATGAACCGCCTGCTCCAAGGCGACGTCGGCAGCGGCAAGACCGTCGTCGCCCTCTACGCGAT
>CAYQCT010000021.1:0-1497 GCA_964416015.1 uncultured Tepidisphaerales bacterium
CGGCTCTGTCTCTGACCCTCGTCTCAGCACGTGGCAGCGCTGGATCAGGATGTAGAGGACCGCGAGATTCGGTGAAAGCGGTGACCGGTGACCATGCGACTCGTTTGCAGTCGATGGGGCGAGCAGAAGATTGAGACGGAGCCGGCCCGCGGTGTTTTTCCGAATGGATTAGGCGTAGACCGGCTGGAGGTTCAAGCTTACGAAAGCCGAGCGGCTTGATGGGGCCGTTGATTGATCGGGGGCAGATCTGGACGCCGAGGCGGCTTGGCGCGGTCGCGGCTTCGAGTGCAAGCCGCTTGTCGTGCGACCATGTCGTAACGTGGGTCGGCATGGCTGATGGTCCGTTTCCGAATCTGCGTAGCTTTCTTCGCTTCCTCGATTCGCGGGGCGAGCTGGCGCGGGTGAAGGTGCCGGTCGATCCGGTGCTGGAGCTGGCGGCGGTGGCGGATCGGGTGATGAAGTCGCCGGCTCCGACGCCGCATCGGGAGCGGGACCGTCACGTGCATGCCGACAAAGGCGGGCGGGCGCTCGTGTTCGACGACGTCGTCGGCAGCGACCTGCCGGTGGCGATCAATGCGTTTGGTAGCTACGCGCGGATCTGCTGGGCGCTGGGCACGCCGTCGCTCGACGACCTGGCGGAGCGGGTCGGGAAGTTCGTCAAGCCGCAGCTGCCGGCCACGCTCTACGAGAAGTTCAAGCTCGGCAAGGAGGTCGTCGGCGACCTTGCCGCCCTGCTGCCGAAGCGGGTGAAGTCGGCGGCGTGTCAGGAAGTGGTGCAACGCGGCGATCAGGTCGATCTACATCAGTTGCCGATCATCCAGTGTTGGCCGCACGACGGCGACATCGATAGCGGGCAGGTCTTCTCGCACCTGAGCGATCAACTTGCGTCGGCGAGAACACGGGAACGTACGGGCCGGTACATCACGCTCGGCGGCATCTATACGACGCATCCGGAGACGGGCGATCCGAACATCGGCATGTACCGCGTGCAGGTCTTCGACAGGAAGACATGTGCGATGCACTGGCACCTGCATCACGACGGGGCCCGGCATTTTCGGGCGTGGCAGAAGCGGGGCGAGGCGATGCCCGTCGCGGTAGTGCTCGGCGGGCCGAGCGTGATGTCGTACGCCGCGACCGCCCCGCTGCCGCCGGGGATTCCGGAGATGGCGTTCGCGGCCTTCCTCAACAAAAGCCGCATCGAGACGGTCAAGTGCCTGTCGCACGACCTCTACGTCCCGGCCGAGGCGGAGCTGGTGATCGAAGGCTTCGTCCACCCGACGGAGACCGTCATCGAAGGTCCGTTCGGCGACCACACGGGCTTCTACAGCCTCGCCGACCGTTACCCGCGATTCGACGTGACGGCCGTCACGCGGCGGAGCGACGCGATCTACCCGACGACGATCGTCGGCCACCCGCCGATGGAAGATTATTTTCTCGGGAAGGCGACGGAGCGCGTTTTCCTGCCATTGTTGAAGACGATCGTCCCGGACATTTTGG
>CAYQCT010000021.1:1507-2327 GCA_964416015.1 uncultured Tepidisphaerales bacterium
CTACTCGCTGCCGATGGCCGGGTGCTTTCACAACTGCGTCTACGTCAAGATCAAGAAAGAGTACGCCCACCAGGCCCGGCGGGTGATGCACGCGATCTGGGGTGCGGGGCAAATGTCGTTTACGAAGTTCATTGTGGTCGTCGATGAAGACGTCGACGTCCACGACGAGCAGGCGGTGTTGTTTCACCTGTTCGCCAACTGCGATCCGAAGCGGGACACGGAGGTCGTCACCGGGCCGGTCGACATTCTCGATCACGCCTCGCCGGGATTGGGCGTCGGGAGCAAGATGGGCTTCGACGCGACGCGGAAGCTGGCCGTCGAGGCGGGCGAGTCGGTGGTTCGGGACTGGCCGGAGGAGTTGCGATTTGACGAGGCGACGCTGGCGAAGGTGGGCGGGCGGTGGGAGGAGTACGGGCTTTGACGGTGCTACAGCGAGGTCGGCGGAGCCGCTGAAGCGGCCCCGCCGCAGGCAGCGGTCGAATCAGTAGCTCGGCAGAGGGTTCGTTACGCCGTTGCGGGGACGGCGGCGAGGGGGGCTTCTTCCTTGGTGCCGCCGAGGATGAGGATCGGGCTGGCGATGGCGATGGAGCTGTAGGTGCCGGTGATGATGCCGACGAGCATGGCGAAGGTGAAGCCGTGGATGCCGGGGCCGCCGAAGATGTACATCACGAGGATCGTCACGAGCGTCGTGCCGCCGGTGAGTAGCGTGCGGGACAGGGTCTGGTTGATCGAGTCGTTGACGACGCCGCGGCTCAGGCTGCCGTATTTGCCGCGGTTTTCGCGGATACGGTCGAAGACGACGACGGTGTCGTTCATGCTG
>CAYQCT010000021.1:2428-11917 GCA_964416015.1 uncultured Tepidisphaerales bacterium
GTTGAGTACTTGAGGTCGCCGAAGCGAACCCAGATGTAGGCCATGATGGCGAGCACGCTGAGCACGACGGCGACGGTGGCGTCGCGGCTGAACTCGCGGGCGACGGCGGCCCCGACGTTTGTGACCTTTTCCAGCTGGCTCGCCTCGGCGACGGCTTCGTTCAGCAGTCGATACGCCGGCTCGGCCAATGCCTGCTCGAAGGCTTGCTGTGCGGCCGGATCGGCGGAGGTCGACGGGAACCGGCTGTTACCGATGATAACGACGGCGGCCTGTTCGGCGGGATAGGCGATTGCTTCGACGCGGACGCCCGCCTGCAGGCCCTCAGCGTCGTAGGCACCGCGGAGGCGTTGCTGCGTGATCCGCGTTTCGAGCTCGCCCGCGGTGAGCATCGGCTCGAGATCACGGAGGACGAATGCGACCGCGCCCGCATTTCCCGCGGCGATCTCCGGCTCGACCGGCAGGCCGCCGAAGTGGGTGCGATCGGCGGTCACGGGATACAACTCGGCCACCGCGTACTCGCCGCCGCTGCCGACGAAGGTGCTGGGCTGACGGACGTCGAGCGTGTCGCCGAGTCGTTCGACGACGGCGGCCGTGACGGCTTCGTCATTCTGGTTCGGCACGACGATCTCGTACGACGTGCCCGCCGCCGAGCCGCCGCCTTCGATGCTGACAACCTGCACGTCCGCCAGCGGATCGTCGGCACTGCCGTCGCCTTCGAGCGACGCGCGCACGTCGCCCACATCCATCGCGTTGACGAGCGAGAACTGGGCAGTCGTGCCGCCGGCGAACTCGATGTCGAGGACCCGGCCCTTCTGGAAGTAGTACGCGAACAGGCTGACGCCGATGACGATCAGGACTGCACTCACGCCGCCGAACGCCGGGGCGAGCCGCATCCAGTCGATTTTGGGCGTCAGCAGCGCGTTCCACTTCGGGAACGTCCGCGGAATGCTGCTGAGGTCCTTGAGCTCGAGCTTGTCGACGAGCAGGCCGAAGATCGTGCGGGTGACGTAGAGTGCCGTGAAGAGCGAGGCAAAGATGCCGATCAGCAGTGTCAGGCCAAAGCCTTTGACTTCTTCGCTGCCGAAGACGTAGAGCAGCAACGCGGTGATGCCGGTGGTGACGTTCGAGTCGAGGATGGCGCTGAAGGCGCGGTCGTAGGCGTTGCGGAGCGCCTGCCGGATGCTGAGTCCGCGGTTCTGTTCTTCGCGAAGTCGCTCGAAGATGAGGACGTTGGCATCGACGCTCATGCCGAGCGAGAGGATGATGCCGGCAATGCTCGGGAGCGTGAAGGATGCTTGCAGGGCGGCCATGCTCGCGAGGATGATGAGCATGTTCATCAGCACCGCCGTGAAGGCCACGACGCCGCTGAGGTAGTAGTAGCCGATGAGGAAGACGCCGACGATGACGAGGCCGGCGATGCTGGCGACGAGGCCGGCCTGCAGGTTGTCGCGGCCCAGCTGCGGGCCGACGGTGCGTTCGCTGATCGGCTCTTCGCTCAGCCGCGCGGGCAGCGAGCCGGCGTTGAGCGTGCTGACGAGGTACTCCTGCTCGCCGACGCTGAATCCGCCCTCGCCGCCGGTGATAATGCCGGAGCCGCGGATGGTGCTGTTGAGGTTGGGCGCGCTGATGATCTTGTCATCGAGCACGATCGCCAGCGGGCGGCCGATGTTGGCACCGGAGAGCTCGCCGAAGAGGTTCGCGCCGGCCGAATCGAGCTCGAAGCCGACGGCGCGGAGGCCGTTGTCGCTGGTGACGCGGGCTTGCGTCAGGCTCCACTGCCCGTCGCGGGCGTCGAGGCTGCGGTCGTTGGTGTTGTAGACGAGGACGTAGTAGTTGCCGTCGGCGGCGGCTTCGGCGCCGGGCACTTCGCTCGGCCGCTCCGTCAGGAACCACCGCAGCTCGTCGCCCGCCCGCGGCCGGGGGCCGGCGGTATCGAGCCGACGCTTCATCTCGAGGTACTGCGGATCGTCGCGGCTCAGGTCGTTGGCGACGATGTGGAACTGCAGCAAGCCACTGCCGCGGAGCAGCCGCTTGAGCGTGGCCGTGTCGGCGATTTCGTCGCGAACCTCCTCGTACGCGCGAGCCGCATCGACGTACTGCCGCAGGGCCTCGTCACGCTCCGGAAACGAGCCGTCGGCGAGCTCGCCGAGACGGGCCTGTCGAAGCTCGTCGTCCTCGAGCCCGGCCAATCGCTCGGCCTGCTCTGCGGTGATGTTCGTCGCGGGCAGCTCCGCCTTGGCGGCTTCGTAGGCCTCGCGTGCCTCGGCCTCGGCGACGACGGTGCCGTCGCGGGCGGCCTGCAGTGCGTCGTAGGCATCGGCGACGGCCTGATAGACCGCACGCCGCGGCTCACCGCCACCGGCCAGCGCGTCGAGCTGCCGGTCGCGGTCGTCCCCGGTGCTGGTCTCGATTGCCCGTATGACCTGGGCCGGCGGCGTGATGAACTGGCTCAGGCCGCGTTCGGCCTCCTCGTAGGCGTCACGCGTCGCCTCGCCCTCGGCAGCGTTGCGGCCGAGGGGCACCTGGATTTCAAGCCGCGTCTCTCCCTGCGGCCGCCAGATGAGGCTGCGGGTGCCGTTGGGATCGACACGCTTTTTCAGCGCGGCCGCGACGCGTTCGGAGAGCGGTGCCTCGCCGGGCCGGGTGCCGCCTTCGGGGCGTTCGATCTCGTAGAGCAGACTGGTCCCGCCGACCATGTCGATGCCCTTGCGGAGGTTGTGCTCCATCGAAACTTCCCCGCCGGCGAGCGGCTGGAAGAAGCTGAAGGGAGCCCGCGGGTAGATCGCGCAGACGGCGCAGTAGAGCACCGCGAGGATGAGCAGGACGCGGCCGGTGTAGGCAGTGGGCATGAGAAGCGGGTCGCGGAGGTCGCGCACGGCGCGGCCGGGCGTAAACCTTAGCAACGTGCCCGGTCGATGTCGGCTGCGGATTGTTCCGGGGCAATCGCTGTGTTGTAGAATGCAGGCATGGCCACGCTTGCCCCTTCGCCGCCCAAGCAAAAGAAGACTCGGAAGAAGCCGAAGCCGCACGCGACACCCGCTTCCGCTCCTGTTGCGTCACCCGTTGCCGTTCAGCCCGCGCAGCCGACACCGCGGACCTTCGCCGACTGGTTCGCCCGACTGCCCGGCATCTCGTCGGACCGGATCATCATCGACCCGCCGCCGGGCAGCGTCGACATCGCGATGTACGAGAAGATTGACGGCTGCGTGGACGATCATTTGGTTGAGCTGGTCGAAGGAACACTCGTTAAGAAGATCATGGGAAGATACGAGTCGCAGGTCGGCCTGAACATCGCATTCGAACTCAAGAAGTTCATCCGGGCAAAAAAGGCCGGCGGCGTGTTGAGCGGCGCGGACGGCATGATGCGAATGCAGGGCGACAACATCCGAATGGCCGACGTCTGTTGGACGGCACCGGAGGACATGCGGGATCCGGAGCACAAGCAGGCCGCTCCGCAGGAACCGCCGACACTGGCCGTCGAAGTCGTCAGCCCGGGCAACACGGCAACGGAAATGAAGGTGAAGCTTCAAGAGTACTTCGCCAGCGGTTGTCGGCTGGCGTGGCTGGTCTATCCGGAGCGGCGCGAGGTCGAGGTCTTTCGCACGGCACAGCAGGAGCCGCTGCTCGTGCGGGAGGATGCGGAGCTCGACGGCTACGACGTCCTGCCGGGCCTGCGGCTGCCGGTCGTGGAGCTGTTCAAGATGTAGCAGGGCCGGCTTGCGAGTAGATGCTGCGGCCGCTACACCCGCGGCCGCTCGTCATGTTGCTCGTCCGCCCCGTTTCCGAGACCGACCTCGACGCGCTCGAGGAGCTCATCTCGCACAGCGGCGGCCAGCTGACGACGCTGCCGCACGATCGTCAGCAACTCGCCCGTCGCGTCCGGCAGAGCGAGGCGGCCTTTCGCATCGAGGCCGATCGGCCGGGCGGGGAGCTTTACATGTTCGTCCTGCTCGACACCGACGAGCCGCACCGCTTGCTCGGCACGGCCAGCGTGCAGAGCAAAACCGGCGGATTCGACCCGTTCTATTGCTACGAGCTTCGACGCGAGCGGTACCAGAGCGACCTACTTGGCGTTGATCGCGAGGTCGAGAGCTTGCACCTCGTCGAAGACCACAGCGGCCCGGCGGAACTCGGCGGACTCTTCCTCCACCCCGACTTCCGTGGCGGCGGGCGTGGCAAGCTGCTGGCGCAGGCTCGGCTGCTCTTCATGGCCGGTCGGCCCAAAGCGTTCGAGCGGAAGATCGTCGCCGAGATCCGCGGCACGACCGACGGCCACGGCAACAGCCCGTTCTGGGACGCGGTTGGCCGACTCTTCTTTGGCGTGCCGTTCCCGGTCGCCGACGCTTTGAGCTTTCGCGAGAAGCGTGTCATCGCCGACCTCATGCCGGACCATCCGCTCTACGTCGACATGCTGCCGGCGGCTGCGCGGAAGGCAATCGGAGTGGAACACCGTGATGCCGGCGGGGCAAGAAAGATGCTCGTCGCGGAGAACTTCGCCTACCACGGCCGGGTCGACATCTTCGATGCCGGGCCGGCAATGGAGTGCGACTTCGAGCAGATCCGCACGATCCGCGGCTCGCACGTCGTGGAGGTCGCCGCGGTCGGACGCGTCCCGGACAGAGCCGTTCCCCGGCTCGTCTGCAACGATCGTCTCGCGTTTCGAGCAACAGTGGGACGCGTTGTCGAACGAGATGGAAACGTTCTGCTTGAGGAGCGAACAGGCGAGCTACTCGACGTCCGCCCAGGACAGCACGTGCGGATCGCGTGACGCAAGCCAGGCTTCAGTCGCGCTTGACGAGCTTGTTGAACTTGCTCTTGTCGCCGCCGGCGGTCTGGTCCTGGTAGATCAGGGCGAGCTTGCCCTCTTCGAACTTTTCGAAGAAGTCGTCCCAGGAGATTTCGCTGAGCTTGCCAGAGTCGCTGTTGAAGTCGTCGGGGAACTCGATGCGGATAAGGCCGACGTCGTCGTTACCGCCGGTGCCGTCGACGGCGGCGGGTTTGCCGCCGCGGGCGTCGGCCCACTTGCGGATCTCGTCATGGTCGGTGGTCGTCTTGCTGCTGTTGTCGGCCATGCCGGGCCTGTGCAACCGGCGGGCCGGGCTCAGGCGTTTTCGTCGAAGAGCGGGTCAACGGGCGGCAGGGACTGGCCGAAGTTGGCCCGCAGGAGGCCAAAGTCGGCGAGGTTGACGACGCCGTCGTAGTTGAAGTCGCCGCCAGATCGCCCAACGCCGCTGCCGCCGAAGTTGCCGCGAAGCACGCCGAAGTCCGCCAAGTTGACGGTGCCGTCGTCGTTGCTGTCGCCGGTCAGGAAGCGGAAGCTCACGGTGATCGGCTCTTCTGTCGCGTTGCCCGCTCGATCCGCCGCCGCGCCAGCCGCCAGCATCGCCACGTACTGCCCGTTCGGCAGAGGCCCGAACGTCGCCACGTCGTACGTCAGCGTCACCGTCCGGCCGAAGTCGGCCGATGCCAAGGCGAAGCGGCTCGCGTCGACCGTCTCGCCGGTCGTCAGGTTCTGCACCACCACGTCGCCCGACGAAACCGTCGCGGCGACGTCTTCGTCGAAGTCGAAGGCGATCTGCTGCTGCGTCTCCAAATCGACCCGCCCCACCCCCACCCCCACCGCCTCCGGCGCCCGCTCGTCGCCGAGGCGGCCGGCGAGAAAGTCGAAGAGATTCAGAGCGTACTGCCGATTGTCGAAGCGGTTGATGTTCGTGCCGGCACCGTTCTGGTTGAAGAAGGTGTTGCGGTCGAAGTGGGCCACTACGCGGCCGCCGTCGAGCTCGGCTGAGGCGAGGCTGGCGTCGTCGTCATTCACCGGCCGCGACGTGCCGAAACCGGGCTTGTCGTTGTTGCGAGTCTGGTTCTTCGCAACCGCGATCCGCTCGCCGACAGTTGCGTTCGCCAGGTTGACCGGGCTGACGCCCTCGCCGTCGAAGCGGTCAACGTTCGTCAGGATCGGGTGGTTCGGCAGCACGAAGTCGCCCTGGTTGCGTTGCAGGCTGTACGTGCCCTGGTCCTGCTGCATGGTCCAGCCGAGGACGTCGAGGAAGGGCTGGTCGCTGGTCGGGGCGTCGTCCCAGTCGGAGCCGAAGTTTGCGTCGCTGATGAACAGGACGCCGCCGCCGCGACGGACGTAGTCCTCGACGACGGCGACGTGCTCCGCGTCGTACCGGGCGTTGTTGCTGCCGAAGACGACGGCCTCGTACTGGAGCAGGTCGAGCGACGCGAGATCCAACGCGGCACCGGTCGTCTGGCCCGTCGCCGGTGCGTTCGGCTCGAGCGGCTCTTCGATCTGCACCAGCGTGTAGCCGTGGCCTTCGAGCGTGTCGGCGAGCGCGCCCCAGCCGTGGTTGCCGTTGAAGGTCTGGTCGTTGGTGATGTCGGCGAGCTGTTCGGTCCGCTCGAAATCGTTGTCAGCTTCGAGGAATCCGCCGGAGCGCTCGGCACCGCGGATGAACAGGATCGTGCCCTTCGTCTCGACCGGCTCGACGTCGGCCCGGACTTCGACCGGCGCGGCCGCCAGCAGGCGACGGGCTTCGAGTGCGTCGACCACGGGCGGCATCATGCCATGAATCTACTTCACGATCGGCGAGAGGTCGATGGAAGAACCGTCGGTCACACCGACCTCGCGGGCGCGGCCGCGGTGGAGCTCGATGACGTACTTCGCCGCCCCGCGGCTGCGCAGGCTCCGCCGGCGGTCGAGCGGTTTGCCCTTGGCGATGTTGAGGACGTTGCCGTCGCGATCGAGGAAGAGGATGTCGAGGGCGAGGTACGTGTTGCGCATCCAGAACGACCGCCGGGCCTCGTTCGGGAAGACGAAGAGCATGCCTTCGTTCTGGCCCATCTGGCGGCGGAACATGAGGCCCTTCGCCAGCTCGGCCGGCTCGTCGGCGACCATCAGCTCGAACTTCGTGTCGCCGATCGTCATCGTGATTGTCGGCAACACCTGCGGCGTCTCGTCCGGCCGCGTTGCCGGATCAACCGGCGGCGGCGGCGGCGGCGGTGCTGTCTCGACCTCGGCGACCGGAGTCGGCGGCGCTTGCGAGGGCACGACCTGCGGGTCGTCGCAACCGGCGAGGAGCAGCGTCATCGCGATCGCACCCCGCGCCGCCACCGCCAGCAGGTTCCGCCGCAACTTCCGCGTCAGCCGCCAGTCGAGCCAGGCCAGCACGAGCATCACGACGAAGCAGACCGTCAGCAACAGCACTGCGATCGGCAACGCCTTCGACACCGTTTGCCCGGGCTCGATCTGCTGCGCGCGGCTTACCACGTAGTACAGGAGCAAGCCGGCTGCGAGCAGGACGCCGCCGTTGACGCGGCGCAGGCGGACCCGCACGCCGTTGGCCCGCACGTCTTCGCCGAGCGTCGCCAGCCGCGTCGCGGCGTTCGGGTTCACCAGGTACCACAACCCCGCGCAGGCCGCGGGCAACGCGAGCAGCAGAGCGACGAGCGACACGCCAACATTCTAAGCCGCGACCTCAGTCGAGCCCCGGCCGGCGGACGCCGAGTTGCGACAGCACTTCCACCACCTGCGGCATCGGCAGGCCGATGACGTTGGAGAGCTCGCCCTCGATGCACTCGACAAAGGTCGCAACCTCGCCGGGTTCTTCCTGGATGCCGTACGCGCCGGCCTTTCCTTGCCAGAGGCCAGTGGCGAGGTAGGCGTCGATTTCGTCGTCGCGTAGGTCCCGCATGGTCACGTCGCTGCGGACGCTGCCGGAGTGGGTCGTGCCGCCGTCGCCGCGGGCCAGGGCGTAGCCGGTGACGACGCCGTGGCGGGTGTTGCTGAGGCGACGCAGAATCGACGCGGCGTCGGCTTCGTCGCGCGGCTTGCCGACGAGGCCGCCGTCCTGGGCACGCACGACAGTGTCCGCGGCGAGGACGACGACCGGCGTGCCTTCGTGGCGAGACAGGACGACGTCGAGCTTCGCCCGTGCCAGCCGTTCCGGCACATCGCCGGGGGCGAGATTTGCGGCGATGGTCTCTTCGTCCACGTCCGCCGGCTCTACGTCGAAGTCGTAGCCGGCCTCACGCAACAGCATCGCCCGCCGCGGCGAGGCACTGGCGAGAATCAGCTTCGGCACGGCATCGCTCACGCCTGCACGCTACCGCCGACCGGCCGGCGGTTCTCCCGTACTGTGGCAATCCCGCCGCCATCATGAGCCACGACCTTCCGCCGATCGCGTCCGATGCCGACGCCTGCACCAATCCGCACGTCCGCCAATGGGTCGACCAGCAGCTCGCCCGGCTGCAGCCCGACGAAGTCGTCTGGTGCGACGGCAGCGACGAACAACAACAACAGTTCTTCGCCCGCGGCATCGCCGAAGGCGTCTTCGTCGAGCTGAACCAGGAAAAGCTGCCCGGCTGCTACCTTCACCGCAGCGACCCGTCGGACGTCGCGCGGACGGAGAAGAGCACGTTCATCTGCACGCCCGACGAAGACGCGGCCGGGCCGACGAACAACTGGATGCGCGACCGCGACGCGTACCGCATGCTCCGCGGCAAGTTCAACGGCTGCATGAAGGGTCGGACCTGCTACGTCGTGCCCTTCGTCATGGGACCGATCGGCAGTCCGCTGGCGAAAGTCGGCGTGCAGCTGACCGACAGCGTCTACGTCGCGGCGAACATGAAACTCATGACCCGCATGGGCACCGTCGCCTGGCAGGAGCTGGGCGACAGCGACGAGTTCACGAAGTGCCTGCACAGCGTCGGCACGCTCGATCCGGCCGACCGCTACATCTGCCACTTCCCCTACGACGACGCGATCCAGTCCTACGGCAGTGGCTACGGCGGCAACGCGTTGCTCGGCAAGAAGTGCCTGGCCTTGCGCATCGCCAGCTTCCTCGGCAAGCAGCAAGGCTGGATGGCCGAGCACATGCTGATCCTCGGCGCGGAGAAACCTCTGCCCGACGGCGGCAGCGAGAAGACGTACGTCGTCGCGGCCTTTCCAAGCAGTTGCGGCAAGACGAACTTCGCGATGCTCGTGCCGCCCAAGAAGTACCTCGAAGACGGCTGGAAGGTAACGACGGTATCGCGTGGATGTGGGTCGACGAGCGGACGGGCCGACTGCGGGCGATCAACCCCGAGGCCGGCTACTTCGGCGTCGTGCCTGGGACCAACGAGAAGTCGAACCCGAACGCGGCTGCGATGATCCAGAAGGACACGATCTTCACGAACGTCGCGATGCTGCCGGACGGTGATGTCTGGTGGGAGGGCAAGACCAAGGAACCGCCGCGGGAGTGCATCGACTGGCGTGGCAATCGCTGGACGCCGAGCAGCGAAGATCCGGCGGCGCACCCGAATTCGCGCTTCACGACGCCGATGACGAACAACCCGGTGCTCGACCCGGCCGCGGACGATCCGGCGGGCGTGGAGATCAGCGCCATCATGTTCGGCGGCCGACGCAGCAACACGATTCCGCTCGTCTACCAGGCCTTCAACTGGGTGCACGGCGTCTACGTCGGCGCAACCCTCGGCAGCGAAGGCACC
>CAYQCT010000021.1:11927-14099 GCA_964416015.1 uncultured Tepidisphaerales bacterium
AAGGTCGGCACCGTCCGCCGCGACCCGATGGCGATGCTGCCCTTCGTCGGCTACAACATGCGGGACTACCTCGTGCACTGGTTCCGCATGCGGAAAAAGATGACCGATTGCCCGCGCATCTTCGCGGTTAACTGGTTCCGCCGCGACGAAGAAGGCAACTTCATGTGGCCCGGCTTCGGCGAGAACATGCGGGTGCTGAAGTGGATTATCGACCGCTGCCACGGCCGCAGCTATGCCGTCGAAGCGCCGCTCGGTTGGATGCCGCGGCCTGAAGACATCGACCTCGACGACCTGTCGGAAGTGAATGCGGCCGACTTCCGCGCGCTGGAGCGGGTCGACGTCGAAGCCTTCAAGCAGGAGATTCTCGGCCAGGAAGAGCTGCTACTCCGACTCGCCGGCGACCTGCCGAAGGAGATGATCTTCCAACGCGAGCTACTGATCAGCCGCATGTGAGAGGGCGCAACCTGCGGCGGCGTCGATCGTGTGCTACGCTCGCCGTCCGGTCGTGCTGGCGATTCTGAGCGACATCCACGGGAACCTCGAAGCTCTCACGGCCGTTCTGGCCGAGATCGACCGGCGTGGCATCACCGACCTGCTCTGCCTCGGCGACATCATCGGCTACGGGCCTAACCCGCTCGAGTGCCTCGACCTCGTCCGCGAACGCTGCGGCCGAGCGATCCTGGGCAACCACGACTTTGCCGTCCTCTTTGAGCCGTACAACTTCAACACCGGCGCCGAATCCGCCGCCTACTGGACGCGGCGGCAGCTCGTGGACGAGACGGACGTCGAGCTGCGAGGTGCCCGCTGGCGGTATCTGGCGAGCCTGCCAGTGCGGCGTGAGTTCACGATGGACGGGCATCGGTTCCAGGCCGTCCACGCCTCGCCGCGTCGACCGATCAACGAGTACGTCTTCCCCGACGACATCTACACGAACGCGGCGAAGTTCACGGCGTTGTTCGAGCGGATGGGCGTCACAACTGCGCCGGCCATTTCGCCCAAAGACCCGACGCCCGCCCTGCCGCACGGTTCGGCGGCGCCGGTCTGCTTCATCGGCCACACGCACGTCCCCGGCGTCTTTACGCCCGGCCCCGACTTCTACGCCCCGGACGAAGTGGACGGCGTCTTCGCCTTCGCTCCGGATGAAAAGGCGCTGGTCAACGTCGGCAGCGTCGGCCAGCCGCGCGATCGGGATCCGCGGAGCAGCTTCGCCATCCTGAGCACGCCGAAGGACAAGGGCCTGCAGGTCGAATTTGTCCGTCTCGACTACGACATCCAGGCGACGAAGCGGAAGGTCGAGGCGACGCCGGACCTCGACGACTTCCTCGGCCAGCGACTTCTGGAAGGCCGGTAGGCAGGCACTCGCGTCGCGGGCCGTGTGCTCCTATCCTGCCCGCCCCCGCTTCTGATGGACAACAAGCGCACTCTTCTCCTGGTCCTGGCGTTCGGCGCGTTCATCGTGCTCTGGCAGGTGGCCATCAACTGGTACGCCCAGCGGCAAGGCTGGGACCTCAACGCCCCGCCCATCCCAACGACGCAGCCGGTCGACGACGACACGCCGGTCGCGATCGGCAGCGAAGAGAACGCGACGACGCGGCCTGCCGTCACGACGGCGACAACCGTGCCGGATGCCACACCAGTCGAAGGCCTGTTCGTCGCAGAAACCGGCGAAGACCGAACGATTGTCCTTGGCGATGCCGAGGCGGCCGAGGGCGAAGAGGAGTACGTGATGCGGGTGACGCTCTCCAGCCGCGGCGCGGGGCTGGAGGAGGTCGAGTTGACCGAGTACGACGCCGCCGACGGATCGGGCGAGCCGTACCGCTTTGAGCGTCCCTACGCCGCCGATGCCGATGCGACGCGGCCGCTGGCGACGCGAAGTCTCACGATCGACGACACGACGGTCGACCTAAACAACGTGCCCTGGCGGCTCGTCTCGAGCGACGTCGGGCAGGCGACGTACGCCGTCGACGTCGCCTCTGCAGATGGCCCGCTCGCCCGCGTGACAAAGCAGATTCGGCTCTTTCGCCCGGGCGAGCCGTACAACGGGCGGACGGTCGAGCACGGCGGGTACGAGCTGCTGGTCCGGCAGTCGATCGAGAACCTGACGGATCAGCCGCTGACGGTCGCGACGGCCGTGCAGGGCCCGACGACGCCGCCGCGAGAGCTGGAGAGCGG
>CAYQCT010000021.1:14140-19888 GCA_964416015.1 uncultured Tepidisphaerales bacterium
CGTCGAGGCGTTCGACGACGACGAGCCGAGCCGGACCTTCGACTTGCGTGCTCAGCCGCTGGCGTGGGCGGGCAGCGGGACGATCTACTTCAACGCCATCGTTCGTCCGCCGGGGGCCGAGGCCCGCACGTTCTGGCGACGCGTCGTGGCCGAGGCGGTAAATCCGGAGAGCCTGGACGACGATCGCCGCGTGGCGATGCGCTTCGAGTCGAGCCCGCTCGCGATTCCGGCTGGCGATACGGCCGACCTGCCGCTGGCCGTCTTCCTGGGCCCCAAGAAGCGGAGCCTGCTCGAGAATGACTACTACGGCGGCGCTGGCGTCGCATTCAACCAGACGCTCGTCAGCCCGTTCGGCTGCACGTTTTGCGTCTTCCAGCCGGTCGTAGATGCGCTGGTCTTCCTGCTGAGCGTTTTCCACTTCCTGACGCAGGACTGGGGCCTGGCGATCATCGGGCTGGTGATTCTGGTGCGGACGCTGCTGCACCCGATCACGCGGCGGAGCCAACGCAACCTCATGAAAATGAGCAAGCTGGCGCCCAAGATTCAAGCGGCCAAGGAAAAGTACGGTGACGACCGCCAGAAGATGGCCCAGGCGATGGCGGAGATCGCCCCGGAGCAGACGCAGGCGTTGCTCTTCGGCTGCCTGCCGATGCTGTTGCAGACGCCGATCTGGATCGCGCTCTACAGCACGCTGCAGGCGACGATCGAGCTCCGCGGCGCCCCGCTTCTCTACGGCTGGACGTGGATCGACGACTTGTCGAAGCCGGACCACCTCATCGAGTTCGGCTCGCCGATCCCGCTGCTGTTCGGCATCTCGCTCACCGGCATCAATCTGCTGCCGATCCTGATGGGCGTGGTCTTCTACATCCAGATGAAGCTCCAGCCGCAACCGACCGCGACGATGTCGGACGAGCAGAAGCAGCAACAGAAGATCATCCAGGTCGTCATGGTCGGCCTCTTCCCGATCTTCCTCTACATCGCCCCGTCCGGTCTCAACCTCTACATCCTCACCAGCACCACCGTCGGCATCTTCGAAAGCCGCGCCATCCGGGCGAACCTCAAGCGTGAAGAAGAGGCCGAGGAGGCCCAACGGCTCGACGACGAACGCCTCGGCATCAAGCGCGAGCCCAAGGAACCAACGAGCCGGTTCGGCAAGAAGATGAAGGCCTTCCGCGAGACGATCGCCACCCGCGTCGCCGACGCCCAGAAGATGCAGGCGGACATGGAAAAAGCAAAGGGCAAGCGGAAGTGATGAATCTGCTTGCGATGACGACTTCTGTTGGTACGTTGCTGGTGTGACAACTTCCAAGGCGAACGTGCTAGCGGCGGCAGCTGCGACCTTGTGCGGCGTGTCCGTCGCCGTTGCCGCGCCGACGGCGACGACGCGAATCGTGGTGCAGGAGTTTCAGGATGGGCCGACCGGTGATACACAGCTCCTTGCGGGGCAGCACGCGTTGCTGAACGACGCCGGGCAGATCCTGTTCGACGGCTTCGAGCTTGCCCAGAGTGCAGGTGCGTATGACGGCCCGGCGCTGTATCTCGCGGATCATTCCGGCTTTACGCGGCTGGTCACGCCGGGACAGCGTCTCGCAACCGGCGAGTACCTGCACAGATTCGGATCCGTCCCGCTGTACAACCTGAACAACAACGGCGACATCACCTTCGGCGGCACCATCGTGAACGGCGGCAACGATCTTACGTTGTTCCGCGTGATCGACGGCGGCATCGAGAAGATCGCTCGCATCGGCGATCCTGCACCGGGGGACGGTGAGCCGCTCCGCGGCTTCCGCAGTCCGATCTTGGACGAGAGTGGAGCAGTGACCTTCATCGGTGCGTTCCAAGGCGTACGCAATGTTCTGTTCCGGACCAGGGCGGACGGCATGACCGACATCGTCGCGGAGAGCGGCACAAGCGTGCCCGGCGCGCTGGGGGATTTACGCTCGTCATGGTTCGGCGTGGTTCAGCAAGACGCCGTCGGCCACACGACTTCGCAGTGGCGGTTGGCGGTCACCAGCACCGGCATCGATCCGGCGATCGTGACGGAAGTGGACGACCAGCTGGTCATTGTCGCGCAACAGGGCGGCCCGGGTCCGGCTGGATACAGCTTCAGCGGCCCAGGTGCCGGCTTTGATATCGGCCTCGATGCAGGTGGCAACAACGACGTGCTGTTTCGGGGCACGGTGACGCACGATCAGACGTCGGAGAGAGTCGAAGGTCTCTTCATTTGGCGGGACGAACAGCTCCGCTTTGCAGCCACGGCAGGAGAAGCCACGCCAGCCGGTGACGCGTTCTTCGCTTGGCCCCGCGGCGTCGGAATCAACGGTGCCGGAGAGGTCGCGTTCACCGCTGGCTTGGTCGATGCGGCGGGCGAAACTTTGGGAGCCTCCGCCCTGTTCCGCAACAGCGCCGACGGGCGCATCGAGGTAGCGCGGAGCGGCGACATGACCTCGACCGGCGACGTCTTCAAGCAGATCAAGCAGGCACAGATGAACGAGGCCGGCCAGATCCTGGTCCACGTCGATCTAGAGGGCACGCTCGATGGATCGAATCAGGACGGCGTCGACAGCCTCTGGATGTTCGATGACCGAATCGGTCTCCTGCGGGTCGTACGTGTCGGCGATCCTGTTGACGCCAGTGCGATTAGGTCAATCAACGAGGAGCCGCAATGGTCGGTTTCTTCTTGGGAGCACAGTTTTAATAACAAGGGGCAGGTCGCCTACCGGTACCGTCGCGTCGACGGCAGGTACGGCATCGCGCTTTGGACGCCGCCGAGTCTGGAAGATCTTGTGCCGGGCGACGCGAACCTCGACGGCACGGTCAATCTCGCCGATTTCGGCGTGCTGCGGGCAAACTTCGGCAGGTCGCAGCCGGCGTACTTCACGACCGGCGACTTTACCGGCGACGGCATCGTGAACCTCGCCGACTTCGGCCTGCTGCGGGCAAACTTCGGCGGCAGCGTGGCCGACGTCGCGGTCGTTGACGCGTGGCTCGCGACGGTTCCGGAGCCGGCGACGGCGTCGTTGCTCCTGCTGGCGGGCCTCGCGTCCTGCCGTCGCCGCCGGCCATAGGCTTCGGCCATGGCCGAGAAGATCTGGATCGATGGCGACGTCGTCGAACGCGACGAGGCGAAGGTCAGTGTCTTCGACCACGGCCTGCTCTACGGCGACGGCGTCTTCGAGGGCATCCGCGCCTATGCCGGCCGTGTCTTCGAGGAAGAGGCCCACCTCGACCGCCTCTACGAGTCGGCCCGCAGCATTCGGCTCGAGATTCCGTACACCAAGGACGAGCTCCGCCAGGTCGTGCGGGACCTGCTCGTCACCAACGACCTGAGCGACGCGTACATTCGCCTCGTCGTCACACGCGGCGTCGGCGACCTCGGGCTCGACCCGCGCAAGTGCCCGCGGCCCAGCGTCTTCTGCATCGCCAGCACCATCACGCTCTACCCGGCGGAGATGTACGAGGTCGGCATGCGTGTCATCACCGCAAGCCACTGCAAGAACCACCCGAACGCGACGCCGCCGCGGGTGAAGTCGTTGAACTACCTCAACAGCGTCCTCGGCAAGATCGAGGCGAACGACGCGGGCTGTCCGGAGGCCATCATGCTGAATCACATGGGCTTCGTCGCCGAGTGTACGGCGGACAACATCTTCCTCGTGAAGGATGGCCTCGTCAGCACGCCGCCGGCGGAGGCGGGAATTCTCGAAGGCATCACGCGCAACGTCGTCATGCGGCTCTGCGGCGAGCACGACATCGAGCTACGCGAGCGAAACTTGGTCCGCCACGACCTCTACGTGGCCGACGAGTGCTTCCTGACAGGCACGGCGGCGGAGGTGATCCCGGTAGTCGAGATCGACGGCCGCAAGGTCGGCGACGGGACGCCCGGGCCGGTGGCGAAGCGGCTCAAGGAGGCGTTCCACGCCTACGCGCGGGCGGGTTGAGCGGGTCGTAACGACACGGCCCGATGCATCCGCGCGGTTGACAGACGGCCCACGGCGACTAGAACGTCTCTACGCGTGTGCGAGTTCGTCACGGCGACGGACGCAGCACGCGGTCCATCCGAAACCCTCACCGACCCGAACATCATGTCGCTGCAAGAGAGCTACGAGCAACTGAAGAGCCTTGTCAACGAGGCCGACGACGACGTCAAGAAGGCCGCCGGCGGCAACAAGGCTGCGGGGACGCGTGTCCGGAAGAAGCTGCAGGAGGTGAAGAACCATGCGACGCAGATGCGCGCTGCCGTGCTCGAAAGCCGCAGCGAGGAGTAGGACTCGGTCGTTTCTCTGCATCCCGGCCCGGCGTCGCTCGCACACGGTTGCGACGGGCATCGTCTGTTCCGTCCGCCGTCCTCCGACGTCTCTCCCGCCGCCATGCCGCCCGCCCTGCTGTTTGACCTTTCCACGATCGACCTCGATGCGGTTCAGCACGACCGCGAAGCCATCCGCAGCTACAACCCACAGCGGGGCGCGATGGAGCACCTCGACGCGATCGTCTGGACGAACGAGGGGCGAATCCTGGGCCGCAAGGACGTGCGAGATGATGAGTTCTGGGTGCCCGGCCACATCCCGGGCCGGCCGATCCTGCCGGGTGTCGTGATGCTGGAGGCGGCGGCGCAGACGAGCAGCTTCCTGACCGCCACCTGGGTTGGCTGGGACGGCTTCATCGGCTTCGGCGGGCTGGAGGACGTGAAGTTCCGCGCGAGCGTCGAGCCGGGGCAGACGCTTTACATCCTCTGCGAAATGACCGACAAACGGCACCGCCGCATCCGGGCCAAGACGCAGGGCATCGTCGACGGCACGATCGCCTTCGAGGCCACGATCATCGGCCAACGAATGTGAGACGGCGACGTTTGTCTCGATCGATCTGCTGGTCGGTCGAAGGTCGCACAGGTGACGCCGGATGACCACTTTTCCCGTTATCGCCCACGTCGGCCTCGGCAGCAACCTGGGTGATCGGGCGACGCTGCTCCGCGTGGCGGGCGAACGACTCGATGCCACGCCGGGCGTGCGGGTCACTCGCATCAGTCGCACCTGCCAGACGGCGGCGGTCGATGCCCCGGCGGGCTCGCCATCGTTTCTGAACGCTGTCGCATCCGTCGCGTCGACGCTCCCGGCGGAGGAGCTGCTCGATGCGATGTTGAAGATCGAGGCGGATCTCGGCCGGTGCCGCGACGTCCAATGGAACGAGCCAAGGCCGATTGACCTTGACCTTCTCAGCTTCGGCCTCGTGCGAATCTTTAACCCGCCGGGCCTAATCGTGCCCCACCCGCGGCTGCATCGACGCCCGTTCGCGATAGGCCTGCTGGCGGAGATTGATCCGACGTGGTGGCACCCGGTGCTGCAGCAGTCGGCGGCCGCCCTTGCCGGCCGGCTGCCGCGGCTCAAGGCGTAGCACATCGCCTGTCAGTGCTGACGGTGCGGTTGTTATCGACCCCGTCGCGTTACCGGCCGCAGGAAAAATCTGCGGCAACGAGCAAAATCTTTGCCTCGAATCGCTCAAGCTACTGTCGTACGGCGACTTAGGTTTTCCCTCAAGTTCTGGCGACCACTCATGTTCACCGGTCCGATCGGCCGATACAAAGGGTGACGCCACCGATGGCAGCCGTTGGATCGCCGGCCGCGGATGGATGTCAGGCAACGAATCCCTCTACGAAAGACGCACGATGACCATCAACCCCGCCGCCGCCACTTCCGCCACGACTCGCGTTGCTCCGACGCAGGCCGCCCGCCCCGCCGCTGACGTCATGCCGCC
>CAYQCT010000021.1:19915-20271 GCA_964416015.1 uncultured Tepidisphaerales bacterium
GGTCGTTGATCGCATGGGGCAGGCGGGTGCAGGCGGCACCGCCGGCTTCCAGCGTCTCATGGAGATGGCCAAGGGCGGCGAGGAGCTTCGTGCCGACAAGGTCGCCGACGTTCGTGCCCAGATCGCCGCCGGCACTTACGACCTCGACGCGAAGGCCGACGTCGTTGCCAACCGAATGCTGGACGACATGGGCCTGTAGATACCCTCTCCATCTTCACAATCGGATGGCCCCGCCGCATCGAGATGCAGGCGGGGCCGTTTTCATCCGTGATGTGCGGGAACATCGCCCCCGTTGCTCGACGGCCTCAGGCCGCCTGCTTCTGGGCCGTCTCGACATGGAGGTGCGGACGGCACTG
>CAYQCT010000021.1:20281-20819 GCA_964416015.1 uncultured Tepidisphaerales bacterium
TTCGCTGAGCATCTTGCGGTTCAGGTCGACGCCCGCCTTCTGGAGGGCAGGGATGAACCGGCTGTAGGAAATGTCGTGCTGCTCGAGTGCGGCCCCGAGACGGATGATCCAGAGCTGGCGGTACTGTCGCTTCTTCTGCTTGCGGTGCTCCGTCGCGTAGGCGCCGGCCTTGCGGACGGCGTCCTTGGCGATGCGGTAGTTCTTGCTGCGTGGGCCGACAAACCCTTTGGCAAGCTTGAGGAGGCGTTTACGCTTGCGGGCCTGCTTGGGGCCGTCTTTGACGCGGGGCATGAGGTGGTCCTGCGGGGATGTGGGGCCAGAGGCGGTGTGCGTGGCCGTGCCGACGACGCGTCGGCAACTTGAAAGGCGTCGGCAACGCGGCCGACGCTGACTGAACTAGGCAGCCGACTGCTCCGCCGCGGCGGCCTTGGCGGCCAGCTTGCGACGATGGGCGGCACGGGCCGGGTTTTTGCCGGAGATGCCCATCGCGAGCCGCAACGGCTTGGCGTGGCCCTCGACGAGGATGTCCGGCTTGCAC
>CAYQCT010000021.1:20830-22353 GCA_964416015.1 uncultured Tepidisphaerales bacterium
TGGCGGCGGAGGGTGCGCTGGTGCTTGAGCTTGCCGGTCGCGGTGACCTTGAAGCGCTGCTTGACGGACTTGCGGGGCTTGAACTTGTAGGCCATGACAGTTGGTCCGCGTGGAAGGCGCGGGCGGGCAGGATAGGCAGGGAAGACGTCGATGTCGCGGGCCGATCACGCGTCCGCTTTCGCTTCCTCTACATCGGCTTTGGCTTCCTCTACGTCGGCTTTGGCTTCCTCTGCGACTGGTTCCGCTTCCGCATCCGCGGGTTCCTCCTCGGCCGGCGATGTGGCGGGAATCACTGCGTCGTCCGTCTTGCGTGGTGGCAGGCCGAAGGTGGCACGGGGCTTGGGAGCTTCGCCGCCTTCTTCGCCACTCGCGTCTGCGGCGGCACGTTGCGGGAAGAGACTCTTCCTGGGCGCCTTAACCTCTTCACCCAAGTGTTCCGCCTCGGCCTTGCGGGCCTCGGCAATGCCGACGCCCTTCGTGCCGACCGTGATCCGTTCGCTCTCGGCCGGCGGGCGGACCTTTTTCGGGTCCTTCTTGTCCGGCGAAAGCACCATGTTGCCCCGGCGGCCCTGCATCTGGAAGTCCTGTTCGACCTTGCTGATCATGAACAGCTCCCGCTTGACGCCGTCCATGATCTCGCGGCCGATCTCCTGGTGGGCCATCTCGCGGCCGCGGTACTGGAGCGTGACCTGCACCTTGTGCCCCTGATCGAGGAAGCGCTTGGCGTTGTTGATCTTGATGCCAAGGTCGTGCGGGTCGATCTTGGTCGTGCGGATCTTGACCTCCTTGAGGCCGGTATGCCGCTGCTGGGCCCGTTGTTGGTCGGACTTCTTCTGCTGTTCGTACTTCCACTTGCCGTAGTCGAGAATGCGACAGACGGGCGGGCGAACGTTGGGGGCGATCTCGACGAGGTCGAGGCCGGCATCCTGGGCCTGGCGGAGGGCCTGGTCGGTCGGCATGACGCCGATCATCTCGCCTTCTTCGTCGATCAGGCGGATCGGGCTGATGCGGATTTGTCGGTTGTGGCGAAAGAACGCGTCTTCGCGGGCGTTGTGGTTCCTCGGGCGGCGGCTACGCATGCAGTATGTCTCGGTCGGTCGGGAAAGGTCGCCGGGGGCCGTGGCTCATGGTCATTCGTCGGCCGGCGGCGCGTGCTCCATCCAAGGAGGAGCGCGGTGGGTGCACGAAGGCTTGCCACCCGCACGACGCCGGTGGACGGCCCCATCGTACGCAGGCGGACCGGCCGGTCACAAGTTCATTTACGACGCCGCCATCGACTGCTGAACATGGACGCCGAAGCGCGTTGTATAGCTGTCGATCAACGCCGCGACGGCGGGCCGCGGCCAGGTGTCGGCGAGGTGCACCGTCGTCGTCGGCGGGTCGTCGAGACGCCGCAGGGTCTCGAGCAGGTTGCGGACGCCCTGCAGATCAACGTCGAAAGCGCGTGTCGCCGAAGCGTCGACACGGGCGAATGCGGCGTGATGCACTTCGCCCGCCGCGGCGACCTGCTCGCGGACGAGCCG
>CAYQCT010000021.1:22363-24784 GCA_964416015.1 uncultured Tepidisphaerales bacterium
CAAGGACGCTGCCGCAGAGCAGCTGCACGCCGCCGTCGTCCGCAAGTTGTTCGGCTCGCTCGCTCGACCGCTCGCCGCTCAGGTCGTCGATGACGACAACCTGCCGGCCCTGCCGTCGCGCATCGTCGAGGAGCTTTACGCCCTGCCTGCCGCAACCTCCCAAAACAAGCACCGCCTCTCCGCTCACCTGCGGCTGACTTGCAAGACGCTCCTGCATCTGTCGCACCGCTACCGGTCCGCCGGCCGCGAGGAGGCGGCTGAGCAGCTTCTCGCGGCCGTCGCTGGCGCGGAGGCCAAAGTGATACTCCCGCTCGTCGCTGTGAAAGCCGTCGACGGTCGGAAGGTCGGGATCGAGATCGGCAAGGCTGTACCAGTAGACACGGTCGACCGGCGCGGCCAAGGCGTCGAGGAAGGTGCCAAGCTGTTCGGCCTCGTCGTGCCGCCACGTCGAGTAGCCGGCCTCGGTGATCCAGATCGGCAGGTCCGGTCGGCCGCACCAGTCGAGCCGCTCCCGCAACCGCCGGACGCGGGCGGGCCAGCCTTCCCAGTAGAACTCGAAGCTGAACGGGAAGCCGTGCACGCCGACGGCGTCGAAGTGCTGCAGAGCGCCTCGGTCGTGCATGAGCGACAGGAAGTTCGGGTCGGCGTTGGCGAGGCCGCCGAGGAGCGTTCGTTTGCCGAGGCGGCGGGACCATTGGCCGGCGTGGCCGACCATGGTCGCAAAGGACTCGTAGCCGGCGTCGAAGGCGGCGTTCCACTCGCGGTGGTTGTCCGGCTCGTTCCAAAGTTCGACCCAGTCGAAGTGCTCGCCGAAGAGCTCGATGAAGAAGCAAACGAAGTCGCCGTAGTCCTCAAGGCGACGCGGTGGTGCGTTGGTCGCGTTGTGCTCGTTGAGGCTCGGCGGCGTGTAGCTGAAGCAGGGCAACACGTCGAGGTCCGCGGCGAGCGTCGGCAGCAGCCAGGCGTACCAATTGCGGCCGCCGGGCGTCATCCAGTCGGCCCAGCTGACGCCGGTGCGAAGGTGTCGAATCCCGACGGCCCGGATCTGCTCGATCGCCTGCTCGACGCGACGCTCCTCGCCCGGCCGAAACCACTCGAGGATGCCAAGCCGTGCTGCGTCGTCCGTCACGAGGACAGGCTACGGGATCAACGAAAAGCCGCGGCACCGCCCGAAGCTCGAACGGTGCCGCGGCAGAAAGATGGCGGCGGTATTACCGGCCCAGGACGTCGCCGAAGATCGTGCCTTGGACGTCGAACTCTTCGATGCGAGCGGCTTCGATGACGGCACCGTCGAGGACGTCGCCGCCGACGAACAGCTCTTCGATGTCATCGGTCGCCCGAACGAAGGCCCCGCTGAGCACGTCGCCTTCAACCCGCAACACGCCGATGCTGCTGTCCGGCAGCCCGAGCGAGCCGCCGACGCGGACGGTGGCTTCGGTCGAAGTCAGCTCGGCCGGGATTGTGTCCGGACCGCCAAGGTTGCCGGTGAGCGTGATCTCGTCGATGCGGCGGTCGGCCCGGACGATGCCACTGAGGTCCGTCGCCGAGATGTTGCCGATCGTTCCTTCCGGACCTTCGGCACGAATCACGGTGTCGCGGTCGATGGTGTCGCCGACGGAGACGTTCTGGATGCGTCCGCTGGTGCGGAGGGAGGTGTTGAAGAGGTTTTCCTCGGAGTCGAAGGTTTCGAGGTCGCCGCCCACCGCGCTGAAGCCGTCGACGCTGATGAAGTCGAAGTTGTTGAGGGTTCGGCCGAAGTCGACGCGGAGCGGGAAGCTCTCGGCCAGCGGATCGCCGCCGCCGATGCCGTTGGCGCTGTCCTCGAATTGCAGCCCGGGCGGGACTGCGGAGGTGATGTTGGACCGAGCGACCGCGGCGGCCATGTTGCCGAGGTCACGGCTGCCGAAGAGGCGAATGTTCTCCATGACGCCGTCGTTCGTGATGCGACGCCGCGAATCCACGTCCGGCGGCAGGCCGACGGTGTAGCGGAGGTCGTTGGCGAGGCTGATCTCTGCACCGGTCGCCGGATCGAAGACCATCGTCGGATCCCCGGACTGCAGGAGCGTCGGCGAGAAGACCGAGACGTCGATCGGGTCGGCGTTGCCGAGCGCGACGATGTTGTTCAGCGTGAAGCCGGTGCGGACATCGACATTGCGGATGCCGAGGCCGTCGGTCGTGATGTTGTTGATGAATCCGTCGCCGGTCGTGCCGAAGTCGCTGCGGAGGATGCCGAAGCCGTTGGTGACGCGAACGGTGTCGATGTCGTTGAACTCGAAGCGGGATCCGAGGATGCCGCCGCCGTTGACGGAGATCAGGTCGGCCTCGTAGAAGGGCTGGCCCTCGAACTCGGCGGTCTCGAAGCGCGGGCTCGTCAGCACCTCTTCGACGATGGCCAAGGTCTCCTCGAGGTTCCGCGACAAG
>CAYQCT010000021.1:24794-29698 GCA_964416015.1 uncultured Tepidisphaerales bacterium
CGGTCTCGAAGAGGGTCTGCGTAATCGTTGACTGGACCTGGAACTCGCGGCTCGAGAAGAAGGTCGGCGAGCTCGGGTCGTTGACGATCTGCCCCGTCTGGATGATGTCGGCACCGATGATGGAACCGAGATTGAGCTGCACGGAGCCGAGCTCGGCGGCGACGATGTCCCCGTAGATGTTGGCGTTGTTGCCTTCGACGCGGCCGATGAAGGCTTCTGCGTAGAGGCCGCCGCCGCCGCTGTTGCCGCTGCCGTCGTCGGCGATGCCTTCGCCGATGTCGACGAAGTCGATCTGACCCTCGACGATGGGCGTGTCGACGGTGGCGGCAACGATCGGGCCGACGATGCCTTCGAAGCGGAAGTCGAGGTCGCGGCCCGCGCCGGTGTTATCGAACTCGGTGCGGTCACCGCCGAACGCGTCGGCGCGAACGCTGCCGATGTTACCGCGCACTTCGCCTAGACGGACGAGGCCGACGCCGTCGATGCCGCCGCCGAATTGGGCGCGGCCGTCGGAGCTGCTAACCGAGCCGTTCAAGCCGCCGATGCCGTCGCCGAAGTCGCTGATGGGCGAGGTCGGCGCGACGACCTGCACCGGAACGATCGGGGTCGAGGTGATGGAAGTATCGACGCCCGCGTAGACGTTGCCGACCGCGTCGCCTTCCACCGAGACGATGCTGTTCTCCGCGACGATGGCGTACTGCTCGTTGTCAGCCGGGTAGAGCGGCAGATCGATCCTCGGACGCGAGACTTCGAGTGCCGCAGTGCCCCGCGTCTCGGCGACGCCGACGCGTTCGGCACGGATCGTGCCGATGCTCGTGGCCAGAACATTCAGCACTTCGCCACGCGTGTTATTGACGATGTTGCTGAATCGGCCGTCCCCAGCGCGTGAGGCGAGCCCCGCGATCTCGAAGTCTTCCGGCGTCACGCCGCTGGCGGCGCCGACGCTGAAGACGTCGACGTTCGCCCCGTTCAGCACGACGTCGATGTCGTCGAACGGGTCGTTCTCGTTGAACGGATCGTCGGCCGACTGGCTCGTGTTGGCGAGGACGAGTTGCGCTTCGGCATTGAAGGTGAAGGCGTCACGCTCGCGGACGACGGGCCGGCCGTCGCCGCTGAGGAAGATGTTGCCGATCTCTGCCGTGGCACGCGGACCGCGATCGGCGGTCGTCACGTTCACGCCACGGTCCGCCCGAACGCTGGCGAGGATCGCACCGCCACTACGCACCGGATAGGTGATGACCTGGAGCGAGCCGGGGTTGAGGAACTGTGCTTCGGGCGGATCGAACGCCGGGTTGAAGTTCGGGTTGAACTCGAGCGGCGTCGGGTCGAGGCGGACGTTGGTGCCCGAGTCGTCGGTGAAGGTAAAGGATTCGCCGGGCGTGATCGGCTGGAACGACTCCGACGGGAACCTGCCGAAGAGGGCGTCACGCACGATGACGCCGCCCTCAGGAAGGTCCATGTAGCGGAAGTTGCCGTTGGTCCCCATGTCGATGGCCGGGCCGGCGATGCTCGTGACGTCGGTGTCGGGGCCGGGGCCGAGGGGCGTGTCGGAGCCGATCGAGTCGCCGACGCTCAGGATGTCGACGAAGCCGTCGTCGCCGAGGTCGTCGCTGTTGGTGAAGATCGCAGCCGGCAGAAAAGCACCCTCGGTGAAGAAGCTGTCGCCGGCGACGATCGAGCCGATGCCGCGGCCGGCGATCATCTGGCCCCAGACGTGACGAGCCGCATCGACGACCTGAATGTCGTCGCCGGCCGTGATGAACTGCTGCCCAAGGAAGTTGGTGCCGACGCGGCCGTCGAAGAGGTCGTTCGGGTTCAGGACAACGTCGCCGCCGATGTCCGGATTGGCGAGCCCGGCTGCACCGGTCGCTTCCACGCGGCCGACGCTGAAGGAAGCCCGCAGGATGACGCCTTCGGAGGCGCTTCTGACCGGCACGTCGATGCCGGTACGCCCGATGCTGCTGCCGGTGACGTGACGAATGTGGCCGCTGTCGGTACGGATCGAGCCGCTGCCGACGATGGTCTCCGCCCGAGCTTCGATCACACCGATGTCGCCCTGCCGCAGGCGGATCGACGTGCCGGTGTAACCGCCCGGGTCGAAGAAGGACGGCAGCAACGACGTGTTCGTGAAGATTCGCTGCCGGGCCTGGATTGCACCCAACGCGACGTCGCCCGCACCTTCGACACGGAAGGAGTAGCCGACGGAATCGGCGGTGTTCTCGAACAGGATGGCGTTGCCGTCGGAGAAGGTCGGGTCGAAGGCGAAGCCGACCGCGATCCGGTAGGTGCCCGCCGTCTCCGCACGATAAAGCACACGCGAGGCATCCACCGCAGCGGCCGTGTTTGAGTTGTCCTCGAAGAACGTCAACACGAGGCGCCCTTCGGGGTCGAAGACGCCGAGCGTGGTCAGGCCGAACGGATCGACGGACTCGGAGAAGACGACCTCCTGTCCCGCCATCAGCGGCAGGCCGTAGTAGTCGACGAAGTCGGTGGCGTCGTTGATGCTGTTGAGACCGCCGTTGACGGTGACGTTGCCGTCGACCGAGAGCGGCAACGGCTCGAAGGTATCGAAGCTGTCGTTCTCGAACGCCGGCAGGTCGAACCGGCCGTCGACGAACGCCGCAGCGATAATTTCGGGCCGCTCGCGGATCTGCAGCTCGAACTCGTTGTAGGTGTCGCCGCGTGCCTCGTAAAAGGTCGCGAAGCCCGGCTCCGGGTCGCGGTCGCCGCGAATGTCGAAGGCACCGACCATGCTGCCCGCCGACCGGATCGTCCCGACGCGGCCGCCGATCGCGAAGTCGGTCCCGCTTGCAAAGGCCGGCAGGTCCGTCGACTCCTCGTCGTAATCGGGCCGGGCACCCGCCATCTCGTTGTCGCCGACGTGGGACGTCGAGACGATCGTGCCCACGTCGCCGAAGACGGCGAAGTTGTCCTGGATCGCCGGGCCGTCGAAGGCGACGGCTCCCGTCAAGATCGCTCCTGCGGCGAAAAGGTCGATCGACCCTTCGATGCGCACGCGACCCGTAACGACGCCGCCGTACGTGAACTCCTGCACGCCGCCGTCGAGCATCGTCACGCCCGGCACGACCGCCCCGGCGACGAGCGGGCCGTCGTAGGGTGCGGTGCCCTCGATCAGGCTGGAGAAGGGAATTTGGCCGTAGTTGACGAAGTTGTCGTCGTCCGTGAACTTCATCCCCAGGTACAGCTCGCCGCCACTGCCACGCGTGCCGTCGGCGGCCTCGATGGTGATCTCTTCGTCCCCGAAGACCTGAAGGACGCCGGGATCACCCTCGAAGCCGGTCGGAAGGCTGTCATCTTCGTTCGTCGTCCGGGCGGTGGTGCGAATGATGGTGGAGTCGGCATCGCCGTTGTTGACCGTCAGGTTGTAAAGCGACAACGCGCCACCGACGCCACGCGGCCGGGTGTCGAGCTCGTACAGAATATCAGAATCGACGTCGAAGGTGAGGAATCCGCCAATGTCGCCGGTGAAGGGGTTGAGCCGCAGACTGTCGTACGTGAAGGCCAGCTGATTGTTGCTTCCCAATCCAGCCGCCTGGGTGCCGCCGGTGAACTGCGTGTCGATCGCATCGCCGCCGCCGCTGCCGAAGTTGTCGAAGCGGTGCAGTTCCTGGTCTTCGCCCGGCCCAGTGAGTCCGTAGATCTCGTTGGTTTGCGGGCGGTAGTCGAGGTCGATAAACGGTCCAGAATCGCCAAAGATGTTGAGTTCCCGCACACGATCACGCAGGCCCTCGTCGTCTACCCGCCCGCTCGGCGACACGATCTTAACAATCCCTTCGGTCTCTTCGACAACGACGGCGTCCGTGTTCTCGAAGAGACGCTCGCGGAACGTGCCGGTGAAAACGAATTCGGGGATCGTGCTCCCGCCCCCACCGCCGCCCCCGGCACCGCCGCCCGTGATCGTGAAGTTGGTCAGCGTCGCGGTCACGGCCGCGTCGAGCTCTTCGTCCGCCGAGAAGTCGCTGGCGACAAAGTCGACGGTGATGTTCGTCCGGTCGGTCGGGTCGAAGGTCAGCGAGAGGATCACCGGGACCGGCGCATCGACGAACTGATCATCAAGACTCGTTGATGCCGGATTCTCACGCCGCGTCGTGATGTTCAGGCCCAAGTAGGCCGTGTTCGGGTTCGCGCTCGGCTCGAAAGCAAAGCCGAAGGAGGAGTCGATCGCATCGAAGGTCAGCGGCTCGGGCGGAATGCCGCTGACTAGCTCCGGCAGGTTCTGAAACGCCTGCGGGTTCGTCGCAGCATTGGCATTCAACAGGTCCAGCACCGGCTGGACGATGTTGCCCAGAAAGACCGCGTCTGCGGCGTCGCCGAGCGCGGGATCGTCGATCCCGGGGGTGAACGCCTGCTTCGTCAGGTCCGTCGGGTCGGTGTTGAAGATCACGACGTCGATGTGCGGGCCGAAGGGATCTTCGTCGTAGATCTGCAGACCGAACGTCTCGCCGAGTGAGTTCGTGTCGAGCTCGCTGAAGGCGGTGCGGACGGTCTGGGGCGCGGTGAGGGTGCCGCCGTTGTTGTCGAAATCGAGCAGATCCGTTCGGTTGATCGCAATCGGCGCCGTCGGCACCAGCGGTTGCGCGCCAACGACGCCGCCAAGGCCGCCCAGGACGCTCTCGACGGTGCCGTCGGCGCGCGTGATGAAGCCGGAGAGCTCGCCGAGTTCCCGATCGAGCGTGGCCGCGGTCGTCTCGACCGTCGTGTTGGCGGTCGGATCGCCCTGCACGGCGATCTGGGCGACGACGAAGTCATTGGCGTCCGTCGGTCGATCTTCGTAGTCGAAGGTGTTGTAGAAGAACGTGTCGCCGTGCCCGAGCGTGACGAGCAGACGACGGGGTTCGAGCGGATCGCTGAGGAGCAGACGCGGCCGCGGCAGGTGATCGACG
>CAYQCT010000022.1:0-9861 GCA_964416015.1 uncultured Tepidisphaerales bacterium
GTCGGAGCGGCCTTGACTTCAACCTCGCCAGCCTCGTCCTCGTCATCGTCCGTCATCGGCGGACGCGCCGCGGCTTCGGGCGCGGCAGGTTCATCGTCGCCGGCCTTCTTGGCAACCTTCTTCGGGGCCTTCTTCTTGGGCGCAGCAGCGGTCTTGGTGGCAGTACCCCCGGCCGATTCTTCGGCCGCGCCGGGCTCGAACCACTGCCGGATCGTCGTCGCGAGGCCGACGCCGACGGTGCTTTGGTGGTTGGGGGCCTGATCGCCGAGGCCCTCGTCACGCAGCTTGTCCAGAACGACTTTGCTGCGGACGCCCAGTTCCTTTGCGAGGGCGCTGACGCGGATCCCTTTAGCCAAAACCTACTCCTGCGGCAAGGCCGCACGTGTCCAACACAATCGCCGATCCGAATGCCGCCCGCGGGCCGCTCTCGGTCGCCATAAAAGCATGCCACGCCGCGGGCACACCGGGTCGACATCCTACGGGCACCCGGCCGCCGATGCGCGGACGCGTCAAATTTACCACCTTGCCGCAACCATTTTCTACGACTTCTCGTCGTCCGCCCGCCGGTCTCCGCCCGTCAGCTCCGACAACACCGCATCGTCGGCCTCCACCGGCGGACGCGGCGGCGCGGGTTCCACAGGATCCATCATGGTCGGACTGCTCGACGACAGCTCGCCCAAAGCCGCCGCATCCGGTTCGACCGGCTCGACGGGCTGTTCGTCCACCGGTTTCGCCGGCGGTTCGGATTCGACCTTCGCCAGCGACGCCAGCAGGTCCTCGCCCCGCGCCTCTTCACTCAGGAAGCCGGCGACGCCCGCCCCGACGGCAGCGCCGGTCGTCGCTTCGCCGCCGCGGGTCGCCTGGTCGACGACGTCGAGAAACAACTCTTCCAGCCGCCGCTTGGGCACGTGGACGTTCTCGACCTCGCGACCTTCGCCCGCCAACGCCGTCCGCAGTCGACCGACAGTCGCTTCGTCCATCGGGCCGCCGGTGACGTCGATCGACTGCCGGCCATCGACGCGGAGCAGCTCGTCCACGGTGCCCGTCGCGCGGATCCGGCCGCCGTACATGATGACGAGGCGGTCGCAGACGTCTTCGACTTCGCCGAGCAGGTGCGTGCAGAGCAGGACGGTTTTGCCGCGGTCGCGGAGCGTGCGGATGAGGTCCTTGATCTGCCGGGTGGCGATCGGGTCCATGCCGGTCGTCGGCTCGTCGAGGATGAGCAGGTCCGGGTCGTTGATGAGCGCCTGCGCCAGACCGACGCGGCGTTGCATGCCTTTGGAGTACTCGCCGACGGGCCGGTAGCGGGCGGCTTCGAGGCCGACCATTTCGAGCAACGCGTCGACGCGTTGCTTGCGCCGCTCGCCGGGCAGGCGGAAGATGCGGCCGTAGAAGTCGAGGGTTACCTCGGCATTGAGGAAGCGGTAGAGGTTCGACTCTTCGGGCAGGTAGCCGAGGCGGTGCTTGAGGCCGACGTCGGTGGGCGGCTTGCCGAGGACGGCGATGCGGCCGGCGGTCGGCTGGAGCAGGCCCAGGATCATCTTGATCGTCGTCGTCTTGCCGCTGCCGTTGGGGCCGAGCAGGCCCAGCACTTCGCCGCGGCGGACGGTCAGGTCGACGTCGCGGACGGCCTTGACACGCGGGCGCATCCAGAAGTCGCGGAACGTCTTGCCGACGCCGCGAAGTTCCAGCACGGGCGGCCGCGTGTCGCTGGCATCTGTCACCGTGTCGTCGCTCACTGGCCGCCTCCGTTGGTGTTGAATCGGCGTCGTTCGTCCTGCTGGTCGGCTTCGCGATCGGGGGAGACGCTCAGGACGACCCGCGTGCCGGTGACGGCTTCGACGCGTACGTCCGGCCGGGCGAGGATCGTCGCGAGCGTCGAAAAAAAGAGCCGTTGTCGCAGGCCCTCCCGGTCGCGGGCGTAGTCGGCGGCCAACGCGCGGGCGTCGCGGGCGTCGGCTTCGGCGTCGTCGACCAGCGTCGCGGCGCGGGCGTCGGCATCACGAACCCGCCCCGCCGCCGTGCCACCGACGCGGCGGCCTTCGTTGGCGGCGGCCTGGGCGATCAGGCGGTCGGCGAGTTCCGCATCGACCGGCCGGGCGGACGTGGCGAGATCGCGAAGCACGGCGGCGACTTCCTCGGCTTCGAGAAGACGCGAGATGGCTTCGTCGGCCGCGTCCAGCAAGGCTGCCGACTCTTCCGGCACGACCTCGCCTTCGTCTAATGCCGCGACCTGCCGGGCATCGGCGGTTTCGTATGCTTCGACCGCCGCCAGCAACGCCTCGGCTCCTTCGCCGGCGACTTGCGTCAACCGCGCTCGCCGTTGGGCCTGGCCGCGATCGACCAGTTCCTGCCGCTGACTCACGGCGGCAGTCAACGCGGCGAAACGCTCCCGCAGACCGAGCTGCGGCGGCACCGTGAACTCGGGCCGCGTGACCGAGACGATGTCGATGCCGGCGTCGACATCGTCCAGCGCCGCCTGCGCCATGCCGGCGACGGTCTGTTCCGTCGCGACGCCGCTGGCCGGCAGGTTGCGGCGAAGCTCATCGACGCTGCGGCCTGAGACGTCACGAACGACCGCCGCCTCGATTGCCGTTCGGACCATGCGGTCGGCCCGCTCGAAGAGCAGCTCTTCGCCGGCCGCGTCGTCGGTCAGGTCGACGAATCTCGCCGGATCCGTCGGCCCAGCGACGCCGCGGACGAAGGCGACGGCATCGGCGACGCGGTAGGTGACGCTGTAGCGGGCGTAGACGATGCCGCGGTCGCCCGTGAGCAACGCCCCGCCTTCGCCGGGTTGGCCCGGGATCGGCTGCAGCTCGGCGAGCGTGTCGCGGGCGGCGCGTTGCTCTTCGGTCAGGTTCCGCTCGCGTGGATCGTCGAAGGGGAAGACGAAGCTGCGGTCGAGGCGGAGCGTGCGTTCGGTCGTCGGCACCGTGATGACGCCGCCAACGGGTCGCGGCAGCCGGAAGTACGGGCCGCCCTCGCTGGTCAGGGCCGCGTCGCCGGTGATGCGGCCGAAGGCGGTGCGGACGGCGACTTCGTCCGCGTCGACCGTGAAAATGCCACTCAGCAGGAAGGCCGCCAGCAGCCCGACGAAGAGCAGTCGCAGCAGCCAGAAGCCGCGTTGCAACGCGTCCGCCAACCCACGGCCGGCCTGATCGACCGGGTCGGGCCGGGCCTCCTCAGGCGTCGACTCGTTGGCCTCACTCACCGGGCGAAGCCTCCTCGCCGCTCGTCAGGTACTCGTCGAGCAGGCGGAACGGGAAACGATCGGTGTCGATGATGAAGCGGGTCCGGCTGGCGAAGACGTCGCTCAACGCGTCGAGTTGGTCGAGGTACAACGCCAGCTCGCGCGCCGGGCCTTCGAGCTCGGCGAGCACCTCGGCGGCGCGGCGTTCGCCGACACTTTCGCGGCGGCGGGCCTGGCGGTCGACGAAACTCTCGATCGTTCGTGCCTCGTTCTCCGCCTGGTTCACGACGCGGGCGAACTCGGCCTCGCCTTCGTTGCGCGCTTGGGCGGCGAGGGCATCACGCTCGGCGGCCATGCGTTGAAAAATTGCCTGCGTCACTGGCCCGCCGGGCGGCTCGACCTTGGTGACCAGAGCCCGCTCGATCGCCATGCCGTAGACGGCCGGGTCGAGGCCGTTGCGAACTTCCTGGGCGAGATTCTCGGCGAGTTCTTCTAAAGCCGCCCCGCCGCCGCCGAGGTTGGCGAGGTCGCCGAAGCGGTAGTTGCCGACGAGGCCGACGGCGTTGCGGAGACGGACGCGGACCTGTCGCTCGGCGTTCTCGACGCTGCCGAGGCTCGTGTAGAAGGCCAGCGGATCCTCGATCCGCCAGTAGACGGCCGTCCGCACGACGACGCTCTGCTGATCGGCAGTGGTGGCCTGTTCGATCGAGCCCTCGAGGACGTGGACGCGATTGTCGAAGCGCGCGGCGACCTGCTGGATCGGCCAGGGCATCTTGAAGTGCAGGCCTGCCCCGCGGCCGTCGCTGCCGGGCGGGTTCTTGACGCTGCCCTCGCCGGCGGCACCGAAGGTCGTCACGACGGCCGATTCGTTGAAGCGGACCGTGTACGTCACCATGTAGCCCAGCAACAACGCCAGCAACAGGATCGCGACGAAGATGTTCAGGAGGCGATTCACGAGAACGGTGCGGGTCTGCAGTATTGGCGGTTTCTACTCACGCGTCGGCATCTCGAGCCCGGCCGCGCCGGCGATGTCGAAGTTCGCGCCGTCGCTCTCGAATCGGACTTCGATGTCGGCGTCCGTCACCGGCACGATTTTGGGCCGATCCGCCAGCACATCGCGGAGCTTGGCCAGGCCGTACCGGCTCGTCAGCAGGCCCTCGGCGCGGGCGTAGACGGCGGCGAGTTCCGTCGCGAGCGAAGTCTGGGCGCGGGCGGCGTTCTCGCGGGTCCAGCGTGCGGCGCGGGCCTCGAGCAGCCGGCCGGCCGCCGCGCCGCCGCTGCGACGGGCGAAGGCTTCGACCTCCGCCTCACGAACGGCGGCGTCTTCGTCGCGGTTCAGATCGTTGATCGACTGCACCAGCTCCCGGGCCGACCCGGCAGACCCGGCGGCCTGAGCGAGGCGTGCCTCGGCGGCGGTCCGGCCCTCGCGTTGCCGACGCAGCCGGTCCTGCTCGGCAGCGACGGTCGCTTCGAACTGCGCCGCCACGCCCGGCGGCGGACGAACCGCGGTCAGGCCTACGCCGAGTACGTCGATGCCGAGCCCTTGCCCGTCGATCGCCTGCCGGATGGCATCGGCGACGACATCGGCGACGTCCTGCCGCTCGCTCCCCATCGCCGCATCGAGCTGCCGATTGGCCAGCTCCCGCGCGAAGGCGGCTTGCGCAACAAGTTGAAGCCGCGCGGCCGGGTTGACGTTGACCTGCAGGTAGTCGTGCACCGCCTCCGGATCGACCCGCCATTGCAGCGACATGTCCGCCGAGGCGAGGGCGACGGGCGGCGTCGCGTCGCCGCCGGCGTTGGTCGGCAGGTTAGTCGGCGAGACGACGAGCAGGCCGTCGTCGTTGGTGTGTTGATTCGTCCAGAGGTACGCGTCGTGGCGTGTCAGGTGCTCGTGCGTGCCGACGACGAGCAGGCGGGTTCGGCCGACGTCGAGGACGATGGCTTCGCTGATCGGCCAAGGGGCTTTGAGGTGCAGGCCGGGCTGCAGCGTCTCGTCGCTGAGGCCGCCGAAGGTCGTGACGACGCCGCGCTGGTGTGGCCCGATGACGACGAAGCAGCTCAGCAGGATGAGCGTCCCGAGGCCGAACAGGACGAGTGCACCGGCGGATTTGGCGAGGAACTGGGCGAGCCAGGACCGCGAGATCTCGAAGCCGAACTGGTAGGCGAAGGCTTCGTTGAGCTGCCGAACGGCCCCGCCGGGCAGGACGGCGAGCTCGAAGAGTCGCGAGGCGTAGGCGGGCCGGGCGTCGTCGGTTGCTTCGCCCGCCGGCGCCGGCCGGTAGAGGCCGAGGACGACGTTGAGCAGCACCTCGATGCCGACGGCGACGAGGACGGCCGGGATGAGGTAGAACGCGACCGTCGTCCCGATCGGCAGGCCGGTAACCTGTTGAATCGCCGCGGCCAAAGCCCCGACGCCGAGGAGCAGAACCGTGCCCAGCAGGTAAACGCCGGCCCCGCGTAGGGTCGGGCGGCCCAGGTCGCTGGCGAGGCCCACGAGGTAGTAGCCGACGACGAACCCAGCGAATCCGGCCGCGGCGAGAACGCCGGCAACGGGCAGCGGACGGGCCAGTGCGACCCCCGCCCGGCCGAAGTCGAGGGCGTTGCGGAGGGCATCGATGCCGAACCAGAGCAGCAGGACGCCAACGAGGCCGGAGGCGATCGGGACGCCGAGGCGGAGGAAGCGTTCGAGCCGTCGCGCCGCGGGTTTGGCGTCGGCTTCGGTGTCGAAGATGGTCTGCGCCCCGCCGCCGCGTGCGGCCGCTTCGAGCTCGTAGGCCTCGGTCGCGCGGGCCTTGCGGAGGACGGCGGCGATGAAGGCGACGCTCCACGGCAGCAGCCCGAACAGGCCGAGCCAGAAGAGCGGCCGGAACGGCCCGAGGAATCCGGTGACGCTGAGGCCGAGCAGGACGAGGCTGAGGACGGCCTGCACGGCCAGCCCGACGGCCGCCCCCCGCACCGCCCGCTGCTGCGGCGGCATCGCCTCGGCAGGCGTCGTGGCTGGCGTGACGTCTGGCATCGGCAATGAAGCTTATGTCGCGTGTCGGAGCCGAGATCGCGAAGACGCGAAGGAGCGAAGAGGGAAGCGAAGAATGGAGAAGACAAACAGAGATGCTTCGGATACGGATGCATTGTTCGTCGCTTTTGCCTCGAACAGCAGATGATCAGTGGCATCTTTGTGCACCAAACTCAACCGCCTCCGACCTTCGCCTCCCTCTTCGCCCCCTCGCGTCTTCGCGATCTCCGGCCCGACTACCGTTCACACCCGAGATGTTCACCCAGCTCCTGGCCTTGGCTCGCAACGCGTTGGCGGAGTCGGTGCGTCAGCCGTTCTACACGACGTGGCTGCTGGTGGTCGCGTTGTTGATCGTCATCAACCCGTACCTGGCCGGGTACACCTTCGACGACGACGACAAGCTCGCCAGCGACATGGGCCTGTCGATGCTGCTCGTCGGCGGACTCGTCCTGGCGGCCTTCGCGGCGAGCGGCGTGATCGGGCGGGAGATCGAGAACCACACCGCCCTCACCGTCGTCAGCAAGCCGCTGCCCAGGCCGTTGTTCGTGCTCGGCAAGTACCTCGGCGTCGCGGCGGCGATCGGGCTGGCGTGGTGGGTCTGGGCGATGCTCCACACGCTTGCCCTGCGGCAAGGAGCATTCAGCACCGTCTCGACGCCGTGGGACGGGCCCGTTCTGACGTTCGGCTCGCTCGCCATCGTCGCGGCGACGGTCATTGCGAGCGTGTCGAACTACCTGCTCGGCCGACACTTCGGGGCGACGTACGCGCGGTGGCTGGCGATCCTGTTGCCGATCGCGGTGCTGGTGGCAGCGCCGTTGGATGCGAGGTTTCGGCTACAGTCGACGGGCGACATGTTCGACTGGACGCACTGGCTGGCGATGTTTTTCACGCTCCAGGCGGGCCTGCTCTTTGCCGCCATCGCGACGGCCTGCAGCACGCGGCTCGGGCAGGTCGCGACGCTGGTCGTCCTGCTGAGCATCTTCCTGCTCGGCCTGTCGAGCGACCAGATCCTGGGCGGCCCCGCCGAGGCCGGCGCGGCCTGGGCCAGGCCGCTCTACGCCGCCGTGCCGAACCTGCAATACCTCTGGCTCGGCGACGCCCTGACGCAGGAGACGGCCTACGCGATCGACCTCCGCTACGTGGCGATGATCACGCTCTACACCCTGTCGCTCATCGTCGGCGTCCTCGGCCTCGCCGTCGCCCTCTTCCAGACGCGGCGAACCGTGTAGGGTGGGCCCTGCGACGATGCGCATGACGCGACAGGAAGAAGCGCTCAAATGCTTTGTCGTCCAGTGGTTTCGGTACGAGAAACGGGCTTGACGAACGGGCGGTTGCGAGCCCCGACCGTAAGGGAGGTGGTCCGTCGTGATACGGTATCTTCCTGACAAACCCCCTCCCTTACGGTCGGGGCTCGCAACGCATCACCGCTTCATACGTACCGTTGTGAAGCCCACCCTACAGCTGGAGCAGCATCGCCTACACCCGCTGGTCGCGGATGATCTCGTAGACCTGTTGCATCGACGTTGCCGTGGCGGTCGGCGTGACCGACGATGACTGATCCGCCGCCGGGCTTCGCGTGACGTTCGGCGGATCGAACAGAATCGTCCGGCAACCCGCGGCCGCGCCGGCTTCGACGTCGCGTGGCGCGTCGCCGACGACCCACGACTCCGCCAGCACAACGTCCAATTCCTTCGCCAACAAGTGCAACATCCCCGGCGCCGGCTTGCGGCAGTCGCACTTGATGCCGTACGGCCCGTCGACGTCCGGGTGGTGCGGGCAGAACAAGCCGGCGTCGATCTTCGCCTCGGCGTCCTCTTCCAGCAGCAGTTCGTGCATCCGCGCGTCGACCATGAGGACGTCCGTCTTCGTGTACATGCCGCGCGCGACGCCGGACTGATTGCTGACGGTGGCGACCTTGTACCCGTCGCGTCGAAGCTCGGCTATGCAGGCCGCAGCGCCCGGCATCAGGCGGACCAGCGACGGGTCGCCCAGGTACGCGTCGGCCACGATCAACGTGTTGTCGCGGTCGAAGAAGACGCAGCGGGCGGCGGACACGCCCGCAGCGTACCGGCAACCTCCCTTCGCCGGGACATAGCATCCGCCCGGTGACTGCCGCCTTCGACGACCGCGTCCTGCACGACCGCGACCGGCGGCGGGCACGGCTGCGTCGCGTCGGCTTCTACCTGCGTCGCTACGGCGGCCTGGTCGGCGTCTTTCTGCTCTCGCTCGTCACGCTCTTCGTCCTCGTCGGCTTCACCGAAGGCCGGACCTCGCGGGTCGCGTTCGAGCTGCCGACGACGTGGCTGCCGCGGCTGGCGAGCGAGTCGGACCTGCGGCCGATCCACCGGCTGACCGGCATCTTCCTCGTCCTCTTCACCGGCGGCTGGCTCGGGTACGCCGGCGTCGAATTCGTCCGCCGCCTCGTCGCCGCCGACGTCTGGTCGCGGACGCCCGCCGCCGGCATGATGGCCGTCGCACGGGGGGCCGTCGAGGAGGCCGTGCGGAGTCGCATCGTCCTGTTGCTCCTCGGCATCCTGCTCGTCGTCGTCGCGGTGCAGCCGTACCTGACGCTCGGCAACGTCGAGCAACCGCTGCGGCACCGGCTGCAGACCTTCCTCAGCGTTGCCTCGCTCTCGGCGTCGCTGCTGCTGGGCGCGACGACCGCCCTGCTCGCCTGCTACGCGACGTCCAACGACCTGAGCCCGCGTCGCGGCGGCAACGTCTTCGTCAAACCCGTCAGCCGCGGCGGCTATCTCGTCGGCAAGTGGCTCGGCGTTTCGCTGCTGATGCTCGCCGTGACGGCCGCCTGGGCAACGACGGTCTGGGGCACGTCGACGCGGTGGATCGCGCAGCACGAAGCGATCGACGTCGCCGACGCCGAGGCCGTGCGAACCCGCGTCCTCACCGCACGCCGCGAGGTCTACGCCCGGCCCGGCACGCCGCTCGAAGAGCTCGCCCGCGAACGCTTCAACGAGATCGCCCGGACCGATCCCGACCGCGTCGCCCAGCGCGGCCCGCAGCAGCTCTCGCTCGACCTGCTCAACGAGCAACGGCTGCAGTTCCTCTCGATCCCGCGAGGCCAGGAAAAGGAGTACATCTTCCCCGGCCTCGGCGCCGCCCGCGCGGCAGCGGACGAGCTGAGCGAGCAGGTCCGCGCCGACGCCGAGCCGATCGCCGCGCAACTTCGCGAGCTCGGCCTCGAGGTCACGGCGGACGACGTGACGCTCGAGAGCGTCGCCCCGTACGCCGACCTGATCGGCCTCGACCTCGGGCCGGCGTTGCTCGAGCTCCGCTTCAAGGCCGCCGGCAGCAACACGTACGGCAGCGACCGCGGCCAGCTTCTGCTCTCCGCCGCCGGCCGGCAGGTGCCGGTGACGTACGTCATCGACCGCGTGCAGAGCTTCGACATCCCCGCGACGCTCGTCGACGAGAACGGCGAGCTCCGCATGACCCTCTTCAACGCCGGCGGTGCCGACGCGCAGAGCGAATCGCGGATGCGATCGACGCTGCAGTTCGAAGGCGACGTCGGCCTCGTGCTCAACGCGCGGGCCGGAGACTTCGCGCCGAATCTCATCCGCGCCGCCGCGGTGCTTTGGGTGCGGCTGGCCTTCGTGGCCATGCTCGGCACGGTCGCCGGCGCGCTGCTGACGTTCCCGGT
>CAYQCT010000022.1:9871-11704 GCA_964416015.1 uncultured Tepidisphaerales bacterium
CCGTCGTCGTCTGGATCATTGCCGCCGGCGGCGCGTGGGTCCGCGACGTCCTGGCGACGCGGATGCAGGGCTCGAGCATCGCCGGCGTCGACGCGGCGTTCGACTTCGCCCTGCTGCCGCTGGTCCGCCTGCTGGCGGCGTTGCTGGCGCAGTTCAGCGACCTGGCCGGCATGGCCCGCGTGCAGGCCGGCCTGCTGATTTCCTGGAACGACCTGGGCCGCCACCTGCTCGTCGTCGGCCTGCTCTGGACGGGCCTGATCTTCCTCGTCGGCTGGGTCCTGTTCCGGCGTCGCGAGATCGCTCGCGTACAGGTCTAGGAGTCAAAGGAGGACGTAGTAGCAGCGGCGGCTCGCCGCTCCCTCTAAGCCATCCGGCCAAAATTACACGAACGGCAGCGGCGAGCCGCCGCTGCTACAAATTGAGCTTGCAAATGCCTCCTAGCCGGGCCGTCGCGTCGGCTTAGGCTGTGTCCTCATGCACGACGTTTCCGCCGCCGACTATAACGCTGCCCGCGACGGCAGCACCGACGCCGCGCCTGCCCTGCAGAAAGCCCTCGACCACCTCGCCGGCGGCGGCGTGCTCCGCGTGCCGCCCGGCACCTATCGCGTCGGCAAGACGCTCCGCATCGGCTCGCACACCCGGCTCGAGCTCCACCCGCAGGCCCGCCTCCGCCTCGCCGACGGCGCGGGCGTCTACAAGGACTCGTTCCTCCTCACCAACGCCGATCACGCCAACGGCAACGAAAACATCGAGATCCGCGGCGGCATCTTCGACGGCAACAACCGCAACAACCCCCGCAGCGACGCCGGCGCACGCGACCCGCTCTCAGACCCCGGCAGCTACACCGGCGTCCTCGTCAACTTCCACAACCTCCGGCATCTCGTCTTCGCCGACACGATGCTGACCGACAGCGAAACCTACCACTTCCGCGCCGGCCGGCTTTATGATTTCCTCGTCGAAGACGTCCGCTTCTATACGACCAACCCGCGGCCGAACAACGACGGCATCCACCTCGGCGGCTACTGCGAACGCGGCATCATCCGCAACCTCACCGGCCTCGGGCCCGGCGCGCCGGACGACGACCTCGTCGCCCTCAACGCCGACGACGCCATCGACCGCATCGAGTGCCAGGGCAAGGAGCACGGCCCGATCCGCGACCTTGCCATCAGCGACCTGTCGGCCGAAGCGTGCCACACGTTCGTCCGTGTGCTGAGCGTGACGAGCCCGATCGAGCGGATCACGATCAGCAAGATCCGCGGCGGCTGCGACCAGGCCGTGCTCAACATGGACGCCGCCCGCGGCTGCCGCGTGCCGCTCTTCGACGAGGCCGACCCGGCTCACGCCGACGGCGTCGGCTTCGCCCGCGACGTTCGTGTCCACGACGTCCGCTGCTGGAAGACCGGCGGCGGCAACGCTCCGATGGTCCGCCTCGAGACGCGGACGAAGAACCTCGTCATGACGGACGTCGAACGCGTGACGAAACGCGACGGTGCCCCCGACGCCCTCTCCCTGCGTGCCCGCTTCATCCCCGACCACCGCCTCCGCCTCGAGCGTGGCGACGAGCGGATCGAGCGAGCCTTCGACCGTGACGCCACCTTCGACCAACAGGCCGGCGGCTTCGACAGGCTGGAGCTGACCCAAACTTAACGAACGCACCAAGAGAGAATCCTGCGTGCCTCTCGACCACCCTGAACACCGACGGACGTCATTGTCCTGATCGCGTCACGATCTTCCTACGCCTTCCGTCTAGAAGCGTCGGAAGACTCCGGTCGTAGCAGCGGCGGCTCGCCGCTGCCTCTGCGCCAATCGGCCGAAGCCACGCAAACGTCAGCG
>CAYQCT010000022.1:11714-27022 GCA_964416015.1 uncultured Tepidisphaerales bacterium
GCGGCGAGCCGTCGCTACTGCATTCTCAAACAACTCCTCCGCGGTCCGTCTCCTCGCACATCAAATCTGCTCATACGCAGCAACCCCGGCCGCTCCCCGCCAGCGGAACCGTGTTAGCGAACGTAGTTCGTTCGCCTCCGGTGCCGCAGGTCGCTGGTGCGTGGCAGTCCGGATCCGAGAAGAGATCGAGGACATCGAAGAGATTGAGGGGTCCGTCTTCTACCGCAAAGCCGATCATGGCAAAGAGCAGACTTGCGACAGAGAAGAACGACGTCGCTTGCTTACTCGATCATCGCCGCCTTCCCCTCGGCCACTCTTGCTGTTCAGTCAACGGCACGATCTGGTCCTCGGGCGTCCGCTCGTGCTCGTCCACCACGCGGGCGTGACTCGCAGCCAGCACGTACGCGTTGGCCGGCTTGCCCGTTGGCAGCGCGATCCAGCCCCCAGGAAGGTCAGCAGGCTTGAGCGCGTACTGGAAAGGGTGCTCGGGAAGCACCCGCATGGTGACGGCAACGCTGGAGGCGATTCCAACGTCGTCTTCTGGAGGTGAGTACCAGACATGCTCGGTCCTTAGGCGTGTACCGGGTTTAAGGTAGCCGACGTGGCCTACAGTAATTGGACCATACTGACGCACTGCGCCGAGCTTGTATTCGCCGTCGCCTTCTCGAATTTCGATTCTCTTGGTGACTTCATACTCCTGCCCAAGTCCCATCTTCTTTGCCAGCTCCGGCCGCCGCTCGTCGGCGAGCGTCGGCGCATCGGCGGGAAGACGTGCGCAACCGATCGCCAGGAACAGCAGAAGAATGGCGTATCGCATCATCGCCGCCTCCACTTCGGCCACTCCTGACGCTCGGTCAGTGGCACGATCTGGTCCTCGGGCGTCCGCTCGTGCTCGTCCACCACGCGAGCGTGGCTAGCGGGAAGCATGTACGCGTTGACACGGTCGCCCGTCAGAGCGGTATCCCAGGAACCAGGAAGGTCAGCAGGAAAGAGCGCGAGCGGAAAGGGATGACTGGGCACGACCCGCATGGAGGTCGTCACCCACGAAGCGATCCCGATCCCTTCTTCCGGTGGTGAAAACCAGACATGTTGCGTTCGTATTCGGGTGCCCGGCTCAAGATATCCGACATGCGTGCCACCGATCGGCCCGTACTGGTTTCTCGCACGCAGCAGATAACGGTCCTCAGCATCGGACACTTCGATCCTCTTGATCACTTCGTACTCCACCCCGAGTCCCATCTTATTCGCGAGGTCCGGCCGCCTCTCGTCCGCGAGCGTCGGCGCATCGGCGGGCAAGCGGCTACAGCCTGAAAGAAGTACGAGAACTAGCGTCATCAATAGAAGGATATGCTTCATCTGTTCCATCCTAGTGACGGCGTGGGCCAATGTAAGTCCTGCTGCCAACCGAGCAGTTCCCCCAGAACCCAGTATTCTGCATAAGGAACGATCAGGGGAGGAATAGGGGGCATCGTTCTTTATCGCGAGATTCAGCTAGCGGAGGAGCGTAGCAATGGAAAAGAACGATGTCCCCTATTCTACCGCGCAATGATGTACCCTATCTTCGCTTCTGCCTTCAGATCACCGCCATTGGTGAAGGATGTCCAGATTGAACATCGCATGAAACATGTCCTCAAATCTTTGATACTCGCCGGCCACCAACTCGCCCGAACTATCTGTCAGTCGAAAGACATTCTGCTTCGTGTCATAGATCCACGGATCAACCGCATTATCCGTTCCGAAGACAATAAGATGACGTGGAAGACACATGTCGGACCTGAACAGCGCGTTCGCCGAGAATATGCTTTCTCTCTCGCACTCGTCGCCTTGATATTCCCGAAGTCCAAAGAGCTCGCTATTCTGACCAAAGACGCCGTCGCTTATTTCACAAAGACGCAGATAAACATGAGGCAGGACAAATCCAAATTTGCTTCTAAATTCGTTTCGAAGATTAGCAGTATCTCCTAAGCTCAGCGGCGAGCATGAAGATACGCCCTTGGAAGATAACGAAGCCTGGAACATCTTCACTTCGGCATAAATATCGCTAGCGCGCATACACCAACTTTCCGTCGAAGGTTGGCAACACCATGTCGAAGGGAGCGCCGCCTGAACGAGCCTTGGCTCGACTGACCTCTGCGCTGATGCTGTAGTGATCAATGTTGGAAAGTAGAACAAGGTTTTCATCCTCGTTGCCGCCACCAAGCTCCTTCGGGTGTTTATGATGCACAGATAGTCCCGATCGTCCAGATTGTAGTCGAGTCGGAAGCTTGCCGCTCGACTTCATGTCTAAGATCTCCTTTGGTGTCATCCCAAGACGCTTGAGATCAGCTTCATTATTGTTCGCTACGTGCTTGAGAAACTCAGGTTTTCTAATCGTGTTGAATTTGTTTGTCACTTCCCTGTAATCGGCATCAGTCCGCTTCTGCATCCGCATCTCCTTCGTGCTCACACCACCAAAAAATCGAATGCGTCCTCGTGAAAGCCCAAAGAAGCCGTTCGTCCCACAGACATTATGCACCCACAGCGGGTCCGTCCCCTGGACCGCGTCGGCGTCGGCGACGAAGTAGGTGTGGTCGCCCTCGACCTCGATGTTGTAGACCGTCACGCCCGCGGGCACCGCCTCGTAATGCGTGCTCAGCACCGTCTGCCACGTGCCGTCGGCCTCCTGGACGAGGTCGCCGGCCGCCAGCCGGGCGGCGTCGGTCCAGCCCTGGTCCTTCACCCAGAACGGGTGCTCGTCGGTCGTCTCGATCTGCTCGACGTTGTCCCCATCGCCGCGGACGCTGACGTGGCGGAGGTGGTCGCTGGTCTTGCGGAACAGTTTCGTCACGCGACGAGGGTCCAGATCGTCGGCCGCGTCGTGCTGGTCTCGGGAGAGAACGAGGTCGCCGACTTGTACATCCTCGATCCGCTTCGTGCTGAAGGTGCCGTCAGCGAACAGGCCGGTGATGACGTTCGTCCCGGCCGCGAAACATTGATCGTTGAACTGCCTGACGGCTTTGGCTGCCTTCAACATCTGAAAGGCCTGGAACGCGTCGATGCCGACACGAATCATGGCGATCTCGTCGTCGCTCAAGCCAAGCTTGCCGGCGGCGTATGCGACGGCTTCGGCGGCGACGATGCTACCCGTTGCTCGCAACGCAGTGGTCGTCGCAAGACGGCCGCAGGCTCTCGCGGCGACCTTCATGCCCTCCTTCGTCAGAATAGTAGCACCGTTCTTTACGAGATAAGAGACGCCGCCAGTCCCTACCGCGCCGACTAGTTCCGCCGTGTTGAGCACACTGCGAGCAGCCTCTGCCATATGAACGACGCCGGTGGTCGTGTCGACCCAGATGCCGGCACCTTCGCGAAGCCGACTAAGCGAATCAGCGAGCTCGTCCATCACCGCCTGCGATGCACGAAGCGACCCGATGCCGAGCGGCAGCGTGTAAATTTCGGTGATGAGTTCGTTCTCGTCTGCGGTCCAGTAGATGTTGTACCATCGCCGCTCGGCGAGAATTTTAGAAGCCGCGTTTCTCAGTCCGGCGAGTTGGCGGTTGTAGTCATCGAAGGCGGCCACGACCGGCTCCATCTCGGCGAGCGCTGAATCCAGATCATTCAAGATCTCGAGGTCCGCTGATACGTCGAGGGCTACTGCTCGCCCCGCGAAGATGCCAAGACGTTCGTAAACCTCACGAAGAAGCGCATTGGCCTGCTCGATTCCTGAGCGTAAACCATCTTCCGATGCATCTACGTCGATCGGGCTGACGTCGCGAATCCAGTCTCGTCCGTTCAACGACGGGGGTGGATTCGGTAGAGTGTGGCCCGCAGGCACCGGACTGTCGCGGCTGACGTGAACAGAGACAGGTCGTTCAAATGATGTGAATTGGTTGCCGTTGACCCGTACCGGCACACGAATGGTGAAAAAGTCCCACCCTTCAAACGGCACACCGTCTGCATCGGGCGATGGCGGTGTGTAGGCGAGACGTTGCCCATCTGGGTCGGCAAGAAGCGTCCCGAACGTAGGCGGTTCCGTCACGTCAATCGGCCCTTCGGCAGTATTCATGTCGAACAGTGTGGTCCCGACTGGGGATGCGAACTGCCGGGAGGAAAGCCCTCCAGATGTCCCCCAGAACGCGGACGGCACATTCGGATGCCTGGCATTCACCGCGACAAGTTCTCCTGTGCGGCTCCGCTTGCCTCCGTCGGCGTGGTAGTAGCGAATCCGATCGACTTGACGGGTCTTGTCGACACGGACGAGGAGACTACGAGGTTGTCCGACAGGAGCATCTGACCACTCGTACGGACTATCCGGCTCGGACTCGAGTACGAGAACCCAGTCCGGGTTGCCGGCGACATACTCCTTCAGGCCAGTGTCCCAGAGGGACGGCGAGCTGGAATCTGACGGGTCTACAGCCCGATCAAGCACCTTAAAGTCCGAAGGCGATGCGAGCTGGACTGACGGCGTGTGGGATGGCTGATGCAGGAACTCGATTGTCGCGCCGGTACCGGTTGCGAGCCCATCTGACACATCAAGCACGACAGAGTCGTAACCGTTGAAACTTGCATCCGCAGAGAAGACCAGCTCTTGCGTGGACGGATCAATCCGCGCGGTCCCGCTCTCCGGCCCTGAGCGGATAGAAACAGATAACTCTTCTTTAGGCGTCTCGGAGTCGTAAAGCAGTAAAGGCACACGCGTTTCATCTTGAAAATATGCTGGATCGTCGAGAAGCTGTCCTGTGATCTCCGGTGGCCGATTGATAACATTAACCGCTACGGGAATCTCCGGTGATTGATGTCCGTCGGAATCAAGAAAGCGGAATGAGAAGGTCATTTCCCCAACCCAATCCTCCGCCGCCTCAAACCGAAATTTGTGCTCATAGATAGGTTCGTCCGGATTGTGCAGATAGGTGACCGATCCTTGCTGCGGTTGCTTCAGATCAACGATCTCAACCGATCCGTCGAAATCCCATTGTGAACCGGGCGTCATCTGGGTCTCGCTCATGTAAATTCCGATCGACGACCCATGATGCACCTCATACATGGCAATCGAGTCGCTCGCGCGTTGACGTCCTGCAACCTGCGGCACTGCTACTGGCGGGGCTTCCGCCTTGACGCTGAGGGGCTCACTGTATGAAGCCAGGACGACGCCGCCGTCCAGGTGAACCTCGTTCCGCACGCGGTACCAGTTGTAGCCGAAGGTGGGATATTCATCTGTGTAGGATGTCGACCCGGCCGGCAGGTGAGCGAGCGCGACCGGGTCGGAAGGACCTCCCCACTCGAGAATAGTTGCGTCCACGTCGCTCGTGTTGCTCCACGCGAGTTGCACGTCGTTGATCCACGCGTTGCCGATCGAGTGAAGCGGCGTGACAGTCCCGCCACCCGATGGCTCGGTGCCAGACCCGCCGGGTGTTGCTGGTCGATTGGCAACCTCCGGCTCAGGAAACGGTGTCCACGAAGAAGTTCTCGTGATTCCATCGACAAAGCGTTCCGCTCGCACCGCGTACTCGTACGTCTGGTTGGTGATATTCAATTCTACCTGATTCTCGCCGGAACCCACAGGCGAGAAGGGCGTGAAGTAGCCGTTGATCCCTCGACCCAGCCGAAACTGCGTCTCGTTCGTGCTTTGCGGAGTCCACCCGAAGACAATCGTGCCGTCGCCGAGATCGTATTGCACGGGTTCGCGTGGAGCCGGCAAGGCCGTCCACTCCGCCGCCGTATCGGTCGCTGCGCTCTCGACGCCGTCGACGACGGCACGAACGTCGTAGCGGTAGAACGTGCCGTCCTGCAGGTTGGTATCCTGCCAGTGGGCCATGCCGTAGGTCTGCGGCATCAACGCCTCCGTCCCCGTCAGCACGGCGACCGGCGTTGGATCGAACTCGCTGCTCTCGGTGCCGGTTCCGCGGTAGATGTGCCAGGCGTCCGGGACCTCGTCGAACGTCTCGCCCGACAAGCGCCAGCTCAGTTGGACGGAGTTGTTGTAGCCGAGGGTCGCCAGGACTTCGCCGGGCTGCGTGGGCGGTGCGGCGAGCGATGTGTTGTAGCGGGCCCGAAGGATGTTGAGGTCTTCGTAGTTGACGATGCCGTCGCCCGTCGCGTCGCCGGTGGCGAACGTGCCTGGTCCTCCTCCGGTATTGCTGAAGTAGGTCTGCATGTCGAGGGCATCGACCGTGCCGTCACGGTTGAAGTCGCCGTTGAGCCAGCGGAGGGTGGTTCGCGCACTCGAGGTGAATCGGGGTGAGGCGTCCGGGTCCGCCGGGTCGGTGAAGGGTGTTCCGGACACGTCGGCCGCGAGGGGATCGCCGGCAAGATCGCGGACGCTTGCCGGGTCGAGCTCGATCTCGTAGTACCCGTCGGCCAGTCGGGCGGCGGCCATGGCGTCGTACAACGTCTCGTCCGGCTCCACCGTCAGTCGGCCGGTCGTGTCGTCATAAGAGAAGGTCTCGCCGGTCGAGGCGATGCCGCGGGTCATGTTTACGACGCGGACCGAAGACGCGTCGACACTGGCGAAGTCGAGGCCCCCGAGGCCGTTGGCGTCGTGAAGATCCACGTGAAATGCATCTTCCGGCACGCGATCGACGTCGATCCCGACGTCGGCGACGGCCAAAGCGAGCAGGCGGCGGGGTTCGAGACGATCGGCGAGGGCTGCGCCGGTACGGGGCGCGAGACGGCGACGCTTGAAGGCGGACATGTTAGATCAACCTGCGGGGTGTCTGCCGATCGGCCCGCGCCCACCCGTGGACGACGTCCTGCCGTGCGGTTGGTCCCGACTGTACCGACTGCTGCTGTTCATGCAAGAGGTTGTCGATTCGAATGACAAGATGACGCAGGTGTTCCCCGTCTGAGGAAGGAAGAAGCCGTAGGGCCACGGTCGGCGGGGGTTGCTGCGTCGTTCACATCGACGAGCTGTCACGCAGCGGCGGCTTCGTGCCGGGCAGTTTCGTTCATGCGCCGGCGAACGTTGATCATCGGCTGGGCAACATTGATCGTCGGTTGGGCAACATCGACCTGCAGTTTCACAACATGCCGGTCGCGCTGGGCAACATTGATTCTCGGTTCCGCAACATTGGGTTCGTGTTGGCCAACATCGAGTTCATGTTAGGTGACACGGAGGCGGCGCAAGGCAACATTGACTTCATGTTGGGCAACTTGAAGTTCATGCTGGCCTACATCGAGCCCATGTTGGCCAACATAGAGGCTGCGCAGGACAGCATGGGCAGTCCGCTGTCCAGGCGGCCGGACCATTTGCGTCCGATCATGTCGCGGGCACGTCCGAATTGGTGCGGTACCGGTGGTGGACGGGGCCGATCATGTCGTGATTGGGTCGAACGTGCGGCCGGGAGGGCGATGGCGGGTTCGTCGAAGGCGGCTTCGGGTGAGCAACTGGCAGGGCGCATGCATGACGTGTCGCGCGGGATCGAGGACGTGGACGACCCATTGCGTCCGAGTCGCGACCGCGGCAGGTTTGGAAGGGGCGGGTTTATCGGGACCGGCGGCGGGACGGGTGCAGCGTCGGGCTTGCCAGGGTCGGCAGGGGCGACCTTGTCGGACCTGCGGCGGGGAGGGGTTGGAGGGGGGGGTGGGGGGGGCACAAGTCTCGCCGACGCGACCCGTGCCACCTTGGCTCCGAATTTCTTACTCCACGCCCGACGCGGCGGTCGACGAGCTGACCGGCACGTTCGAGACGCAGATCGCGGCCGATCCCGGTCGGTACGGCATCAGCGAGCAGGAGGCCGCGGATTTCGCGACGAATCGTGCTCGCTGGACCGCGGCCTATCAGGCGACGCTTTCGCGGACCACCCGCACGCCGGCCTCGATCACGGCGCGGCAGACTCGCAAGCGCTCTCTGATCAACGGCCTGAAGACGCTCGTCGGCGTCGCGGAAAATTGGCCGGAAATGACCAACGACCTCCGCAGCGAGCTGAACCTGCGGATCCGCGACCGCGAGCCGACGCCGATCCCGGCCCCGACGCAGGCGCCGCTCTGCATCCTCGAGGCCGTCAGCGGGCACCTGTTTTTCCTGAAGCTGCGGGACGTCGAGGCGCCGACGCGTCGTCGTCGGCCGGCGAACGCGAAGATGGCGTACCTCTACACCTTCGCGGGCGACGAGCCGGCGACGGACGTGCGGGAGTGGAAGTTCGAAGGCGGCTTCACGCGGACGGACCTGCAGGTCGAGATGCCGCCGATGTTGGTGCCGGGGACGAAGATCCACTTCGCCGCCTGCTGGGTCGGAACCCGCGGCGAGTTCGGCCCCTTCTCCCGGCCGATCATGGCGCGAATCAACTTCGACGACGTCGCCCAGGCGGCGTGATTCGCTTAGAGAAACGCAAAGACGCAAAGGGGCGAAGAGAGAGCAAAGGTCAGAGGGAGGTATTGATCAGAAGGTTTTGTTAGCGTCTCATCTGAAACCAATCCTCTCCTTTGCTCCGGCTTTGCCTCTTTGCGTCTTCGCGTTTCTCCTACGGATGGGTGAGCAACGGCGGGGTTCACCAGATGCGAGTGATGTCGTAGGCGTCGAGGGTGGTGTCGCTGGAGAGGAGGTCGGCGTCGAGCTCGATCGTCTGGGCGACGAGGAGGCGGTCGAATGGGTCTCCGTGAATCGGCGGCAGCGAGATGAGGTAGCGAAGCGGCGCTGTGGTGATCGGAACGATTTCGACACCTTGTGCCGACTGCCAGTGACGGACAAAGGCGTCGAAGGAGGCGGGAAGATCAAGATTGCGGCGACCCGCCTTGATCGCGATTTCCCAGAAGCTCACGACGCTAACGACGACCTGCTCCGCCTCCTGGTACGCCTGACGTGCACGCGGCGACAGTCGTTCAGGATCTCTCGCGATGAAAATGACGGCGTTCGTGTCAAGGAGCAAGGGTTGCCTCGGGCGACGCTGCGTCATCCGAGGGTCCCATCGGAGTTATCGTCAGAGTCTGCTTCGGGCTCGGGCATGCTGGATCCTGCCTCGCGCACTTCCTTGTTGATCGTACGGAGTGGATCGTCAGGGTGCCCATTCTCCATCAGGTCGATCAGGTCTTGGGGCAACGGTTCGAGGGCAGCGTCGAGCCAATCGCCCTCCGGTGCCTTCATCCAGCCGAGCGCTCGTCCGGCCTTGTTGATCGTGCCGGCGGCGAAGCGAGTGTTGTCGCGGGCGGATCGGGCCGCTTCGGACGACGGGATCTGACGCACTTCGAGCTCGACGGAGGAGCCGTCGGGAAGATCGAGCGGCTCTTCAAGCACCAGCACCTTTCCTTCCACTCTTGCCTTTGCCATGACCATGAGCACCATCGTACCACAATCGTCTTGCCCTTCCGCGTCGACGCTGCGTAGGCCGGCGGATGAGGTGTCGTTGCGGTTGGCGACGATGGCGGACGTGCCGTTCCTGGATTTGCTGCAGCGGGCGAATCGGGCGGCGCTCGGGTTCTTTCCGACGCAGCAATACGCCGGGTACATCGAGATGGACGGCATTCTCGTCGCGGAGCTGGAAGGCCAGCCGGTGGGATATGTCGTGTTCCGCGATCGCTATAGCGGACGGGACGATCTGGGGGCGGTCTATCAGTTGGCGGTCGATCCGACGGTGCGGCGGCGGAACGTGGGGGCACGGCTGATTCAGGGGGTCTTCGCGCGGGCGGCGTGGGGGTGTCGGCTGTTCTGTTGCTGGTGTGCGCAAGACCTGCCGGCGAATCGGTTCTGGCAGAGCGTCGGGTTCGTGCCGATCGCGTATCGCACGGGTGGGAGGGGAAACGTGCAGGACGAGCAGGGACACAAAAAGCCACGCATGCACATTCTGTAGCAGCGGCGGGTGAATGCGGACGATGATCATCCGTACTGGTATCCGCATCAGACACGCGGCGGGTCGATCCGCGAGGAGCGTTTGATCTTTCCGTTGACGCCGGGCGAGTCGTGGGAGTCGGCCAAGCCGGTCGTCCTGCCGGAGGATTGTCGAAAGCCGGCCGAGCTGGTCGCAGCGGAGGCGAAACAGCTCGCCATGAGCAAGGCCGAGAAACGCGAGCGGGCGAAGCGTCGTCGCGAACAGAAGCAGGCGGCCGACGAGGCGGTGCGGCCGACGTACAGAACGGTCGTCATCCACGGGCGGCCGAAGAAGGTCCTCGTCAGGACGGATCCGACGCAGACGGTGACGGTGGCGAAGCAGCCGGAGGCGGACGAGGCCGAGACGCCGAGGAAGCCGCGAGAATCGAAGAAGACGATGAAGTTCGAGAGGAACGCGGTCGCGTTCTGTCGGGAGCTACGCGACCGTTGGCAGCGTCGGGTGGCCGAAGAGCCTTGGATGCTGGAGGCGAACGCCGCGGCGAAGTACGAAGTCGCGCGGCTTGCGGATCACGGGCCGGCTCTGCTGCCGACGGAGCCGAAGCGATTGGCGGCGTAACCTTCGGGTGGGAATGCGACGCCGATGGACGCCGGCGCGGCATACGACCTATGGTTTCCCGGACGGCCGCCCATTGGGGCGGCCGCTTTGACATTCCGAAGCTGCACATCCCAACAACCGAATCATCATGAACGCCGAACTAGTCCGCATCGTCGAGACCATCGCCCGCGACCGCGGCATCGAAAAAGAAGCCGTCTTCCTCGACATCGAACAGGCCATCGCCAGCGGGCTGCGGCGGCAGTATCAGACGGAAGACGTCGACGAGTTCGCCGTCCAGGTCGACCGCGAGTCCGGCCAGATTCACATGTGGCGGCACGAGGAACCACTCAGCCAGGACCAGGTCGGCCGCATCGGTGCGCAGACCGTCAAGCAGGTCATGATCCAGCTGCTCCGCCAGGACGAGCGCGGCAGCATCTACGAAGAGTACAAGGACAAGGTCGGCACCATCGTCAACGGCAGCGTCGTTCGCTTCGAAGGCCCGACGATGATCGTCAACCTCGGCCGCGTCGAAGGCATCATGCCGCGGAGCGAGCAGATTCCCGGCGAGTTTCACAATGAGAACGACGCGGTGCAGGCGTTGATTGTCGAGGTCCGCGACACGCCGAGCAGCGTGAAGATCATCCTGAGCCGCAGCCACCCGGAGCTGATCCGCCGGCTGTTCGAGCGGGAAGTGCCGGAGGTCGGCGAGCGGACGATCGAGATCCGCGCGCTCGCCCGCGAGGCCGGCGCGCGGACGAAGCTAGCGGTTGCTTCGATCGATGCCAAGGTCGACGCCGTCGGTGCCTGCGTTGGCGTGCGTGGCAGTCGCATTCGCAACATCGTCGACGAGCTCGGTGGCGAGAAGATCGACATCGTCCGCTGGAACGAGTCGAGTCAGATCCTCATTGCCAACGCCCTGAAGCCGGCGGAAGTCGCCGAAGTTTCGCTCTGTTTCGAGCTGGGTCGGGCGACCGTTGTCGTCAACGAAGATCAATTGAGTCTTGCGATCGGCAAGCGTGGGCAGAACGTTCGACTGGCCGCGCGGCTGACCGGTTGGGACGTCGACATCCTCACGCCGCAGGAGTTCCAGGGGAACATCGACCGGCTCGAGGAGACGCTGCGGCAGGTCGAGGAAGTCGCCGCCGGCGAGCAGGACATGCTCGACAAGATCATCGCGCTGGGCCTGATCGACGTCCGCGACATCGAAGAAGTCGGCGAGCAGCCGTTGATGGACGAGCTGGGCTTGACGTACGAACTGGCGGAGCAGATGGTCGACGTTTGCACGGAAGAAGCGAAGATCGTCGTCAAGGAGCAGGAGGCCAAGAAGAAGGCCGAGGCCGAGGCGAAGGCGGCGGGCTTGCAGGGCGCGAGCGGCGCCCGCAACGCGCTGCTCGGCATGGGCGGGCCGGTCGACAACTCGCCGATTCCTGGCCCCGTGCCGCGTCTGCAGCCGCAGCCGGAGCAGACGCCGGAGACGCGTGGCATCGACGGCGTCGCCGGCCACGTCAACCCGGGCGAAGCCGCGCGGCACGCCGCCGAAGCGCTCACCAGTGCTGAGCCGGTCGAGCCGGACGACGAGCCCGAGAACAAGACGACGGGCCCGATGGAGCACACCGAGGGCATGTCGGCCGAGCTGGTCACGCACGACGAACGGGCGACCGCCGGCAGCGTCGACGAATTGAGCCCGGAGGAGCGGGCGATCCACAACGAAGACGGCACGCCGCTCGTCGACGAGTCCGCCGCCGACCCGGCCGGTAAGGAATTCGCCGATGAACAGTCGGAGGAAGCCGCCCTGGCCGAAGGTCGCGTGGCCCCGCCGTCGGCGTGAGGTTGAGCACCGCAACGAGGCACGACCGTGGGGAGAGCTATCGCGGCACGCGATGTCTTACGCGAACAACGGCGGACATCGGCTTCGCCGATAGCACTTCCTCAAGGTCGTGCCTCGTAGCGTGCGTCTTCTGTCATGCACGTCAACCTCTACAGCGACACGCAGACCCGCCCGACGCCGGCGATGCGGGAGGCAATGGCGTCGGCCGAGGTCGGCGACGAGCAACGGCGGCTCGACCCAACGGTCGAGGCCTTGTGCGAGCGTGTCGCCGACCTGCTCGGGCAGGACGAAGCCGTGTTCCTCCCGAGCGGCGCGATGTGCAACCTGGTTGCCGTCGCGACGCACACGCAGCCGGGCGATGCAGTCTTCTGCGAGCGCGACTGTCACATCACCCGGGCCGAGGCCGGCGGGGCTTCGGCGGTCAGTGGCGTTATGATCGAGTCGTTGCATATCGGCGACGGAACGTTCACAAGTGAGCATTTGGAAGAACGCGTCGGCCACCTCCGGCTCGGCGTCTACTCGCCGCCGCCGCGGCTCGTCTGCGTCGAGAACACGCACAACTTCGCCGGCGGCACGACCTGGCCGCTCGACCGCCTCGACGGCGTGCTGGCGAAGGCGAAGGAGCTCGGCCTCGCGACGCACCTCGACGGAGCCCGCCTGCTGAACGCAGCCGTCGCGCAGGACGTTCTTCCGGCTCGGTTGGCCGCGGGATTCGACAGTGTCTGGATTGACCTGAGCAAGGGCCTCGGCTGCCCGATGGGTGCCGTTCTTGCGGGGAAACGCGACTTCATTGCCGCCGCCCGTCGTTACAAGCAGATGTTCGGCGGCGGCCTGCGGCAGGCGGGCGTCGTCGCCGCGGCCGGGTTGTATGCGCTCGATCATCACGTTGATCGCTTGGCCGAAGACCATGAGAATGCGAAGCGGCTCGCCGACGGCTTACGAGCGATATCGAGCGTATCGCTTGTCCGCCCGCCGGAGACGAACATCGTCTTCTTCGACGTCGCCGACGACGCGGCCGCTTTCGTCCGCCGGGCCGCCGAGGCGGGCGTCGAGTTCAGCCTGCTGCACGGCCGGGTCCGCGCCGTGACGCACCTCGACGTCCACGCCGCCGGCATCGACTACGCGATCGACGTGGCGAAGCGAATCGTTCACGAGCGCTCATAAAACTCCTGCGGCGGAAGACGCAACGCCTCGACGTCCCAGCCGGCCCGCGTCGCCCCGGCGACGTACGCCGACTCGAGGAAGTCGAGCAACATCCGTCGCGGATCGACGGCTTGCCGGAGGTCGTCGTAGTCGAGCCTCGCCATGTGGCTTCCGCCGACGTCGCGCCAATGTCCGGCCGCGAGCGGCTCGTCGGCGAGGCTGTTGGGTTCGGGCGCGGTGTACGCGTAGAACGCCGGCCGCGGGTAGTTGTCGTCGCCGGGCCAGAAGCCGAAGCTGACGACTTCGTGGCTGTACGCCTCGGCGTCGCGCGGGTTGCGGAATTCACTCGGCTTCTTGTCGACCGCCCTGCCGCTGAAGCGTGTCAGGGCCAGGTCGAAGCTGTGCCAGAACAGGTGCACCGGCGTCTGCTTACCGAGGAAGTCGCCGCGGAACTCCTGGAAGGTTCGCTCGATCCAGGAGATCGTGCGAAAGTAGCGAGTCGCCCACTCCGGCTCGTACACCCGATGTCGTTCGTCGTCCGGAAACCGTTGGTCACACCACGCGAGCTCGTACGGCTGATCGAGCACCTCGCTATCGACGCCGGCGAACGAGAGGCAGTCGCGGATCTGCTTGTACATCATGGCGCACGATCGCCCGTCGGCGGGCACCATCGCATGAAACTCGCCGCCATGATTGTTGCGAATCCGCACGTTTGGCTCGGCCAACTCGATCTCGATGTCGAGGCTCAGCAGCGGGTCGTTCGGTGCGTAGAGCGTGCCCGTCGTCAGGCCGGTCGGCGTCACGTACAGCGGCACGTGCCACCAGTGATTCCGCCGCGGCGTCATCGCCATGCGGAACTTGCCGACGATCTGGCAAAGCAGGTGCAGCGACTGCCGCGTCTCCGTCCAGGCCTCAAATGGCAGCGGCGGCAGCAGCGGCGTCCAGCGGTTCGTGAACGGCTGCGGCAGGCGGTCTTCGACATGGGTGCTCATGGGCGGAGCGTATTGTCCCGCGTGCCGGCGAACCTGCTCGAACAGCTGCGCGAGGCGACGCGGGCCAAGCACGCCCAGACCGAGGCCGCGCTCGCCCTGCCGGAGCCGATGACGACGGCGACCTACGGGCGGTTCCTGTCGGTCATGCTCGCCGCGCACACGCCGGCGTCGCACTTCCTCGAACTGCATCGCGACCGCCTGCCGGCCGCGTCCGACGGCGGCCGGCGTGTGCGGGCGTTGCAGGCGGATATGAGCGAAGTCGATCATTTGCCACGAGCTGCCGCGACGTGGCAGGAGCCGGCGGCGGGCGGAGCGGTCGGCGTTCTCTACGTCGTCGAGGGCAGCAGCGTCGGCGGTCGGTTTCTGTTGACGCGGGTGCGACGCGAACTGCCGGACACGCCCTGCCGTTTCCTTTCCGGCGACGACGACGGCGGCCGACGGTGGCGGAGCGTGCGGGACGCTCTAGCTATGCTGCCGCCGTACGACGAAGCGGCCGACGCGGCGGTCGCGACTTTCGATCTCTTCGCCGCAGCCGCCCGGTGACGCCGCCTTACATGTCGCGTGTCCGCCGCCCCGATCGTTCCTGCCGCCGGCGAGTATCGCGACGAGGCCGGCCAGGCGTACCAGGTCGACCTGCACGACTGCGACCGCGAGCCGATCCACGTCCCTAACCTCATCCAGCCGCACGGCGTCCTGCTGGCTGCGCGGCTCGATGACCTGTCCGTTCTGCAAGCCTCACGCAACGCGGAGCGGCAACTCGGGAGCGACGTTCTCCGCAAGAACCTCGCGGATCTTCTGGGGAAAGCCGCCTGCGATGCCGTCGCGCACCATGCCGCCAGCGATGCCGCCGCCTCGTCCGTTCGCGTCGCCTCGGCCGACGTCGCGGGTACGACCTACGACGTCGTCGCCCACGTCCACGAGCGCAACGGCCCGCAGGTTCTCGTCGAACTCGAGCCCGCCGTCGAGGAAGCCAGCGCGGGCCGCGTCGCACTCGACGCCGTCCGCAACAGCCTT
>CAYQCT010000022.1:27044-29224 GCA_964416015.1 uncultured Tepidisphaerales bacterium
GCAGTCGGCGGACGATCTGGACGGCTTCTGCGACCAGCTTGCCCGACGCGTCCGCGGCATCTCCGGCTACGACCGCGTCATGGTCTACCGCTTCGACGCCGACTACAACGGCCAGGTCGTTGCCGAGTCGCTCGACCCGGCCTCCCGCGCCGCCGACGAGCCGTTCCTCGGGCTGCACTACCCGGCGACGGATATTCCCGCGCAAGCGCGGCAGCTGTATTTAACGAACTGGCTGCGGGTGATTCCCGACCTCGACTACACGCCCGTGCCGCTCGTGCCGGAGCAGAACGACATCGCCGCCGCGCACCGGCCGCACGATTCGATGCACGGCCGGCTGGACCTGGGCCACACGAGCCTGCGCAGCGTCTCGCCGTTGCACGTCGAATACCTGAAGAACATGGGCGTCACGGCGACGATGACGGTCAGCCTCCTCGACCTGAGTGGCGGCCGCGGCGCGACGGTTGGGACGGCCGACCACCCGCCGGGGCCGCGGCTTTGGGGGCTTGTCGCGTGTCATCATTACAGCGGGACGAAGCACGTTCCGTACGGCGTTCGCGCGGCGTGCGAGATCGTCGGCGAAGTCGCGTCGATGCAGATCAGCACGCGGCTGTCGAGCCTTGCCAAGGGCCGTGTTGCGGAGCAGCGTGGCACGCTCAACACGATGCTCGCCGAGGCGGCGGCGGTTCCGCCGGAGCAGGCGGCGGCCTCGCTCGTGCGGGGTCATGCAACGCTGCCCGACCTGATCGAATCAGGCGGTGCGGCCCTGTGCCTTGGCGGCAACATGGAATTAGTCGGCGACTGCCCGGACCGTGCGACGATCCGCCGGGTCGCAACCTGGGCCTGCGAGCAGGCGACGGCGAACGGGCGGCGGGTCGTGCAGACGGACCGGCTGCCGGAAGTGCTCGAGGACGAGGACTTGGCGGCGAAGGCGGCGGGTGTGCTGGCGGTGCCGATCCGCGAGGGGCGGACCGACGGCGACGCCTTGCTCTGGTTTCGGCCGGAAGTTGTGCAGACCGTGACCTGGGCAGGCAATCCGGCGAAGGCGGTCGAGGGCGAGCGGCTGAGCCCACGCAAGAGTTTCGCCGCCTGGCAGGAACGCCTTCGCGGCCGAAGCCTGCCCTGGACGGACGGCGACGTCGCGACGGCCCGCGAACTGCGGGCCGCCCTGCTCGACGTCGTGCTCCGGCGGACCGACGAGCTCGAACACGTCAATCAGCAATTGGCGGCGAGTAATGAAGAACTTGACAATTTCGCCTACGCCGCCGGGCATGATTTGAGAGAGCCGCTGCGGGGAATGTTCAACCTCGCCTCGTTCATCAAAGAAGATTACGGCGACCGGCTCGACGAGGAAGGCCAATCGATGGTCGGGCAGATGCAGAAGCTGGCCCGGCGGATGGACTCGCTCGTCGGGTCGCTGCTGGACTACGCCCGGCTCGGCAACACAGACCTCCGGCTTGCTCCGGTCAATTTGAACGAGGTGGTAGCGGAGCTGACGGCGAGTATGCAGACGCAGCTCGACGCCGCTGGCGGACGAGTGGTGGTTCCGGCACCACTGCCGACGGTATGTGGGGACGAGATTCGCCTCATGGAGATCCTGCAGAACCTGATCTCCAACGGCCTGAAGTACAGCCGCCGGGAGGTCAAGACGATCGAAATCGGCTGCGACGAGACGCGCTCCGAGGCGATGGCGGACCGGGTGGCGATCTACGTCCGCGACGACGGCATCGGCATCGACCCGCGACATCGCAGCGAAGTCTTCCGCATTTTCCGCCGACTTCACGGCCGCGAGGCCTTCGGCGGCGGCAGCGGCGCGGGACTCACGATCGTCAAACGGGCCGTCGAGCGGCACGGTGGGCGGATCTGGATCGAGGAGAACCCGAACCTGCGTGGCGACTCGGCCGGCGAGGGCACGACCTTCTGGTTCACCCTGCCGCGATAGCTCCTGTCGATCACGACGTAGAATCGGCTGCCCATGCTCCCGCGACGCAAGACTCGGCAGATCACCCTCGGCGACGACCGCGTCGGCTACGTCAAAGTCGGCGGCAATGCGCCGGTGTCCGTGCAGACGATGACGAGCGGGTACACGCACGATGTGAAGGCGTGTCTGGCGGAGATCAACAAGCTCGCGACGGCCGGGGCGGATGTGGTGCGGGTGGCGGTGCCGGAGCGGAAGGACACGC
>CAYQCT010000023.1:0-935 GCA_964416015.1 uncultured Tepidisphaerales bacterium
ACTAGAGAGGTGCATTGTCTACAGGCGGACGGCGACGCCTTGGTTGTGCAGGTATTGCTTGACGGCCGGCACGGGGTGGGTGCCGAAGTGGAAGATGCTGGCGGCTAAGGCGGCGTCGGCGTGGCCTTGCAGCAGGACGTCGCAGAGGTGCGTCGGGTCGCCGGCGCCGCCGCTGGCGACGACGGGGACGTGCACGGCGTCGGAGACGGCCCGCGTCATCTCCAGGTCGTAGCCGGCCTTGGTGCCGTCGGCGTTCATACAGTTCAGCACGACCTCGCCGGCCCCGCGTTCGACGGCTTCCTGGGCCCAGGCCAGCACGTCGCGGCCGGTGTCGCGGCGGCCGCCGTGGGTGAAGGCGTGCCAGACTTCGCCGGCCTGCGTCGCGACGCGGTTGGCATCGAGGCCGAGGACCGTCGCGCACGTGCCGAATCGGTCGGCGACTTCGTCAATCAGCTCCGGCCGGGCGAGGGCGGCGCTGTTGAGGCTGACTTTCTCGGCCCCGGCTTGGATGAGGCGGTTGGCGTCGTCGACGCTCTTGATGCCGCCGCCGACCGTGATGGGCATGAAGACGCGGTCGCAGACGTCGCGGACGAGCTTCGCCATGATGCCCCGGCCCTCGTGGCTGGCCGTGATGTCGTAGAAGACCAGCTCGTCCGCCCCGTCGGCTTCGTACCGCTCGGCGAGCGCGACGGGATCGCCGACGTCCTTGATGCCGCGGAAGTTCACGCCCTTCACGACCCGCCCGGCGTCGCAGTCGAGGCAGGGGATGATGCGTTTTAGCAGCAAGGTACGCAGGAGAGAGGAGCTAGAAGCACTTCGGAGCCGAGGAAGCTCTGCCCTGGGACAAGAGCGTCTTCAGGTCAATCGTAGCGTGAGCGGGAAGGTACTTGCGAGCCCTGAGCGTGAGCGAGGGGACCCGGCGTCGCTCGGACCCC
>CAYQCT010000023.1:945-2346 GCA_964416015.1 uncultured Tepidisphaerales bacterium
CCCTCGCTCACGCTCAGGGCTCGCAGGAGAGTTCACCGCGACGCTACTGCCGAAATGAATTTGCTCCTAGCTCCTCTCTTCTCCCGCAAAGGGTGATCAACGGGGCTCGAACCCGCAACCTCCGCGACCACAACGCGGTGCTCTGCCAATTGAGCTATGACCACCGTCAGCGGCGACGCGGGGCAAGACGCGTCGCGGGGAGCATGATTCGCCGGCCGATTCGCTGCGTCAACGGCGGTCGGACGAAGCGTGGTGCCGGCCAAGCACGTACGATGAGCGGCGGACGTACATCCGATAGCCTGTCGCAGCAGTGACCGGCGACACAATGCCTTGCGTGTCACGCGACGACGCGTCACACTCCGCGCCACGGCCGCTCCGGCCGGTCTTGCCGCACCATGCCCGCTGCGTCGTCGAGCCCCGCCAATCCGCCCCCGCCCGCCGCGCCAGGCAACGGCCTCGGGACCGATACCGCCGCCCTGCGGAGCAGCGAAACCTTCGGCGCTCCCAAAACCGACGGCGAACTCGGCAAGGCCGTCGTCGAGCTCGGCCTCATCACGCCCGACGAGCTGCAAAGTTGCAGGGACGAGCTCAAACACCAGAACGAGGAGAGCGACCCGAGCAACCGCACGCTGACCGACCTGCTCGTCAGTCGGCAGCTGCTGACCGAGACGCAGGCCGACCGGATCCGTCGGCGGCTTCGGCAGCGTCGCGAGAGCCAGCTGCCCGGCTACCAGCTCCTGGGTCAGCTCGGCAAGGGCGCGATGGCCACGGTGTACAAGGCGCGGCAGCTCAGCCTCGACCTCACCGTCGCCGTCAAGGTCCTGCCCGCGCGGAGCAGCAGCGACCCGGGCTTCGTCGAGCGGTTCTACAAAGAAGGTCAGGCCGCGGCGCGACTGAGTCACAACAACGTGGTGCAGGCGATCGACGTCGGCGAGACGCCGGACGGGCGGCACTACTTTACGATGGAGTTCCTCGAGGGCCCGAGTCTCTACGACATCATGCAGCCGCCGCCGATCGGCGAGGGGCGGAACTTCAGCGAGGCCGAGGCGATCAACATCGGCATCCAGATGGCCGACGCGTTGGCGCACGCGCACGCCCGCGGCCTGATCCATCGCGACGTCAAGCCCAAGAACATCGTCCTGACGCCGGCCGGCATCGCGAAGCTAACCGACCTGGGCCTGGCCCGCGACCTGAGCGACAAGGCCGCCGCCGAGGGCGAAGCGGGCAAGGCGTACGGGACGCCCTTCTACATTTCGCCGGAGCAGATCCGCGGGGAGATCGACATCGACCACCGCGCCGACCTCTACGGGCTCGCGTCGACGCTGTACCACATGCTCGTCGGTCGGCCGCCGTTCGAGGGCGATACGCCGTCGGCGGTGATGCACAAGCACCTCCGCGAGC